>CAIOBP010000073.1 GCA_903856295.1 uncultured Rhodospirillales bacterium | reverse complement strand
CGCCGTGCCGAAAATTCAGAGTGCGGTTTCAACATGCATGTGCTCCTCATGACCCGATGCCACCATGGCGTCAGGATGACGGGGCATTATTATGTTGAGCAAATCTGCACGCGCACGCTTGTCAATAGATTGAATTTTACCGGAAAAAATTTATCAGTCGGTCCAGAGATCAACATATCATTGGGCTACCCATAAACCGGGAACACCGCCGGGTGTTCGACCTCGATGCCGCGGGCCTTGTGCCGGCCGATGCGGATCACGCTATCGGGCAGCCGAAACTCCTGGGTCGTCTGCCCGGCATGGGTCCATTCCCCGACCGAGCCGTCCGGTTTGCGCATGGCGGTGGAATGGCCGTCGGCGCGGAGATGGGTGTCCTGCCCGGCGTATTTGCAGGGGACGATCTTGTTGGGCTTACGGCCCTTCTTGTTGAAGTGGAACACAAGCTCGAACGAGGGAGCGAACCGGCCGCCCCAGTCGCCGGGAAGGCCAGGGCCTTGATCCCAGCAGTAGAGGCCGAAGCGGCGCCAGCCCTGAGAGCGCATCCACTCCAGCCAGCCGTTCCAATAGGGTAGCCACTCACCGTCGCGATGGATCAGGCCGAGATTGACCAGCACCTGACCTTCCGGGGCCATCGGCAGGTTGGTGAAGACGCCGCGCATGAGGCGATCCCAATCGCCGATGCCGCCGGTGGTGTAGTCCCGCTGGTTCCCATAGGGCGGAGAAGTGAACAGCAGCGCGGCGGCGTCCCCAGCCATCAGCCGGGCCGCCGCCGCCGGATCGGTGCTGTCACCGCAAAACAGACGATGCTCCCCCAGCAACCACAGGTCGCCCAAGCGCGACACCGGCTGGGCGGCTGGTTCCGGCACTTCATCCTCGGCGCCGTCGTCGCCACCGCCCGCCGCCGGTTCGTCGTCCTCCAGCGGCGCCATCAGGTCATCAAGCTGGGCGGCGCTGAACCCGAGCAGGTCGAGATCGAAGTTTTGGGAATTCAACTCGTGCAGCAGTCCGGCCAGCAGTTCGTCGTCCCAGCGCGACGACAGGGTCAACTGATTATCGGCGATGACGTAGGCCCGGCGCTGGGTTTCCGAGAGATGGTCGACCACGACCACCGGCACCTCGGAGAGTCCCAGCCGTTCCGCCGCCAGCAACCGACCGTGGCCGGCGATGATGTTGCCCCGGCCATCGGCGAGTATCGGTACGACAAAGCCAAACTCGGCCATCGAGCCGGCGATCCGCGCCACCTGCTCCGGATCGTGAACTCGGGGATTGCGGTCGAACGGACGCAACCAGCCGATCGGCCGGCGTTCCAGCCGGTCGGCGATGAAGGAGAGGTCGGTCATGGCGGCCTACATGTACGAACTGTCGATGACTCGACGCCGCACCGGTGTCCGGGACACCGGTTTGCTGTCGCCGGTTTTCTCGGGCGCGGCGAGCATGGCGGTGGCCTCAAAGTTGAGGCGCAAACCCATGGTGATCAGGCCCTGGAGGGCGGCGGTGGCGTAGACCATGGTGTCGAGAGCCTCGTTGCGCTCGCCCTCGCGTTTCGGCTGCCACATCCGCACCGGACGACCGCGCTCGTAACGGGTCACCACCTTCTCGGCGGTGAGTTGCCGGAAATAGTCGGCATCGCGGTCGGAGCCGAAGTGGACGGTGCCGGGACCGGCCTCAGTCAGCTTCAGCCGTGCGAACAGCGCATCCTTCACCGCGTCGACGCCGACGATGAACAGCGGGATTTTCCCCTTGTTGGAGCGGCTCGGGCGGCGCGGCCAGACTGGAACGCCGGGACCGCCCCGACCCTTGATCGCCCAGATGCGACGAGCGAGCCGGGTGCGGCAGAACTCGTAGGCGGCTTTGGTGTGGTGGCCGCCGGTGTCGATGGCCACCGCGCGGATGGCAAGGTCGGGCACGGCGCGGCTGTGAGCGTAAGTGGCGTACAGCGCTGAATCGAGATCGGCCCAGACCTTCGGACCAGACGGGTCGCCCCAGATCACCTTGTAATCGATAACCCAGCATTCCTCGTCGCGGCCCCAGCCGACCACCTGGAGTTCGATGCGGTCGCCCTGGAGGTCAACACCGGCGGTGAGCACGGCAATTCCGGCCGGCAGCAACAGGCCCCAATGCTCACGCCTCGCCATCAGCGGATCGGCGTCCACCGCCTCGCCCGCCTGATCTTCCCAGGTCTCGCCCAGCTTGTTGTTGGTCCAGGCCTGCAGACGCGGTGGATCGCGATGAACCTGCCCGTGCTCCTGGGCGATTTCGGCCCAGGTCTCAAACGGGCTATACAACGTCGAGATGTGGAAGCCGGCGGTGCGGCCGTCGCCCTCGGATGTCGCGACCCAGCGTCCGCCCGCCAGCATCGCCGGCTTCTCCCGCTCCTCGGCGAAACCGTGGCAGTGCGGGCAGACCCGGCGGGCGAGCGGACGCTGACCCTCGGGCCATTCGATCTGGCACCACTCGATCACCGCGTATTCGCCGCACCTCGGGCACGGCACCTCGAAGCGGCGACGGTCGGATTCCAGATAGGCTTTCTCGATCCGGCTGAGATTCTTCAGCGTTGGCGTCGAGCACAGAAAGACCTTGCGCCGCCCCCGGAAGGTGACTGTGCGCTGGATGGCCAGCGCCACCGGATCGCCATCGCCGCCAGCATCGCCGGGATAGGCATCGACCTCGTCGAGGAACAGATAGCGGGCCGGCGTGGAGCGCAGGCCGACGCCGCTGGTGGCGCCGACCATCACCAATTGCCCGCCCGGAAAGATTTTCCGGAACTGGCTGTTGCCTGGCTCGCGGGCGCGGGGCTCGACCACCAGATCGGCCAGCATCGGCGCCGCCGCGATCATCGGATCGATGCGCGCCGTGGTGTTGCGCTTGATCGCGTCCAGGGTCGGCATGATCAGCAGCATCAGCCCCGGCGCGTGATGGATGACGTAGCCGATCCAGTTCAGGCCGCATTCGGTGCCGCCCAACTGACCGCCCTTGATCAGCACCACCCGCTCGACCGGGTTGCAGGCGGAAAGGCAATCCATGATCTCGCGAAGGTACGGCACGCGGGTGGTGCGCCACTGGCCGGGTTCGGCGCTGAGATCGGGCAGGATGCGATGCGCATCGGCCCAAGCCGAGACGGTCAGGGTCGGCTCGGGCGCAGACCCGTCGCGCCACAACTGGTCGGCCCAGTGCGCGGCATCGAACGAGGTATCCATCGGTTACACCCGGTTGCCGGCGGAAACGTAGACGGTGGCCATGCCGGTGGAAATTGCCGCCACCGTATCGTTGGCGCTGGCCTTCCCGAACATCTCGCTTGCACCCGAGGCGATGGGCAGGTCATTGGCGGTCGCGGTCTGGGCGCCGGTGCCCCACCTCACGAACACGGTGGTCGGCCCGGAATTGTATATCCTGAGCGCCGTAGTTCCGGTCGGGATGCAGGCGCTGACGCTGCTGACGATCGGGCTCAACTTCACGGTGCTGGTCGGGCAGAACTGTTTCGGGTTCACCGGCTGGGTCACGGCGCTGCCGTCGACCTTAAGCGTCCCGGTGAGCAAGACCCGCACCGCTTCCAGCCGCGCGACCAGGGTTTTCCAGATCGCGGTCCAGGTCGAGGATGGGGCGACACCGTCCCAGGCCGGATCGGCGGCGCTGCCGGTCAGAGCCGCGCCATCGTCGCCAAGCAACCGGGTCGTGTTGGTTTGTGAGGCCGTCATGATCACTCCGCCCGCGCCGTCATCCTGAACCAGGATGGTTCCGACGCCCTTGATGAAGTTCGAGAGACTGACTGAGATCACCGCTTTGTTACGATCCACCCCGAGCAGCCGCAGGGCGGTGACCGAGGGCAGCACCAGAGTGTCGCCATCGCCGAGACGGGCGATCAGCCCGTCATCGACGATCAGGGGGCGGTGGTTGGTCACCCTTCACCACCCGGCTCCGGTCCGGTCACGCCGAGGCGCGTCAGTTCCTCGACCAACAGGCGGCATTTGAGGGTCGTGATGAGTTCGAGCAGGCGCGGCCATTCCTCCCGGCTGAAACGGGGAGCGAGATGACCGGCCAATTCCCCGGCGGCGGCCTTGCGCGGATCGGGGGCCGGCTCGGCAGCACCCCGCCGTTGCCGGACCAGTTCCCCGACCTTGGCCACCTGCTGTTCGGCCGGGGTCTTGGCGACCGTCAGCAAAGCCGACTGGTTGTCGTCGAGATGGGCATCGACGGCGGCGGTTTTGGCTTCCGGAGTCAGCGCCTCGGCGATCGTGACGGACCGACGAGCCTCCGGCTCCGTGATGCCGAGTTCGCGCGATGCGGCGCGGATGCCACTTTCCGGCCGCCCTTCGCCCTCTCTGCCGCGAACGCTGAGTTTTGCGTCAACTTGACGCAAAACTCCCCGCTGTTTTTCCTCGGTCAGCCTCAGCCACTCCGTCACATGCTCGGCTCGTTCGAGCACGGTCAGTTCCGCCCGGTGCAGATTCTCGGCAATCTCCCAGCGACGAACATCAATGCTGTCAGCCTCGATGAACACCGCCGGGACCTGTTCCCAACCGAGTTTCTTGACGGCCGCCAGCCGATGCGCTCCGGCGACCAGGAACAAGCACTGACGATCCGGCTGTTCCTCCAGCCGAACCGAGATCGGCACCTGCAGCCCGATCTCGGCGATCGACCGAGCCAGTGTCTCGACCACCGCCGGATCGGCCCGGCGCAGACGCGGGCCGACGATGACGTTGTCGGCATAGACCAGTTCCGGCCGGACGATCTTCGCTTGCTCCTGGATCGCCCTGGCCAGCTCCTCGGAAATTCGCCGGGCCATCAGATCGCCTCCGGAAAAACTTCCTGCTGCGAGGTGGTGCCGTTGCCGACCACCCAATACAGCTTTTCGACCTCGCGCTTGTTTCTGAAGGCGTTCCAGGCCTTGATCGTCACCGCCAGCAGGTAAACGTCCTTGAGCTTGGCGGTTTCACTGCGATTGCCCAGCAGCTTGTTGCGCAGGACCACCTTGGGATCGTGGCGACTGGTGGCCCCGACGCCATCGACCAGGAACTCGAAGAAGGCGTCCGCCTCGCTTTCATCCAGCCGCGCGAAAATGTAGTGAGCCGCCGCCGCCACCGAAGGTGAAAGCAATCGGGTGGCACCGTTGAGCCGGCTGCCGATCTCGCAGCTTTTCCGGATCCGGGGATGGCTGGCGAGATGGGCGCCGATGTCCGAGTTCGATATACCGATGCTCAAACTGCCCGGCAGCCCGCGCTCGTAGCGGTTCACCCAGTTCAGGGTCGCCGCCAGATTCCGGGTGTTCTGCTCGCCGAGGATGTCGAGCACGTCGCTGGGGCGACGCTTGTTATGCGAGTTGGTCATCGGAAACGCCGCACGCTCGATGCCGAAGCGGACATCGGAGGTGAACGCCACCCCGGCTTCGATGCTGGCGAACAACCGGTGCTGACCGTCGTTGAGAATTCCCTCCCGGCTGAAGATGATCGGTTCGCCGGAATTGAGCCAGCGACCGTTTTTCATGTCGGCGGCATAGCGCTTGATCACCGCCTCGTTGAGCGAGCGGTTGCCGGTGTTGAATTCCAGGAGCACTTTGGCTTCAACCCGAGGCGAAATCGCCATCGTGACGTGCCGACCGCTGGCAATCAGCTTGCGCAGGCGCTCGCGGAACTGCGCGGCCTGGACCTCATCCTCGGGCAGAATTGTAGCGGACGCTTGACGAGGGAGCGGTTGCTTGGTTTCACTCGACATGACGACATCTCCATCGAAACCGGCCGGTGGTGGCACACCCCGGCGCGGTGGGGGATCGCAAAAGCGATCACCGGCCGGTCCCGATGAAGCCCGGAAAATCCGATGATCGCGCCTTGTCCCGGAGCCAACGTTTGCCGCATAGACAGGACGCTGCCTCTCAAACACGAACTCCGTGCGCATCATCTCCGCCAATTCCGGTGTCAGCATGGTGATCTCGGTCGAGATGGTGTTGAGGTCGGTGGTGCTGTAGGGACTGATCATTGGGGTCTCCATCGGCTCCCGGCTGCCTGGCCCGGAGCGCATTCGGGTGGTTGCAATGCAACCCCGGGAGCCGATGAAGCTCGGAATTCCCACGGTTGCGCTCTTCTCCCTGCCAGGGCAGACAGGGAAACTCAGGAAATCGGTGAAGGTTGGAACCGCCTATTCCGGCAGTTCGAGCAAAGGGGTCTTGGCCAGATCGGCGAGGTGTTCGCGCAGGTGTCGATCAAGGGCCGTGAACATCAGGGCAGGATCGACCGAGAGTTCGGCCGCCAGTTGCGGCGCCACTCTGAGCGCCCAACCCAGATGGGCATTGCGTTCACGGCGAGCCCGGTTGAAGATCGCGACCTTGATTTCGTCGCGATTGATCAGCCGGCCTTTTTCGGTTTCGAGGCGCAGGCGGGCGCGAGCGACTTTGACGATTTCATGCTGACGCCGGACCTCGGCCATCGGCGCCCCCGCCGCCGAAGTCGGAGCCGCAGCAGGAGGCAGCGCGGTCGGTGCGACCGGCATTGCAGGCCGAACCGGGGTGGCTTGGGGTGGCGCCGCCCCGGTCGCGGCTCCGGCGGATCCGTGCTTGGCGCGGGTGCTGCGTTCACGGTCGAGGTTCTGCTCCAGCCACCGGATCGCCGCCTCGGTGTCGATCCGGCCGTTGGCCAGCAGGGGCAGTCCCTCCTTGACCAACTGGGTCACCCGGCCCTGGGACAGCCCGATCCGCTGGGCGAACTGACGCTGACTTTCTCCGGCTTCGGCCATGGCGATCATGCCTTCCGGCAGTGAATAGGCGAATAGGTGAATAGGCGAATAGGCAGTTTTTTGTTTTCAGACGAACGGGGTCGAGGGCTGAGTCTGCCCTCATTGGTTGTGGTCCGGGAAGGAACCATTTTTCAAAGGCTTGGCCACCACGACGTTCCTTCCCCCTACCAATTGTGGGTGGGAAAAACGTTCTCTCCCGGCCTGACTTTTCGAACTAGGTTGTGCTGTTTTGCTCTCGGCTTCGAGAAGCGTCGTGTCGGCTTTCTCTATTGCAACTTTTGCTGTAGCGCGTACCGCCTCGGGATCGAGCCCGGCCATCTCGCAGACCCGGTGAAGGTGGGCGCCACCGCCGAGCAGCCACTCGCGAGCAACGTGGGCATGCGCCCGGTGCGACGCCGAGGGCCGCCGGGGCTTGCGGGACGTAGGGTTGTGCATTCCGAGCGTCGCGTCCTGAAACGCCTGCAGTACGACGGCACGCCAAAGGGCCGTCTCGCCGGTCAGGGGAGCGTCGGTCATGATGTCTCGTGGATGTTCGGTAAAAATTGGTGGCGCCCAGCGGTGACATCCCGCAGGCGCGCCGACCCAATCTATGCAGTCAAACTACCATTTCCCTGGGAGGATGTTGCACGAGATGATGTTGCAACGTTGTTGCAACAGAATCCGCGTTCAAGCGCGCGGCGATGGTGACCAGAGCGTAGGTCCAGCGCCGCCACGCCGTCGTCCGGTTGATGCCGTGTTCGTGAGCGATGGCTTTCCAGGGCCGATTGCCGGCGCGGTGCCAAACGATCTTCTGGTCGTCGCGGTCAAGCCAGCGCAGCCACAGCAACGTCCGGTCCATCTGGTCGATGGCTCTGGCCGAGGGCGGGCCCTTCCGGTTTTCGGTCTCGCTCCAGCCGTAAGCATCCCATGCCTCGTGAATAATGGGAGGCCACGCCGAGAAATACCCGCGTACCCGCTGTTCGGGCAATCGGCGAAGGGTGTCGGCCGCCTCGGCGAGATACGCCTCGACCAGCTTTGGGGTCCAGTGGATGTCAGCCATGACGAGCCTCCTTTCGCGCGCCGTAGAGCTTGTTACCGAGTTGACTGACCAGTTCGCGTTCCGGCCAAGTCAGGCGGGGATCGTCGGCACTCACGGCCAGCATGCCCTGCTGGCGCCATGCCGCGCGTCGCATCGTCGCCAGTTCATCGGCGTCGAGCGGTTGCCGGGGTTGGACCCGGCCGAGCGAAGAGCGCAGGGTCATGGCTGCACCTCCGCGAGACGATCGGTGAGCGCGCCGATGATGGACGCCGGGGTGGTGCCGTCGCCCGAACGCCCCATCGACTTCGCCAGCGCCGCCGGTTGCACGCCGTGCTGGAGCAACAGCGAGAGGGCGACACAGGCATCGTCGAGCAGGTAATCCAGGTCGCAGCCGGATTTTGCGCCCGAGGCGAAGACCTCACCGGGACGGTCATTGGCGGGGAAGAAACCGATGGTGACGGCGAAACTCATGCCGCCGAACACCAGCGTCGTGGTCTCGTTCGGGCGGCGGTTGGGAAGACGATTTCGGGTCATGACCGCCCTCCCTGCGCCAAGGCCCAATGCAGGATGGCGAGGGCGTCGGCTTCGTTGTCGTCGCCCGGGGCGTGCCCTTTCGCCTTCATCGCCGCGATCACCGCGTCTTTGCCGGCGTTGCCTTTGCCGGTGGCGTGAAGCTTGATGGTGCCGACCGGCACGCCCCGGTAGGGCACGTGCTCGTGTTCGCACCAAGCGGTCAGGTGGGCGAGGAAACCTCCAAAAACATGCGCGGCGGTGGTGCCGACGTGCCGCCGCACCTCCTCGAACACCACGGTGTCGAGGCCGTGAGCGAGATTGGCGATTTCCTCGAGCCAGCTCCGGAAACGCAGGAAGGTCATGCCCGCGCCTTCGAAACGCCCCGGCTGGAAGGAGACGGTGCCGCTGGTGATCGTACCGTCGCGGGTACGGAGCGCCCAGCCGGTGTGGCTGCCGAGGTCGAGCGCCAGGATCACCGGCGGTTCGTTTGAGAATTCGGCGGAAGGCGGGGGCGACAGGCGCTTGCTGTCTGCCTCAGTCTTGGTCTGAGTGGTAACGGCCATGAAAAGCCTCCAGGGCAATAGGGTTGTGGTTGATGCCTCTGGTCTTCAGCTCCTCCGGTCCTTTGCTCTTCTGGTCTTGGCTCGTCTGTTCATCTGGTCATTTGGTCGGTAGCTCAACAGCTAACGGTCGTATTGGGCAGCTTGATTTGGATAGAGCCGGATGGTCTCGGCATCCGGCCACAGGGACTTGGCGGTCTTGATCGCTTCCAGGCCGGCGACCAGCGCCGCCACCTCGTCGGGGGTGATCCAGATCACCGGGGTGCCGTGAAGCTCGCGAACGCGGGCGATGGCGTGTTTCTGCTCGCCGATGGCGACACGGGTGCCAGCGTGAAAACCCAGGACGTAGGCATCGTCGGCCACGGAGGCTGCCTCCATCACCCGCGTCACCGCCGCCCAACCCCGGCACATCGCCGCCGATTGTTCCTCGACGTCGTCAGCCTCGCCGGTGACCAGCGCTTGGTGGTACAGACCCTGCTGGTCGAGCAACCGGTCATGAAGTTCAGGATCGGTTCGGTGCAGGGCGGTTAGCGTCCACCGGCTTTCGAAGGGGGCGGCAGCGTCCGACACCCGTCGCATTACGGCGACGATGTCGACCGCCTCACCGGGGGTGCGGACGCCGGTCATGGCCGGCACCCGACGACGGAGGGGAAACCCGGAGGGCACTTCTCAGCGCTATAATCCCCCCTATATGGCGCATACACATATGATGCATATGTACATATTATTGAATCATATAGAAAAGAAGTGTAGCCAAGTGTGGCCGTGCAAGTTTTTTTCTGTAAATTCGCGCAGAAGACGACTTGATTCGAGGCGGGTAGTTACGCCGCCAGATTTATGTATATCTTACCAGTCATCCAGTCCTCATCGACCTCT
>CAIOBP010000072.1 GCA_903856295.1 uncultured Rhodospirillales bacterium | reverse complement strand
GGTGTCTCCGACGGCCAAGGGGCTTCGCCCCTGGACCCCACTGGGGCCGGCGGCCCCAGACCCCGTTAATGGGTGCGTTTGGATGACAGGGGGCGGCGGGCGGAGGCGCTGGGCGGCACGCACCAGCGGATCAGCCGGCGGCTGATTTCCGGCAAGGGCAGGACCAGCGGCGAGACTCCGGCCTCGATCACCGCGCTCGGCATGCCGCCGATCACGCAGCTCTCGGGGGTTTGGACCAGCACGGGAAAGCCCTTGGCGGCGAAGGCCTTGGCGCCGGCGGTGCCATCGCAGCCCATGCCGGTCATGACCACGGCCACCGGCGATTCGGTGGCGGTCAGGGCCGAGCCGAACAGCGCGTCGACCGACGGGTGGATGGTGCCCTCGGACGGATAGGTCCGGGCCAGCACCAGCTTGCCACCCCGGCGGCGCACCGCCGAATCCTCGCCGCCCGGCAGAATGACGATCTGGCCGGCCTGGAGTTCCATGCCATCCTCGCCTTCGACGACATCGAGACCGGTGTCGAAGGCGAGGTGGCGGGCGAAGCTGGTGGTGAAGAGGGCGGGCATGTGCTGGGCGATCACCATCGGACAGTGCAGGGTGCCGGTGGCGCGCAGGAAGTCGGTCATGATCTTGGGGCCGCCGGTGGAGACGCCGACGGTCACCAGGTCGACCTGGGCCGAGGGGGCGACGATCGGGCGGTACTCGGACGGATTGAGCGGGCGGGGGCGCGGCGGCTGGACGCCCGGCGCGGGTTTGGCCCATTGCAGGATTTTCCGGCGCAGCTCCTGGTCGATCTGCACGATGTCGAGCTGGACGAAGGATGAGGATTTCGAGATGAAATCCACCGCGCCGAGTTTGAGGGCGCGCAGGGTCTGCTCGGCGCCGGGTTGGGTCTGGCTGCTGACCACGATGATCGGCGCCGGGCTTTTGTCCATGATTTCGCGGGTGGCGGCCAAGCCGTCCATGCCCGGCATCTCGATGTCCATGGTGATGACGTCGGGATTGACGCGTCCGGCCATGTCGACGGCGCTGCGGCCGTCGCGGGCCTCGCCGACCACCTCGATGCCGTCGACACGGTCGATCATCTTGCGGATGGCGAGGCGCATGAAGCCGGAATCATCGACCACCAGCACCCGGATGCGTTGCCCCGGAGCCAGAGGAGGAGGGGCGGCGAAGGGATCGGGGAGGGGGGGCATGGCTCAGCTCAGGCCGACGCCATCGGAGTCGATCCGCACCGAGGCTTCGGCCAGCCGGAACAGGTCGTCGCCGTCGAGGATCAGAATCACCCGGCCGTCACCGAGGGTCGAGGCGCCGCCGACACCGGGAATCGCCGCCAGCTGGGGGTGGATGTCCTTCACGAACAGGTCCTGGCGCCGGTACAGCCGGTCGACGATCAGGCCGATGCGCTGGCGGCCGTTCTCGATCACCACCACGGGAAAGCGGGTGGGCGACGAGCCGCTGCCCTGGTGGCCGAGCAGCCGGGTCAGGGGGAACACCGGCAGGAACTGGTCGCGCAGCACGATGGCGCTCTGGCCGCGCACGGTCTGGATCTCGGCGGCGGTGACCTGACAGGTCTCGGCGAGATAGCGCTCGGGAATGACCATGATGTTGTCGTCGGCGGCGACGATCAGCGCGGTCTGGATCGCGGCCGACAGCGGCAGCGACAGGGTGAAGCAGGTGCCCTTGCCGGGGCTGCTGTCGACGTCGACCGAGCCGCCGAGGCGGTTGACGTTGGTCCAGACCACATCCATGCCGACGCCGCGCCCGGAGGTTTCGGTGATGGCGGCGGCGGTCGAAAAACCGGGCTGGAAGATGAAGCGGCAGATGTCCCGGTCGCCGAGGCGGGCGGCCTCCCCGGCGGCGATCAGGCCGCGTTCGATGGCGATGCGCCGGACGGTCGCGATGTCGAGGCCGGCGCCATCGTCGCGCACCTCGATGATCACGCGGTTGCCCTTGCGGTAGGCGCGCAGGACCAGGGTGGCCTGCGCCGGCTTGCCGTCCTGGCGGCGGCGCTCGGGCGGCTCGACGCCGTGGTCGAGGGCATTGCGCACCATGTGCATCAGCGGGTCGGCCAGCGCCTCGACCATGCCCTTGTCGATGCGCACCGAGCCGCCGTCGATTTCCAGCCGGACCTGTTTGCCGAGTTGCTGGGCGAGGTCGCGGACCAGGCGGGGGAAGCGCCCGAACACCGTGTCCACCGGCACCACCCGCAGCTCCAGCACCCCTTCCTGGAGGCGGGTCAGCGCGGCCGAGAAGCTGCTCTCGATGTGGCGCATCCGGTCGACATATTGGCGCAAGACGTCCAGGACGCCGATCAGCCCCTCGGTTTCAGGATTCTCGCCATTTTCCGAGAGCAGCTGAAGGCCGCGGCGCAGGCCCTGAAGGGCGCTGGAGACCATGGACTCCTGCATGCTGAGGCTGAGGGCGCCGTTGAGCGAGATCATTTCGCCGATCTGGTTGAGCAGGCCGTCGATCGCCTCGCCGCGGACGCGCAGCACCGGCTCGCCGCGGGCCGGCGCGCTGGTGGTGTCGGCCGGGGTGGCGGCGGTGGCGGCCACGGGCGGCGCCGGGGCGGGGCGGGGCTGAGCGCCGGCGGCGGGCGCGGGAGCGGCCGGCGGCGCGCCGTTGGCCGTCTTGGTCCGGCACGGCGAGACCTGGATGAAGCTGCCGGCCCGGTCGATTTCGGCGACGCGCGCCAGCACCGCCTCGGGCGGCTCGATCGAGGCCATCAGGAACTCGAACCAGGTCTCGCCCTCGATGAAGACGCTGCGGTTGGTGATCGGCTTGACCTGACTTTCGGTCCAGGCCAGGAACGCCTGGGTCAGCTCGGGCGATTTCTCGGGGTTGGCCAGCACCTCGTAGAGATGCAGGTAGCCGACCTGGACCAGTTCCATCAGGTAGGCGATGTTTTCCGGCGACAGCATCTCCAGCAGGGCCGGCTTGATCTCGAGGGTGGCCAGAAAGCGTTGCCCGACCTTGACTGGGGCCAGCGAGGCCCGCGCCGGGTTGAGGGTATTGAGCAGCGACTGGCGGAATTCCTGGGTGAACCGGGTCGCCATCTCCGGTGAGATGTCGTGCCAATGGTCGGGCAGGCGGTTGCGGTCGACCACGGTCGAGAACACCGCCGAGAAGGCGCTGCGGGTCAGGGTGAGCGTCTCGGCGCTCAGGAATATCTCGCGGGTCGACACCCGTGAGAAGATATCCTCGATCACCAGCATGACGTCGCCGGAGTTCGGCCAGTTGAGGAACAGCACGAAGGAGTAGAGCAGCCGCGCCATGCCGGCGAGGTCTTCGGCCAGCGTCTCGTCGTTGTCGAAGCTGGAGGTCGGCCCCTCGGGCTCGCCGCTGAACAGGGACAGGGCCTGAAGAGCGTTGCAGTAGGTTTCGCGCAGTTCGTCTTCGAAGGCGTGGCCGAGAATGCCGCGCAGGTCCGAGGCCGGGGCGGTGCCGGCGGCGGGCGGGGAGCCGTCGCCGCAGCCGGGGGTGCCGGGACGGTCGATTTCCTTGAGCACTTCGCCGATCTGGCCGAGCAGTCGCAGCACGGCCTTGCGGGCGTCGGGGAACAGCCGCCGTCCGTTCGCCGTCTCGACGATGGCGCGCATGGCGCGCATGTGGTCGACCAGCGCGAGGTAGCCCATGGTTTCGGCGGCGTGCTCGATGCGCTCGAGCGCATCCAGGGTCTCGGTCTGAACCCGCGCCTGACTGAAATCGGCGGTGACGATCCGGGTGAAGACCGGCAGCGCGCCACGCAGCAGTTCGGCGAAATAGCCGAGAATCTCGGGGTCTTCGCGCACCGCCTCGCGCGGGTCCGGCGCCGGTTCGGGCGGCGCCGGTTTCGTATCCTCGGGGGGCGGCATCTCGGGCAGGGGCGCGCCGCCGGTCAGGGTCGCGAAGAGCTGCTTGAGGTTGGCCAGAACCGCCTCGGGGGCCGGCTGGTCGCGCCGTTCGTTCAGGGCCGTCCGCCGTCCGGCCTTGAGGGCGTCGAGGGCCGGCAGCAGCACCGCCACTACTCCGGCATCCAGCGGCGCCGTGCCCTCGCGCACCGGCGAGAGCAGGGATTCGGCGGCGTGGGCGATCTCCTCCATGCCGCGCAGATCCATGGCCCGCGCCAGACCCTTGACGGAATGGAACGACCGGAACAGCAGCGCCACCTGCCCGGCATCGGGAGTTGCCCCGCTTTCGGCGGCGAGCAGCAGCGGTTCGATGGCCTCGAGATGGTCGAGGGTTTCGACTTCGAATTCGCGCCAGAGCGCGGTGATGAAATCAGCCATGGGCGGGCTGCAACATCGCCGACCCTAGGCCGCCGGGGGTCACGGCGTGCCGGTCGTCGTCTTCGTCTTCCTCATCGGCGAGCGGCAGGCCGACCGCGCGGCACATGGCCTGGATGATCTCGTGGCCCTTCTTCTGGGTGAGGTCGAGGCTGAACGCCCCCGACGGCTTGGGAATGACCGCGCAGGCCCCGAAGCGGCGCGCCTCGGCGGCGTTGGTCGACGCCGCCTGGGCAACCGAGGAGATGACGATGGTCTTGGCCTTGGAGGCCAGCATCAGGCGCTTCAGGGTGTCGATGCCATCCATCTCGGGCATTTCGATGTCGAGCAGAATGATGTCCGGTTTGAGCATCTGGGCCATTTCGAGGGCGATTCTGCCGTTGGCGGCGTCGCCGACCACCTCGAAGCGCTCGTCGCTGGAGGCGATCTGCGTGACCATCGTCCGCATCATCATGGAATCATCAACGACGAGAACTTTTTTCTTCATGTGCCCCTCCGGAATACCGGACCGAATATCGCAGAAAGATTACGAAAGGCTTAAAATCCTTACGTTGCTATTGAATCCAGGGCGCCAGGATCGAGGATCGGCATCAGGACCCGGTCGAGACGGGCGATTTCGCCGATGAACTGGTGGCTGGAGCCGGCGGCCTTGATCGCCGAGACCGGAATTTTGACGATTCGCGTCAGCCGGTCGGCCACCACTGCCCACACCCCACGGGTGCCCCGGGCCAGGACGAAGGCGGTTTTGCGGGTGACGGTGGTCGGGTGGCCGAGCGGCTTGCGCAGGTCCGCCACCGGCACCACCCGTCCGGCGATCTCGACCATGCCGGCCAGGGCGGCGTGGTGGTGGCCGGGCAGCGGCAGCGGCGGGCGGTGCTCGGCCAGCCGTTCGACGCGGTCGATGTCGATGCCGTAGGTCTCGGAGCCGATCAGGAAGGTCAGGAAGCGCCGTTCCGCTTCCGGCTCGCGGGGCGCCTGTCCGGCCGGGCCGGTCGCGCCCGGCAGGAACGACAGCAGCCGTGCGCCGGTGTCGCCGCCGAGCAGGGAGTCGAGGTCGAGGAGCGCGGTCAGGGACTGGGTGGCGCCGACGTGATAGCCGCCGAGGCCGTCGCGCGGCGCGGCCATGCGGTGGATGCCGGCGGTTTCCAGGCGGCGGATGCCGAGGATGGCGTCCACCGCCAGGGCGCAGCTCAGGTCGCCATGCCGGATCAGGGCCATCGGGATCCCCTTGCCGGCCGGACGGTCCTCGGGTTTGCCCAGCATCCGGGACAGCGACAGCACCAGCAGCGGCGTGTTGCGGAGCACGGTCAGGCCGAGGATGTCACGGGGGGCATGGGGGATGACGGTCAGGTTTCCGGTCGTCAGCACTTCCTGGACCCGGTCGAAGGGCAGGGCGAAAGGCTCGCCGCCGCAGCGCACCACCAGCGACGGTGTGACGGCGGCGGTTTGACCGGGGGCGGCCTGCCGCCGCTGTTCGGTTTCGCCGAGCATCGCCACCGGCTGTCCGATGGCCGGCGTCGTCAGGTCGTCGATGCCGACCCGGCTGAGCCGCAGCAGCAGGACATTGCGTTCCTGCCAGACGAACATGCCGGCGATCAGCGGGTTGGCGCTGCCTTTGGGCTTGCTGATATCGGCATCGTCGATCTCGGCCTTGCCGAGCAGCCGGGCGATGCGCAGGGCGACCAGCCGTCCGGCGACCCGGACCAGCATCAGCGCCGCAGGATCACCGGGGCGCGGAGCCAGCCCGATGCGGCGGGCCAGATCGATCTGGGCGACGATGGCGCCGCCGGCGGAGACCAGCCCCTCGACCGGACCGGTGACGAACGGCAGCGGCGTCACCCGCACCGGATCGACCACCTTGTGCAGGGCCTCGGCGGGCAGAGCCAGCGTCTGGCCGGCGGCTTCAAACAGAACCAGATACGCCATCGGAGCCGGTCATCCTTGTCCGGGACAGGGGGCGGGACCTGCGGGGTCAGGCCAGTTGGAACAATTCGACCTTGGCGCGGGCGTCGTTGGCGGTGCGCGAGAGGTCGACCATCGCCGAGGTGATTTCCTCGGCGGCGCTGGCGTTGGCTTCGCCGATCTTGCTGAGATTGGTGACGTTGGCGTTCATCGCGGTCATGGCGGTCTGCTGCTGCTCCATGGCCGAGGCGATGGCGCGGATCAGCTGGGTGACGTCTTTGACGTTGACGGAAATGCCGTCCATGGTTTCGCTGACCTGCTGGGACATGTCCATGCCCCGCCCGGTTTCCTGGACCGCGGCTTCGACCAGCTGCTCGATTTCGTCCACCGACGAGCCGGCGTGCTCGGCGAGCTTGCGCACCTCTTCGGCAACCACGGCGAACCCGCGTCCGGCGTCGCCGGCCCGCGCCGCCTCGATCGCGGCATTGAGCGCCAGCATGTTGGTCTGGGTGGCGATGCGCGAGATGACGTCGTTGATCGCGGCGATCCGGCTGCTGTTGTCCTTGATCACCCGCATCACCCGCAGCATCGCCGAGGCGTTCTTCTGGCCGGCCTCGGTGACGGTGTCGACCTTGCGGGTGTGGTCGTTGGCGATCCGGCTGTTGTGGGTGACGTGGCTCACCGCGTCGGTCGATTGCTGAATGGCGCTGGCGATCTGGCGCACCGAATCCGCCTGGCTCTGGGCGCCGTCGGAGACCTGGCTGATCGCGGCGCCGGCCTGTCCGACCGCCGAGGCGACCTGACGGACGTTCTCCAGCACCGAAATCAGGGTCTGGCGCAGGGCGTCGAGGGAGGCGTTGATGTTGTCGCGCAGGCGGGCGAGATCGCCCCGGACGTCGGCCTTGATCCGGTCGCGCAGATCGCCGCCGGCCACCCGGGCCATGACATGGTCGGTGGTGGTGACGAAGGCGTTGATCTCGCCGAGCAACTGATTGACGGTGCCGGCCATCTCGGTCATCTCGTCCTGTCCTGTCAACTCGATGCGGGTGGAGAAGACCCCGGTGGCCAGCGTCTGGTTGAGACTGGACTTGATGACGTTGATCCGGTGCAGGATATTGCGCACCAGCAACACCGCGCTGAACAGGGCGATCAGAATGGCGAGGCTGCCGAAGCCGATGGTCACGGTCTGGGCCAGAGCGGCCTCGCGGTCGAATTCGCGGTCGTTCTCGGCGACTTCTTTCTCGACGTGCGTGGACAGCTTGGCGAAGGTGTCGACGGCGAGCTGTCTGGCTTGGCGGATGCGGCCGTGAACCACGAGAATCTCGGCCTGACGGGACTGGCCGGCAAGGTCCGCGCGGATCAGCGGCAGCATTTCATCGTCGAAGATACGGATCATGAGGCGCAGCGTTCCGCTGGCGTCTTCGAACACTCTGCGCTCTTCCTGATCGTGCAGCAGCGGGCGCAGCGCGGCGATATCGGCGTCGGCTTCGTTCTTGACGATCTGCCACGCTTCCAGGCTGTCGCCGCCAAGATGGGTAATGATCGCTTCGGCCATCGCCCGGTAGGTTTTGAGGCCGAGCCGGGAGGCTTTCATCGCTGCGCTCTGTTCCGCGGCCTGCCGGATGATCGAATCATCTATGTCATTGAGTCTGTTTACGGACACTACCGCGATCGCCATGATTGCCACGACGAGGAGGCTGGGAATCGCAAAGCCGAGAATCAACTTCATTCGGATGGTCGAGAACATTGCCGCCTCGGAATCGCCGCCTGTCGACCAGCAACCTTACGATTGCTGCGGTGCACAACGTACCCACTCGTTAACTCCGAGTCAAGGTTGATGAAAAAAATATTAAAGTGTCGGGGGTCGCCGAGAGGGCGATGACGACGGATAATTCCGGCCCGTCAGTTGAATCGGATCACTAACCATCTCATATGTATGCAGTTCAGACTGAAGCCTGCTGGAACTATGCGGTCCGGCCACCTTTCGGAACCGGATTAATCCTTTCGGATCAGATCGGGTCGCTTGGCTTTTAGGATTTTTTGTTGTTTTTGCGGTGATGGTTTACCCGCTGTCAATACCTTGCGGTCATACTCGCTTGGAGGCAGCCGAGTCCTGCTTGTGCGCGGTCTTCGCGGAAAAAACTGGTGATGGTGCACGATGCGCCCGTTCCAAATCCTGATTGTCGAAGACGACGATATCCTCAGTCGCGCGCTCAAGGCGATGCTGATGGGCATGAGCTTCAGAAACATCGATCAGGCCGGCAACGGTTTCGATGCCTTGAAGATGCTGATCTCCAATCAGTACGATCTGATCTTTCTCGATAATCAGATGCCCGAGATGTCCGGCCTCGAGCTGCTGCGGCGCTGCAAATCCGGCTCGATCCTGAACTGGACGACGGTGGTCATGATCACCGGTGGCGCCGACAGCGCCACGATCAATGCGATCCGGAGCGAAGAGCTGAAGGTCGACGAATTCATCGTCAAGCCGATCGACTTCAGGCTGCTGTCAGGCAAGGTCGACCGCTTGCTGCGCGGCAAGAACAGCCCGGTCCAGCGGCTGGTCGAACTCGAGAGCCTGCCGGACGATGTGCAGCAAGGGTCGTTCCTGTCGATCGCCAACCAAACCAGCGGCGATACCGCGACGATCAGTCTGTTCGGCTTCTTTCTCAATGACGACCGCAATCTGGTCAAGGGCATGCCCGAGCAAATCGCGGCCATGCCGGAAGAGGCCATCGTGCTCGACCTGTCCAACGTTCTGATGATCGACGAGGTCGGAATCGGCGTCCTGCTGCTGACCAACAGCGTCGCCGCGATGGCCGGTAAGCGTCTTTCGATGATTGTCGATGACCGGACCATCGGCAAGCGGCTGGCGGGGCTGGGGTTGACCCGGATCATCCCGACCGTCGACAAATCTTCCGACGCGCGGCCTGGGCACTCCCCTCCCGCTCCGGCGCTAGCTTAGCGGGCGCAGGCCGGCGCGGGTTCGTTGCGCGGTTGGCTGGGGGTGATCGCCGGACCGCCGGGCTTCAACCGCCGCATGTCGGCGACCATGGCGGCGCAGATGCGGGTCAATGCCCGGTCGAACGCCGGCAGCGCCTGATCGATCCTGCTGCCCGCCACCGGTTCGGCGGCTTGGTAGACTCCGCGCAGGACCATCCGGTGGTCTTCCTCGTCGATCAGGCTCATCTGGACCCGGATCAGGGCGTCGGAGCAGGCGCCGGCCACCCGCTGTTCCAACTGATCGAGGGTGCCGGCCAGGGCATAGCGCGGCCGGAAGCGCCGGTCGCGGCTGGTCACGCTCTCGAACAGTCCGGCGCGGTCGAGACAGTTGGCGAGGGTGGTCTGGATCATGGTCGCGGGCAGTTCCTCCCACTGGCTGGCCGGATAGAACTGGGTCTCGTTGGCCTCGGCGAGATCGCGGAACAGGATGTTGCGCTCGCGGGCCAGCGCCCCGCGCGCCTGAAAGCCCTCCACCACCAGCGTGCCCGAAATCGCCGCCTTGGCCGGGGTTCCCGGCGGCGCGGGATCGCTGAGGCGGAACAGCCGTTCGGGCGGCGCCGACGCGCCCAGGCACCCGGTCAGGGTCAGGGCGAACAGGGCCGCCGCGACCACCGCGACGCACCGCGGAGGCTGGCGCAGGTCAGGGCGCGGAGCGGCGCTGGCCGGGTTCTTCATGGGGAGGGCGTCCGAAAATGACCGCATTGGGGTTGTCCCGCATTTGCTGAGCCAGGTCATTGAGATTGGCGGTGAGGTTCTGGAGATTGTCGAGCAGGGGCGTGATGGTCTGGGCGAGACCATGGAGAATGAATTCGCTGTCGCGGCTCATGCGGCGCAGATCCGGTGAATTGTCGGCGGTCAGCGACGACAGTTGGGCGATCAGCCCGTCGCTGCGTTTGCCGATGGTCTGCAACTGCTCCAGGTTCTTGCGCGCGCTTTGCAGGGTTTTGGCGGTTTCGTCCTGCAGGCCGGCGATGGCGCCGGTGGTGGTGGTCAGCGCGGTCTGGGTTTCCGCGAGAATGGTGTTGAGGGTTGCCACTTTGGCGCCGGCGCCCTGGCCCGTCGTCGTCGCGGTTGCCGTCGCCGGGGTGCCGATCATGCGGTTGAGCGCCGCAGTGAGCGTCACCGTCTGGTCGGCGGCCGCGCTCAGCTTTTCGACCGCCGCGGTGATTTGCGGTCCGAGATGGCCGAGGGAATCGAGCAGGCTCGGCGGCGGCGGGGTGGCGGGAATGCGATCCCCCGACTTGAAGGCCTCGGGCGACAGGCCGGGAACGATGTTCAGCCGCATGACGTCGATCGGATTGGCCTGAAGCAGGGCGATCGTGCTGTCGTTGGGCACCTGCCAGTTCTGATCGAGCCGGATCGTGATCTCGAAGGCGCGGACCGACAGGTCCATGGGCAGGATCGAGGTCACCCGGCCGACGGCGAAGCCGGAAATCAGCACCTCCGCTCCCGGCCGCAGCCCGGCGACACTGGCCAGACGGGTGCGCAGCACCGGGGTTTCGGCATGATAGAAGCGGACCGAGACCGCGGCGGTGAGAATCAGCATCAGCACGAGCATCACGGCCGTGCCGACGCGGCGGCGTCTGTAGGTGTCCTTGCTCATGGCGCGGTCGAGGACGGAAAGGAGGTGGCCCAGACTTCGTCATCGAAGATGGTCTGCAACAACGGGTCCTCCTTGCGGTGCTCGCACAATTGTCTGATATCGCCCAGGAACGCCAGCCGGCCGGCGTGCAGCACCGCCACCCGGTCGGCGATGCGCCGGATCTGGGTCAGACCATCGACGGCCAGGATGATGGTGGTGCCCTGCTCGTCGCGCAACCGGCGCAGCATGTGATTGAAGGTCAAAACCGCGCGCAGGTCCAGTCCGGTGGTCACTTCGTCGCAGATCAGCAGCCGGGGGCGGGTGGCCAGGGCTCTGGCCAGCGCCGTGCGGCGGGTCAGGCTGGTCGACAGCTGATAGGGCATCAGGTCGCGATGGGCCATCAGGCCGAGCGCGGTCATCCACAGTTCGGTCCGCTCGGTCAGTTCCGCCCGGGACAGGCCGTGACGGGCCAGCGGCAGCTCGATATTTTCCGAAACCGTGAAGCCGTCGAGCAGCGCGCCCTCCTCGAAGACCACGCCGATGCCCAGGCGCAGCGCCCGGCGGCCGGGCTCGCCGATCTCCTCGGTATCCTGGCCGAACAGTAAAAGCTGGCCGGAGACCGGCCGGACCAGGGTCGACATCAGGTTGAGCAGCGCGCTTTTGCCGCAGCCATCGAGCCCGGTCACGCCCAGGATGGTCCCGGCCTCGACGGCCAGGGTCACGCTGTCGATCAGGGTTCTGCCCTCGACCCGCGAGGTGGCTTCGATCAGCTCGACGGCGTACCCGGTTCCCATCGCTCACAACCATTGGAGAGAAAAGACGAGCTGAATCAGAATGATAATCAAAAGCGACTGCACCACGGTGTAGGTGGCGACCCGCGACAGGCTTTGGGCGTGGCTGTCGATGGTCAAGCCATTGAAGGCCGAGACCACCACCACCAGCGTCCCGATCGCCAGCCCCTTGAGGATGCATACCGACAGGTCGGCCCACGACAGCGTGTTGCCGACCACCCCGATGAACATCGTTATCGGAATCTGGCGCCAGTATTCAAGAAATTCTCCGGCGGCCAGCACGGCAAGGGCGGCGAACCACAGGCTCAGCCCGACCATGCTGATCAGGTTGACGCAGAAGGTCGGCGCGACCACGAAGCGCAGCGGGCTGATATCCATCAGGGTCAGGGCGTCGATTTCCCGGCGCAGGACCATGGCGCCGAGCTGAACCGCCAGCGCCAGTCCGCTGCGGCCGGCAACGAAGATGCCGACCACGACCGGCGCGAAATTGCGCACCAGCGCCAGCACGATCATCTCGATGGTCTGGCTCTCCAGATTGAGCACTTCGAGAAAGTGCACCGCCTGACTAGACAGGATCAGCCCCAGGCTGATGGCGAAAATCGACACCACCGGCAGCGGCTGCAACGCCATCATTCTGAGCTGGCTCTTGAAGGAGCGCGAGCCGAAGCGCGTGCGCCCCTGAATCAGGGTCACGAAGAAAATGCCGCTTTCCAGCAGGACGTCGACCAGGAAGCCCAGAAAGTCGATAACGGTCGCCATCTTCCTCCCCGTGGTGCCGTATCGTATCTAACGACTGTCCACGGTCGGAGTATCGGGCGGTGCTGTGAAACTGTCAATCCGGGGACCGTGACACCCGGGATTTGGGATCATCGGGCTTGGTATCAGGCCACGAAGGGCGGTTCGGGCAGCGGCCCGGCGGCGCCTTCGAGGACCCCGGCGACCCTGATCAGTGTCTCCTCGTCGAAGGGGCGGCCGATCAGGTGCAGGCCGAGCGGCAACCCGTCCACGCCTTGCCCGGCCGGCACCGAGAGCGCGGGCAGGCCGGCCAGCGAGGCCGGAACGGTGAAGACGTCGTTGAGGTACATCTGGATCGGATCGTCCATCTTCTCGCCGATGGCAAAGGCGGTCGAGGGCGCGGTCGGGGTCAGAATAACGTCGCAACGTTCGAAGGCCGTCTTGAAGTCGGCGGCGATCTTGGTGCGGATTTTCTGGGCCTTGAGATAATAGGCGTCGTAATAGCCGGCCGACAGCACATAGGTGCCGATCATGATCCGGCGTTTGACTTCGGCGCCGAAGCCGGCGGCCCGGCTCTTCTCGTACATCTCGATCAAATTGTCGCCGGCCTCGGTGATGCGCAGGCCGTAACGCACGCCGTCATAGCGCGCGAGATTGCTCGAGGCCTCGGCGGGGGCGACGATATAATAGGTCGGCAGGGCGTATTTGGTGTGGGGCAGGGTGATCGCCACCGGCTCGGCCCCGGCCGCGCGCAGCCACGCGACGCCGCGATCCCACAGCGCCTGAATTTCCGCCGGGCAGCCCTCGACCTGATATTCAGCGGGAATGCCGACCCGCAGGCCCCGGATATCGCCGGTCAGCGCCGCGCGGAAATCGGGCACCGGCCGGTCGACGCTGGTCGAGTCCTTGGGGTCGAAGCCGGCCATCGAGCCGAGCATCAGCGCGCAATCCTCGATGGTCCGGGCCATCGGTCCGGCCTGATCCAGCGACGAGGCGAAGGCGACGATGCCCCAGCGCGAGCAGCGGCCGTAGGTCGGCTTGATGCCGGCGATGCCGCAGAAGCCGGCGGGCTGGCGAATCGAGCCGCCGGTGTCGGTGCCGGTGGCCGCCAGGGCGCAGCGCGCCGCCACCGCCGCCGCCGAGCCGCCCGAGGAACCGCCGGGGACCAGTCGGCGCGGCCAAGCGCCCAACTCGCCCGGACTCCACGGATTGACCACCGGGCCGAAGGCGCTGGTGATGTTGGCCGAGCCCATGGCGAATTCGTCGAGATTGACCTTGCCCAGCATCACCGCGCCGTCGCGCCACAGATTGGCGGTGACGTGGGACTCGTAGGGCGGCACGAAGCCGCGCAAAATAGTGCTGGCGGCGGTGGTCTGGACGCCCTCGGTGCAGAACAAATCCTTGACCGCGATCGGCAGGCCATCGAGCGGCCGGGCCTCGCCGCGCGCCCGGCGGGCGTCGCTGGCCTTGGCCTGCTCCCGCGCCCGCTCGGGGGTCTCGGTGATGAAGGCGTTGAGCGGCCGGGCCTTTTCGACCGCCGCGATGTGCGCCTCGGTGAGTTCCAGCGCCGTGAACTCGCGCTGTTCCAGACCGGTTCGCGCGGCGGCGAGGCTGAGGCGGTTGAGCGCTAGCATGGCCTATTCGACCACCTTGGGCACCGCGAAGAAGCCCTCGGCGCGGTCGGGGGCGTTGGCCAGCACGGAGTCGCGATAATTGCCGTCGGTGATGGCGTCGGGGCGGCGGCGCAGACCCATTTCCGCCGCGCTCGACATCGGGGCGACTCCGGTGGTGTCGACCTCGCTCAACTGTTCCACGAACTGCAAAATCTTGCTGAGTTCGCCGGCCAGATGCTCTTGATCTTCCTCGGGAACCTTGATGCGGGCGAGGTGGGCGATCTTCGCCACGGTGGCCTTGTCGAGCGACATCGGGTAACTGTCTCCGCCGGCAACTGAAACCGCCGCCGGATGCCGGTGGCGCACTGCCCGGAATAGGTATCATCCGTCATGGCGATCCGCAACCCCGCCGAACTCCGAGTCCTGCTGCGGCCGGGACAGCGGCTGATCGGGCTCGATCTCGGCACCAAGACCATCGGCATGGCGTTGTCCGATCCCGGCCTGATGGTCGCCTCGCCGATCGGCACCATCCGGCGCACCAAATTCGGCGCCGATGTCGCCGAGCTGGCCAAAACCGTCCGGGAGCGCGGGGTCGGCGCCTTGGTGCTCGGCCTGCCCCTGGCGCTCGACGGCGCCGAAAGCCCGGCGACCCAGCGGGTGCGCGAATTCGCCCGGTTGCTGCTCACCCGCGCCGATCTGTTCGGCACCGAACCGGAGATCGGCTTCTGGGACGAGCGTTTTTCCACCAGCGCCGTCGAGCGCTTCATGATCGAAGCCGACATGACCCGCAAGCGCCGTTCCGAAGTGATCGACAAAATGGCCGCCGCCTATATTCTGCAAGGGGCGCTGGACGGGATGGGGCGGGGTGCGGATTAAGCCGATGTGCAGGTGTAGAAAAGCTGTTAGTGTCCGCATGAAAATCCTCGGCAACCGGACTCGTCATGTTGATTGAATGGACAGACTCGCTGCTGGTGGGCCATCAGCGGATCGATAGCGATCACAAGGCGCTGGTGATCATGATCAACCGGTTACACGAGGCGATCTTGTCGGAGACCGGGCGGGCCACCATCTCCGAGATCATTCATTTCCTCGCCGAGCAGACCTACCGCCACTTCATGTTCGAGGAGTGGTTGATGATCACAAATGAGTTTCCCGGTGCGCAGGAACATCTTACCCTTCATCGCTCCTTGGTCGATGAGCTTGATGCTTTGCTCTACTCCATGGAGATGGCTCCCGACGACGCCTTGCTCGAGGCGGTGACCTTCTTCGAGAGCTGGTTCGTGACCCATGTGGTTTGCGAGGATCTCCAGCTCGGGCGCTATCTGAGCGAGCGGGAGCGGGAGAGGGAGCGGGCGGCCGCTGTCAGTGCGCCTCCGCCCAGTTGAGCGCGATGCCGGCCTCGGCGACCAGGGGCACGCCCAGGCTGGCCGCGCCTTCCATCACCCGCCGGACCAGGGCCGAGGTGGCCGCCAGTTCGGCCTCGGGCACTTCCAGCAGCAGTTCGTCATGGACTTGCAGCAGCAGGCGCGCCGATAGCCCGGCCTCGAGCAGGGCGCCCGGCACCCGGACCATCGCCCGTTTCATGATATCGGCCGCCGTGCCCTGAATCGGGGCGTTGATCGCTTGGCGTTCGGCGAAGTTGCGCCGGGCGGCGTTCTTGTCGGCGATGCCCTGGATATGGCATTTGCGGCCGAACAGCGTCGTCACATAACCATGGGAGCGGCAGAAGGCGCGGATGGTTTCCATCCACTCCCGCAGCTCGTGGAAGCGGTCGAGATACTCCTTGATGAAATGATTGGCCTCGCCGGTGGCAATCCCGAGCTGTTTGCCCAGCCCGAAGCCGCTGATGCCGTAAATAATGCCGAAATTGATCGCCTTGGCCTTGCGGCGCAGCTCCGAGGTCATCTCGGCCAGCGGCACGCCGAACACTTGGGAGGCGGTGAGGGCGTGAATGTCGACGCCGTCGTGGAACGCCTGTTTCAGCGCCTTGATCCCGGCGATCTCGGCGACCAGCCGCAATTCGATTTGGGAGTAATCCACCGAGAGCAGCTTGTGCCCGGGCGGGGCCACGAAGGCGGTGCGGATTTTGCGGCCTTCCTCGGTGCGGATCGGAATGTTCTGCAAATTGGGGTCCGAAGAGGACAGCCGGCCGGTGCTGGTGATGGCCAGCGCGAACGAGGTGTGGACGCGCCCGGTTTTCGCCTCGATCTGCTCTTGCAGGGCGTCGGTGTAGGTGCTCTTCAGCTTGGCCAGCTGGCGCCAGTCGAGCACCTTCTGGGCGATCTCGACGCCTTGCTCGGCTAGCGGCTCCAAGGTGGCGGAGTCGGTGGAGAGGGCGCCGGTCTTGCCCTTGCGCCCGCCGGCGAGGCCCATCTCGGCATAGAGCACCTCGCCGAGCTGCTTGGGCGAGCCGACATTGAACGGATGGCCGGCCAGCCGGTGAATCTCGCCCTCCAGCTCGTGGAGCCGGCCGGCAAAATCCCGCGACAGCGCCGACAGCACCGCGCGGTCGAGGCAGACGCCGTTGCGCTCCATGGCGGCGATCACCGGCGCCAGCGGCCGTTCCAGAGTCTCGTAGACCGTGACCATGCGCTCGGCGACCAGCCGGGGCTTCAGGGCGCGCCACAGTCGCAGCGTGATGTCGGCATCCTCGGCGGCATAGGCGCAGGCCTTGTCCAGCGCCACCCGGTCGAAGGTGACCTGCGCCTTGCCGGTGCCGGTGACCTCGGAATATTTGATCGTGATGTGACCGAGATGAAGCTCGGCCAGCTCGTCCATGCCGTGGCCGTGGGCGCCGCCTTCGAGGACATAGCTGATCAGCATGGTATCGTCGAACGGCGTCACCTCGAGCCCGAACTGCCCGAACACCTGCATGTCGAATTTGAGATTGTGCCCGACCTTCAGCACCGACGGCTCGGCCAGCAGCGGCTTGAGCAGGGCCAGGGCGGTGTCGCGTTCCATCTGTTGCGGGCGGTTGCTCTCGCCGAACAAATCGCCGCCGCCGCCGCCGGGGTCGACATGGCCGAGCGGAATGTAGCAGGCCAGCCCCGGCGCCGTGGCCAGCGAGACGCCGACCAAAGTGGTGGTGCAGGGGGTGAGCGAGGTGGTTTCGGTATCCACCGCCACCACCCCGGCCTCGAGGGCGCGGGCGACCCAGCGCTCACGCTGCTCCGGGCTTTGCACCAGCTCGTAGGAGAGGGCGGCGGGGGCGGGCTCGGCCGGGCGCGCGGCGAGCGGCGCGGCGGCCTCGGCGGCCGGCGCCGCCGGCACCACCACCGGATGCCGGCCATGGAGAAACTCGTTTTCGATCCGGGCGACGATGCTCTTGAAGCCCTGCTGGAGCAGGAAGGGAAACAGCACCTCGGGGTCCGGGCGGTGCGCCTTCACGTCATCCAGCGGCACCGGCACCGGGGCGTCGGCGGCCAGGCGGACCAGCCGGTGCGACAGCCGGGCCTGATCGGCGAAGGCGATCAGCGACTCGCGGCGCTTGGGCTGCTTGATCTCCGTGGCGCGGGCGAGCAGGCTTTCGAGGTCGCCATACTCGGTGATCAGCTGGGCGGCGGTCTTGATGCCGATGCCGGGCACGCCGGGGATGTTGTCGGTGCTGTCGCCGGCCAGCGATTGGACCTCGACCACCTTTTCCGGCGGCACGCCGAACTTTTCGAACACTTCGGCCGGGCCGATGCTGCGGTTCTTGATCGGGTCGAGCATCGAGACGCCGGGGCCGACCAACTGCATCAGGTCTTTATCCGAGGAGACGATGGTCACCGGCCGGCCGGCGGCCTGGGCCAGTTTGGCGTAGGCCGCGATGATGTCGTCGGCCTCGTAGCCCTCCATTTCCAGGGCCGGGACGTTGAAGGCCCGGGTCGCCTCGCGCACCAGGGCGAATTGCGGCACCAGCTCGGGCGGCGGCGCCTCGCGGTTGGCCTTGTAGGCGGGATAGAAGGCGGTGCGGAAGTTGGTCTCGCGCCGGGTGTCGAACACCACCGCCACCGCCTCGGCGCGCTGGTCCGACAGCAGCTTCATCAGCATGTTGGTGAAGCCGAGCACGGCATTGACCGGCGTGCCGTCGCTGCGGGTCAGCGGCGGCAGGGCATGGAAGGCCCGGAAGATGAATCCGGAGCCGTCAACGAGGTACAGGGTGGCCGGGGCGGCGGCGGGGGGGGCGGTCTGGTCGATCATGACCGCACCATGGCCCAACCCCGCCCCGGGAGTCGAGACTCAGTTGGCAACCCGGTCGACTGCCGCGCCGGTCTGCGCTACGATCGCGTGCGGAGGTGCCCCATGGCTGAGCGCGACGATGAAAGTCTGAAACGGCTGGATGCGTTCGAGCGCGCGATGATGGTCGAGTTCCGCGCCCTGGGCGAGCGGGTGGCGCGCCTTGAAGGCCGGGTCGAGGAACAGAGCAAAACCCTCCAGGTCGCGCTCGCCGGACGCCAAACCCGCAAGACGGCGGCCTGATCCGGGAGGCAGCCGTCTTTCTTTATGGTCGCACGAAGGCCGGTCAATTCGGCAGGACGTCTTCCAGTTCGGCGTGGTGGCCGAGGATCAGCAGTTCGACGTCGAGCAGCGCCAGCAGGCGGTCCTCGATGATGTGGACTCCGGTCAGGAAGCCGGAATCGGCACCGGCCATGCCCATCTCCGGCACCGGCTTGATCTGGTCCTTGGCGATGGTGAGGATTTCGGTGATCGCGTCGACCAGCACGCCGACGGTGCGCTCGCGCACCTGCATGACGATTACGACGTTGCGGCTGCTGACCTCGCCCGACTCGAAGCCGAAGCGCGAGCGCAGATCGAGGATCGGGATCACCGTGCCGCGCAGGTTGATCACGCCCCGGATGTGGGGCGGCAGGTTGGGCAGCTTGGATTCCGGACTCCAGCCTTTGATCTCCCGCACCGCCATGACGTCGATGGCGTATTCCTGGCCGCCGATGGCAAAGACCATGAACTGATGGCCGAGGTCGCCGGCGCTGGTGGTGGACGTGCCGTCGACCTCGGTCAGCGACCGGCGCGGCGCCGGCTTAATCGGAGCGCTGGGACGCAGCGCGGGAGCGGTACCGGTCATGACGCGTCCTTGTTGTTCGCTGAAGGAGGGAGGGGCTGCGCCATCGCAGGATAGCACGGCCGGCGGGGTCTCAGAAATCTTCCGGCGGGGTGTGGGTGTTGGCCGGGGTGTGGCGGATGATCGCGGAGAAGCCGAACAGCAGCAGCAGCACGCCCATGACGATTTCCGCGGCGCTGACGAAGCGCGCCGGGCCGCTGATCGGTTGGATGTCGCCATAGCCGACGGTGCTGAGGGTCACCACCGAATAATAGAGGCACTCGGCGAAGCTCAGGTTGCGGGCGACACCCGAGGCGAGGAAGTCGGCTCCCGGCGACATGCGCTGGACGATCGAATAGAGCGCCGCGAACACGATCACCAGCAGCGAATAGAAGGTGAGAAAGGCGAAGGCGGGCATCACCAGCCGCGAGGCCTGGGCGAAGAAGCCCTCGAACAGCAGGCCGATGTCGAGCAGGAAAATCGCGATGTCGCGGCTGACGAACACCACGATCAGCGCCACCACGCCCTGGAAGGCCAGAAACGGCACGTTGGGCAGCGAGCCGCCCATGTCGCCGCCGGGCAGGGCGAAGGTCAGGGCGATCATGCCGATCATCGGCAGCAGCCAGAGGAAAATCTCGCCGAAATGCGAGGTGTGGCGCGGCCGGCGCGAGACCACGATGTGACGCACCGTGCGCGCCCGGATGCAGGCGCCGCAGAGAAAGGCGATCAGAGGCAGGATGAAGCCGATCGCCTGCTCGCGCTGGCTGATCATGGTGAAGTTGCTCTCGACGACCACCGTGAAGATGCAGGCGTAGATGCCGATGAAATTGACCAGCGACAGCGTGAAGAAGCGGCTGCCGGGAAACACCCGGTGGAACACCGCGACCACGAAGATCACCGAGCCGAGCAGCACGAAGGCCATCGTTCCCGCCACCGCCTTGATCGACAGCGCGATGATGCTGAGCATGAATGCCGTGAACACCACGCCGCTGACCCAGCCGCGCTGGGGCGATTTCGCGCGATGCTCCGGCTGGTCCGGATGCGGATGGTGACCGTGATGGTGGGGCAGATGCTCCATGCGCCGTCCCGTGGGCGGTGAAAAAGAGGCCGCAGCGAACGCGGGTCCGAACACACCATACCATCATGGCACGGTGGTGCGGAACGGGGGCGTACGGAGTTTGACTGATTAGGCAGGGTCGGGAGCCGGTCACGGCGCAATTGACAGTTTTTCTTCCGTCATGCAACCTGCTCGGCAGGCCGGCCGGAGCCGGCGATACTGGGATATGGCCATGGATCACCTGAAACCCATACAGTGGGCGGATTCCCTTAGCGTCGGCGTCAGGCTCATTGATGATGAGCATAAGCTGCTTCTCAGTATTTTCAACGATCTGATCAACACTTTGCGCAGCGATCAGTCCTTCGGAGTGGCGCGGCGGGTGGTCGAGGAACTGGCGGGGTACGCGATCTACCACTTCGCCCATGAAGAAGAGCTGATGACGGCGTTCCGCTATCCGGAGTTTCAGGAGCACCATCAGCAGCATGAAAAGCTGACCGCCAAGCTGATGGAGATCGATCAGGACCTGACGCGCGGCAAATGCAATATCGTTGAGATCGCCGACTTCGCCAATCTGCTGGTCAACTACCACTTCCTGCGCACCGACACCAAGATGGCCGAATACCTGCGGGCCAAGATGCCCAGCGGCTATCTGCCTTTCGAGTTCAACCTCGATGAAGGGTCAGGCGTCGTGCCGTGAGGCCGGGGGGGCAGGACCAGGACCAGGGCTCTGCCCTGGACCCGCCAAAGGCCGGGGGCCTTTGGGAACCGGTTTTTTAAGCTTTGACTCCGGCGCCGCGCGCCTTGGGGGCGGTGGCGTCGAGGGGCCAGCGCGGCCGGGGGGCGAAGTCCAGGGCATCGGTCAGGCCGAGGCGCAGGCGCTCCAGGCCGGCCCAGGCGATCATCGCGGCGTTGTCGGTGCAGAGGGCCACAGGCGGGGCGACAAAGCGCCAGCCGTGACGCGTCGCCAAGCTGTCGAGCCGCGCCCGCACGCTCTTGTTGGCGGCGACCCCTCCCGCCACCACCAGGGTCCGGCAGGCCGGCGCCAGGGTTTCCGCCATGGCCAGGGCGCGGGCGGTCCGGTCGGCCAGGGCGTCGCCGACCGCGGTTTGAAACGCCGCCGCCAGATCCGCGCCGTCCTGATCGGACAAGGGCTTGGCCAGCGGCTCGAGGCAGCGCCGCACCGCCGTCTTCAGTCCCGAGAAGGAGAAATCGCAGCCCGGACGGCCGAGCATCGGCCGCGGCAGCTCGAAGCGGCCGGGATTTTGCGCCGTCAGCGCCGCCCGTTCCAGATTTGCCCCCCCCGGATAGCCCAGGCCGATCAGCTTGGCCGCCTTGTCGAAGGCTTCGCCGACGGCGTCGTCGATGGTGGTTCCGAGTCGACGGTAGCTCCCCACGCCTTCGACCAGCAGCAGTTGGCAATGGCCACCCGATACCAGAAGTAGCAAAAAAGGCCACTCGACGTCGTTGGTGAGGCGCGCCGTCAGGGCGTGCCCTTCCAGGTGATTGACCGCGATAAACGGCAGGTTGCGGGCTAGGGCGATGGCTTTCGCGGTCATCACGCCGACGATGACGCCGCCGATCAGTCCCGGTCCGGCCGCCGCCGCGACGCCCGATAGCTCGGAGAGTCCGACTCCCGCCTGTTCGAGCGCCTCGGCGATCAGACGGTCCAGATGATCGAGGTGGGCGCGGGCGGCGATCTCGGGCACCACCCCGCCATAGGGCGCGTGGTCGGCAATCTGGGAGAGAACGATGTTCGACAATATCTCGCGTTTATCATTAACGAGGGCTGCGGCGGTTTCATCGCAACTTGTTTCAATGCCAAGAACAATCATCGGTTAACCATTCGCTACCGCCAAAAGGCGCGTTCTTTTTGACACAGGGAGTGTGACAAGCCCGGGGCCGGCCGGCAAGACGCTATCGTGTAAATTATTGATTCCAATATTTGTTTTGAGGTATACCACTAGGTCCCCCGTGCCGGCTTCCTGGCAGGGGTGGGGCACTTATCCGTAGCTTGTGCTGTTTGGCGTGACGGCGGCTATATCTTGTGGTACCAAGCGCCAAGACACGAAAACGGCACAACGTCTGGACACACCACCGGACAGGGACAGCATGGCGTCGGGACTCGAGGGGATGGTCGGACATGGCAATCGGGCATAACACCACCGCAGGATCGCAGGTCGCGCAGCGCGCGAAGGCGGCACGGCGGTCCGGGCGCGCCCGTTTCGCCGAGGAGGATATCGTTCGCGCCTTCGGTCCGGTGCGCGCCGACAAGGGCCGGGCGCTGGCCGCCGAGGGGCTGGTGGTCACCGAGGATGTGGTGAAGACCAACCAGATGCGGGCGCTGGTCGAGGACGGACACCATCGCTATCGGGTGCTGCTGGAAGTCACCGAGGCGAAGGACGCCTCGACCCTGGCGGTCGCCTGCTCCTGCCGCGCCTCCGGCTGCGCCCACGGCGCGGCGACGGCGTTCGCGTTGCTCGAGCGCTTTCCCGTGCTCGTCCGGCCGTCCCAGAGCAGCTTCATCGAGCGCATGGCGGTGCCCGAGCCGCCGGTGGAACAGCGCCGGACCATCTATGGCCTGGAAGCGGCCGAGGGCGACGATTCGCTGTATGTCACGGTGGCGACGGAGATTTCCGACCGCAATTCCCGGCGGATCGAGGGCAGTTCGCCCAAGCGGGCGTTGAGCAACGCCCTCACCGGTCCGGCTGGCGAAAGCGATCGCGCGGTGTGCCGGTTGCTCGGCGCCTCCAGCCTGCCGCTGGTCGCGGTGTCCCTTGAGGATGAAGAGGCGGTCGAGGATTTGATCGCCGCCCTGCTGGAGACCGGCCGCGCCCGCTGGGGGCTCAGCGGTCCCAAGCTGGTGCGCGGGCCGTCCAAGCGCTTCCTGCTGGAAACCAATCCGCGCACCGGGGCGCGCAAGTTCCTCAACCGTCCGGCCAAGACCCGGATTTTCGGCGGCGATCCCGCTTGGTACGTCGCCGAAGCCACCGGCCATATCGGCGCGGCGATGATCGACGAGGTCGCGGCCCAGAGCTTCGCTCCGGCCGCGCATCAGCCCACCCGGGGCGCCGTCCGCGCCGAGGTCGCGCCGACGGTGATCGATCTGGTGCCGGTGCCGGTGCTGATCGCCGCCAGCGGCGAGAGCGGCGGCGCCGACGTGCTGCTGTTGCAGTTCGAATATGGCGACCAGTTGGTGCGCGAGGACGATTCCAGCCAGTTCGTCCGCTTCGAGGATGATGGCGACGAGGAGGCCGGGCCGGTGTTCGCCCGCCGCAACCGTCCGCTCGAGGAGGCCGCCGCCACCGTGCTGCGCGGTCTGGGGCTGACCGCCGTGCGCGTCACCGCGCCCGGGCTGGCCACCGGCGGTCGGGGCTACGCCTTCCGCAGCCGCAATCCCAAGGAAAGCTGGCAGTGGCTGGTGCTGAGTGGCGCCGAGGATTTGCGCCGCAAGGGCTGGAAGGTCGAGTTGGGGGAAACCTTCCCCTACCGGGTGATCGAGATCGCCGACGACTGGGACGTCGATGTCGTCGAGGCCGGCAACGGCTGGTTTTCGCTGGATGTCGGCATCGAGGTCGAGGGGCGGCGGGTGCCGCTGCTGCCGATCCTGATCGGCTTCATCGAGCGCGGCGGCATGGCCTCGGCCCTGGCCGCCGACGGCAAGGTTCG
>CAIOBP010000071.1 GCA_903856295.1 uncultured Rhodospirillales bacterium | reverse complement strand
TCTCTCGCATCGCGCCACCCTCCCAACCCTACATATGGGGCGGTGCAGGACGCCAACAATCACCGCTGACAGAGCCTACCGGAAAGGCTAACCCATGCCGATGCCGACCCAACTGGTCACCGAGCCGCCCCGGCTCTCGGGCCTGCTCAAGCTCGAAGAAGACCCTTCCTATTGCCGCGAGGAGGTCACGATCCTCGCCGGCAACGGCTCCGACCGCGTGCTGTCCCTCGGCACCATCGTCGGCCGCATCACCGCCAGCGGCAAGGTTGTCGACCTCGCGCTGGCCGGGGCCGACGGCTCGCAGACCGTTTACGGCGTGCTGCTGACCAACACCACCGCGCCCGATAGCGTCGATGCCGGAGGCGTGGTGCTGGTGCGCGGCCCGGCGATCGTCGCCGACCTCGCGCTGATCTACCCCGCCGGGGCCACTGCGCTCCAGAAAGCCACCATCAACGCCGCGCTTGCCGCCCTCGGCATCGTCATCCGCACGGGAGTTTGAACATCATGGTCACCACGCCCAACCTGTTCGGTCCCGGCTACAGCCTCGCCACCCTGACCGAAGCGATCAACATCATCCCGAACCTCTGGGGACGGTTGCAGGAATACAACCTGTTCCCGGCCGAGGGCATCACCACCCGCGACATCGCCATCGATCTGGTCAACGAGTACCTGACCATCCTGCCGGAACGCGAGCCGGGTTCGCCCGCGACCGTGGGCCGGAACGAGGATCGTAGCGTGCTGTCGTTCCGGGTACCGCACATTCCGCACGAGGAACTGGTGCTGCCCGCCGATGTCCAGGGGCGGCGGGCGCCGGGGCAAATCGGTCCCGACACCATGACGCTGGCCTATCAGCGCAAGATCGAGGCCGGACGTCGGAAGTTCGCCCTGACCCTGGAATATCTCCGCATGGGTGCCCTCAAGGGCATCATCGTCGGTGGCTCCGGCAAGACGCTCTACAACCTCTACACGGTGTTCGGCATCACCCAGAAGAGCGTCGACTTCGTGCTCGGCACCCCTGCCACCGATGTCGATGGCAAGATCAATGAAGTGCTCCGCCACATCGAAGATCATCTCCTGGGCGAGATGATGACCGGGGTTAAGGCGCTGGTCAGTCCCGAGTTCTTTGACAAGTTCATCGCCCACCCGGTGATCCGCGAAGCCTACAAGTACTACGCGGCCACTGGTGCCCAGCCCTTGCGCGAGGATGTCCGCCGGCAGTTTCCCTATAAAGGGCTGATCATGGAGGAGTATCGCGGGGTTGGTCAACTCGTCGACGGCACCACCGCCCGCTTCATTGCCGCCGGTGAGGGCCATGCCTTCCCGCTGGGAACGACGCAGACCTTCAAGACCTACTTCGCCCCGGCCAACAAGGACGAGTTCGTCAACACCGTCGGCATGGACGCCTACGCCTGGCCGGTGCGTACCGACGACGAGCGCGGCTGGCGGATCATCATGGAGAGCAACCCGCTGCCGCTCTGCCGCCGGCCGCAGGTGCTGGTCAAGCTGTTCTCCAGCAACTGAGCTGAATCAAGGCTCGGGATAACGTCATGGAGCCGCTCTTGAGCGGCTCTCTTATTGAGGAAACGCCGATGGATCGAGTCGATCAGATTATCCTGGCCATGGTTTCCCGCTTCGAGGGAACGGCCTACAGCGACCATCCCGCCGACCGGGGCGGCCCGACCAAGTTCGGCATCACCGCGCGGGTGTTTGGAGAATACCTGGGCAAGCCGGTGACGCCGGATCAGGTCAAAGCGATGACCTGGCAGCAGGCGCTCGCCATTTATCGTGAGCGTTACTGGTTTGGCGCCAATATCGACCGGCTGCCGGAAGAGCTTCAGCCGGTGATCTTCGACATGGCGGTCAATCACGGGCCGGGCACGGCGGTGCGGTTGCTCCAGCACGCGCTCGGCGATCTCGGCCGTCCGGTGATCGGCGATGGCAGGCTGGGAAAAATCACCACCGGCATCGCCGCCGGCCTGATCAAGCACCTGGGTGCCAAGGCGGTCGTCGATGCGATCTGCGACCGTCGCCGCACCTACTACGCCGAGATCATCGCCCATGATCCCTCGCAACGTTCTTTCCAACATGGCTGGGTGAATCGCTGCGAGAGCTACCGTCTGCCGGCGGGGGGCTGACCATGCCGCCCGATCTTACCGATGTCTCCGAACGTGTCGCCTCTCTCGAAGGCCGCTTTGAAGAGCTGGCGCAGATGTTCCACGATCACGTCGAACGTCAAGAACGGCATCAAGAAGAGATGCTCAGGGCGCTCGGCGAGATCAGGCAGTTCCTGCACACCGCAAAAACGCTCGGGAAAATCTCGATCTGGTTCGGCGGCGTCATTCTGGCGCTGATCTCTGGCCTGCCGACCCTGATTCAGTGGCTGCACGAGCATCTCGTGTTCAAGCCTTGACGCTGTCTCTCAACCGTTTCCTGCCCCCGGCCGCCTTTTGGGCGGCTTTTTTTATGGAGTGAAGCTCATGGACACCGTTCTTGGACTCTTCGACTTCGTCACCGCCAACCTCGGCACCATCGTCACACTGGCCTTCGCCGGCATCGGCGTCTTGTCCCAGGCCGCCGCCGTCTTCAATCTGGCGGGCCTCGCCCAGGTCAGCACCACGCTCCACGACGCCGTGCAATTCGCCGCCGGCAATTGGGGCAAAGCGGTCAACACCGTCAAAATCGTCGAAACCTATCGCACCGCCGGTCCCGCCGCCGCGCTGGCCGAGTTGGCCGCCCTGGCGGCGCCGGCCGCGCCCAAGGATGGCGGGTTGCCTCCGGGAGCCGCTTCGGCGGCGTTGCTGCTGGCGGTGGCGCTCGGTGCCGGTGGCCTGATTGCCTGCGCCCCGCTCAGCGCCAAAATCGATCAGGCTACAGGAACCACGCTCGATCAGCGCTGCCAAGTCTATCTGAGCGGCGACGAGGCCGCCAATGCCCTGGCCGCCTCGTTCCCGGAACTGGCCGGGTTGGCGGCCGTCGATGACGTGGCGGTGAAAGTGTTGTGCAAGCAGCCGTCCGGTGCCCTCCAGGTCCAGTCCCCGTGAACCCCGGCGCCCTGGCGGTGAACGCGGTGTTCGCTCAGTTCGGAACCCTCGCCACCTACACCCCGGCCACCGGCGACCGCCGTCCGCTGCGGGTGATCGCTAAACGCCCGGACACCGAGGTCCGTTTCGAGGACACCCGGCTGATCGCCTCGACCGCGCTGTTCGAGGTGCGGACCAGCGAACTTTCCACCTTCCGCCCCAACGAACTGATCACGGTGGATGGGGTGGACTACGCCATCCAGGCGGCCCGCCGGCTCGATCCCGACCGGCTGGTCTGGACCCTGGAAAGCTACGCCCTGGCCCCCGAGGAAGCCCCGCCGCCGGTCGAACCGGCGCCGGAGCGCTTCGTCCAGGGCATCTGGGACGGCAGCTACACCGCCTTGCCCGAGGTCGCGGTCGAAGTGGGTCACATGATCCACCTGACCCCGGCCAATTATCTGACCCTGTCGCGCGCCGATACCGACGACACCGCCCTGGTCGCGGGCGTCATCGTCGCCGGGGCCGCCGCCGGCCATGCCGCCCAATGGACCGTCGACCACCCGGTCGAGCGGCCCGACTGGACCCTGCTCACCGAGGACGGCTCAGCCACCCTGGTGCCCGGCGCCGCCTACTTCCTGTCCGCGATTCTCGCGGGCGGGATCACCCGAACCCCGCCGGTCCTTCGCGGCCAGTGGGTTGTCCCCGTGGGCCACGCCGTGGCGCCCACGGTGCTGCACGTCACGCCCGGCACTCCGGTCAGACTCTGACCATTCCCACTCTCATCAGAAAGGAAAACCGATGGCTACCCATCGTCCTGTCGTGCTGATCGCCGGCAAGCTCTCGCTGCTGCCGGCCGGTGACACCCTCGCGGCCAAGGTCCAGGAGGTCGATGTCGTCGAAATGCAGGCCAAGGAAGGAATCGGAGCGGCCGGTATGGCCGTTTACTGCAACGCCGGCTTCCAGGTCATGAAGGCCAAGGCCGACGACGACACCAAGGCCAATGTGCTCGGTCTCGCGCTGTCTTCGGCGGTTCTCGACGCCTACGTCCAGGTTCAGACCGACGGTGTGCTCGAACTCGCCGACTGGACCGAGTCCGCCGGGTCCGCTGCTCTGGCGGTCGGCACCGATTACTATCTTGACACTACAGCGGGCGTGCTGACCGGCAACATCCCCGGTGCCGGCAATCTGGTCTTTGTCGGCCGGGCGATCTCGCCCCAGCGGCTGGAAATCAGCATCCAGCGCCCGATCAAGCTGAACTGACCCTTACGAGGCGTGGCCGGTCCCGACAACGGAGCCGGCTGCGTCCCTTTTGCCGGGACCTCATCCATGCGCATCTCCCTCACCCTGGGCGGTAACGCCGCCGCCAGCCTGCGCCGGGAAGCGGAATCCCTGATCGCGGCGGCGACCGAGGGCGTTGCCGATGCCACCACCACCTTGGAACAGACTCTGCGCGGTCAGGTCGTTGCCGCCGGTTTGGGATCGCGGCTGGCACAGACCTGGCGCAGCCGACTCTATCCACCGACCGATACCGGCGCCGCCGGTGAAGTCTGGACCGTCGCCCCGCTGATCATCCGGGGTTTCGACGAGGGCGCCACCATCGTCGCCCGCAACGGCAGCCGCTGGCTGGCAATCCCGACCGCCAACGTGCCGCCGCGTTCGTGGGGATCGAAAGCGCCCGGCGGCCATCCACGCCAGCTGATGACGCCGGTCGAGGTCGAAGCCGCCTTCAACCGCGATCTGCGCACCGTTCTGCCGCCGGGTGGCCGGGTCGGCTATCTGCTGATGGACCAGATGGTCGCCGCCCGCTCCGGACGCGGTTTTCGGCAGGCGACCTCGCGCCGGCTGGCCCAGGGCCGCGGCGCGCAGCCGGTGCTGATGTTCGTGCTGGTGCCACAGGTGACCTTGTCCAAGCGCCTCGACATCGCCGGGGCGGTTGCCGCCGTCGAAGCCGAGTTTCCAGGTTTGATCGAAAGCCATTTCGGCTCGGAGCTTCCATGACGCTGCATTTTCATGGGACGCCGATCACCCCGCGTTCGGTGCTGCTGGACCTTCGGGGCAAGTGCTTCTGCGTCTCCTATTCGGCCCCCGCCGACGTGCAAGTGTGCCATGACATCGGCCAGTCGGTGATGCTCGACAACGGCGCCTACAGCCTGTGGCGGGCGGGCAAGCCGACCGACTGGCCGGGCTATTACGCATGGTCGGAACGCTGGCTCGACTACCAGACCACCTGGGCGGTAGTGCCCGATGTCATCGCGGGCGACGAGGCCGCCAATGACGACCTTCTTCGCCAGTGGCCGCACGGCCGCCGGCAGGCCGCTCCCGTCTGGCACCTGCACGAACCGATCCGCCGCCTCTGCCGTCTCGCCGAGACATGGCCGCGGGTCTGCCTCGGCAGTTCGGGCGCCTATGCCGTCGTCGGCGACGCCCGCTGGCACGACCGCATGACGGACGCGATGAACCAGCTGTGCGGCAGCGGCCCTTCGCCGGTTTGGCTGCACATGCTCCGGGGCATGGCGTTGTCCGGTTCGATCTATCCATTCGCCTCGGTCGACAGCACCGATGTCGCCCGCAACCACAAGCGCCCTCACAACAATGCCAAGACGATGGCCGAGCGCTGGGACGCCCTGCAATGCCGGCAGAGATGGGAGCCAAGGCCAGTCCAGGTGGAGTTGATCAAGGCCGCGTAGGATGGAACCGTGTCCTGCCGGTCTTTGATACCAGAGCTGCAGAGTTCCAAGCAATATGCGGCCTTTATACCAAGCTTCACTTGTCGTTTTCTTTCAAGCCAACTCCGGAGACGCTCAATGCCGAGCCGCCGTGAATCCGTGTTGCAGGCGCTGCTGGCGGTGCTGACCACCGTTCCCGGCGCCACCGTCGAGCGCGAAACCGCAATCCCCGAACGGGTACCCCAGGGCGGGCTGATCATTCTCCGCGACGGTGATCCCGGCACGCCCGAGGTGATCCTGTCGCCGCTGACCTACCTCTACGATCATGCCGCCCGGCTGGAGGTGTTCGCCCAGGCCGGGCAGCCGGCGGCCCGAGCCATCGCCATCGACGGGTTGCTGCGCGCCATCGGCACCGCGCTCGTCACCGACCGTTCCCTTGGTGGCAATTGCGATTGGCTGGCTTGGGCCGCCCCGGCCGTCGAGGACTTGCCGGTAGCCGGCGGCGGCAGCCCGATCCGGGCCGCCACCGTGATCGTCACCCTCAGCTATTCGACCGCCGATCCGCTCGGCTGATTCCTTTCCCTTCTATCGACGGAGATTCATGATGGCCCGTGCAATCGGCGCCAATGCCCAGCTGCTTGGCAAATTCGAGGCCGCCTACGGCACCGCCCCCGGCGGTAATTACGCCCGGCTGCCCTTCATCAGTTGCGATCTCGGCTCGGAGCAGCCGCTGGAAGCCAACGACGTGCTCGGCCTCGGCCGCGATCCGCCCGAGCCGTCGCGCGGCGTCGTCACTGCCCAGGGTAACGTCGTGGTGCCGGTCGACCTGCGCGATATCGGGCTGTGGCTGAAGGGGCTGTTCGGTGCCCCCGTCAGCACCGGCACCGCGCCCGCCTTCACCCACGTCTTCACCAGTGGCGCCACCTCCTTGCCCTCGCTGGCGCTGGAAGTCGGCATGCCCGACGTGCCGCGGTATTTTCTGAACACCGGCTGCATGGTGGACAGCATCAAGTTTCCGTGGGCGACCTCGGGCAAGGCCAACGCCACCGTGGCAGTCATCGCGCAGGGCGAGGCCAACGGTGCCACCAGCACCGGTGGCACGCCCACCAGCCGGGTGCTGCGCCGGTTCCAGCAGTCTATGGGCGTGGTCAGGAAGGACGGCGTCGCGCTCGGCAACGTCACCGGCGGCGAACTGACCTACGCCAACAAGCTGTCGGCGGTGCGGACCATCCGCGATGACGGCAAGATCGATGGCTGCGACCTGGGGGTGGCGGCTTGCACCGGCCAGATCAGCGTCCGCTTCGCCGACACGGTGTTGCTCGACGCCGCGTCCGCCGGCACGCCGGTGGCGCTAACGCTCGGCTGGATCATCGACGCTGACCATTCGCTGCTGTTCGATCTGCCTGCCGTCTATTTGCCGAAAGCGAAGAACCCGATCAGCGGTCCCGGCGGCATCGAGGCGAAATACAACTGGCAGGCGGCCAAGCCCACCTCCGGTGCTTTCGTCACCGTCACCCTGCGCAACGACGTTGATTCCTATGTCTGACGATCCCTACCGGATCGCCGGGCCGGCGCTGATCTCGTTCTCGGGCGGACGCACCAGCGCTTTCATGCTGAAGCACATCCTGGATGCCCATGGCGGCACGCTGCCGGCGGACATCCAGGTGTGCTTTGCGAATACGGGCCGGGAAATGCCGCAAACACTGGATTTCGTCGAGGAGTGTTCCCGGCGCTGGGCGGTGCCGGTCGTCTGGCTGGAATATGATCCGGACGCTCCGCACCACACCCGCATCGTCGATCACGCCAGCGCCAGCCGGGACGGCGAGCCGTTCCGCGCCGTAATCGCCGCCCGCGGCTTCCTGCCCAACCCCGTCGCCCGCTTCTGCACCTCTGAGTTGAAAATATGGCGGGCAAAGATGTTCATGCACCATGTCTGCGGCCACGCGCACTGGCTGAACGTGGTTGGCCTGCGCGCTGACGAGATGCGGCGGGTGGTGAAGCTGACCGATCCCTCCCGCATGGCTCGCGAGCGCTGGACCAACGCATGTCCCCTGGCCGTTGCCGGCGTCACCCGGCGCGACGTGGCGGCATGGTGGCGAGACCAGCCCTTCGATCTCAACCTGCCCAACCACGATGGAGTCACCCCGCTCGGCAACTGCGACCTCTGCTTTCTGAAATCCGAGGCCACCATTCGGGGCATCATTCGCGACCGGCCTGAACTGGCCGACTGGTGGGTCGCCCGTGAGGCCGAAGCCCGCCCGTCCAAGCCCAGCGGCGCATTGTTCAGAATCGACCGCCCCGGATACGCCGTCATGAAACGCGACGCCGAGCGCCAGGGTGACCTGATCGAATTTCTCGATCACGGAGGCAGCGTTGACTGCGCCTGCACCGACTGACCTGGAGCGCCGGGTGGTCAGCGCCGCCGTGCTCTGGGTCAATGACCAGGGTTGCTCCCAGGCGCTCGCCTGTCTGGAAGAGGCGGTCGCCGACTATCTCGCCGCCCGTGCCGCGGCACGGAACCAATCCTCCCATCCCCCTGAAGGAGACCCCACGCCATGATCCGGCTCGATCTGCCGCGCGAACCCCACTGGCTCGACCTCCCGCATGGTGTGCGGCTGTATGTCCGTCCGCTCGACACCGCCACCGACGCCGCCGCCCGCGCCGCGGCTGCTGCCGATCTGCGCGAGCGCGGCCAGGATGTTCCGCCCGCCGCTGCCAAATACTCCTGGCGGCTCGGACAGGCCAAGGCGGCTCTGGCCCGGGCGCTGGGGCAACTGACCATCCTGGACTGGCAGAGCGTGTTGCTCGCCGACGGCGCACCGGCGCCGGTCACCGGAGAAACCGTGGCTTTGCTGATGGCGATTCCCGATATCGCCACCGCGTTCCTGCGCCAGATTTACGCCCCCCTCGATCGGCTGGCCGCCGAGGGGGAAGGTTGCGGCGCCGTGCGGAGTGGCACTTCTCCGGCGGCGCCGGGTATTGCGGTGGGTGCCGGAGCAGCGGACGCGACTGCGGCGGACGTTGCCCATACGTGACCAGTCAGCCCGAGACGATCGAGGGTTGGCAGGCCTGGGACGTGGCCGGTCGGGCGCTCACGCTGACCGTGATGGGGCGGCTGGTGGTTCCGGTGATCGACCGGGCGCTGGCACTGACACTGGCCAAGTCGCTCGGTTACGACGCCCGAGTCATGGTCATTTTGCTGCCAGCAATTGAAGTTGGCCTATGGGAAGCAATCGGTAAGATTGCAAATCAGGGCGATGGGGTATGCGATCAGCCGGAGTGAGGCGATCCGGGTGGGATGATTGTCCTGACTAACCATTTTGGTCCCGGGCAATTATTGGCTGGTCGAAAAGAGAGGGTTGCGGCTGTTTCTGGGGTGGCGGTCGGTCGGCCGGTTCTGAGAGACGGCTCTCGACCCCGCTAGCCCAAATGCCCACTTCGCCAGCACATATCGTCTCTATCGGTCGCTGGAGCAGAAGGAACTCGGGGATTAGAACCGGCTCTACGGATTTTAGGTTTTCCGCAGAATCGCCCTTCAACTGCTCGCGCAACTCCATCAGCAGACGGCCAAGGACGTTCATGCCGATAAGCGAGCCGTCCTCGGCGACCTTCGCGCCCCAGAATTCGTCCTTGCGGGATTGTTCGACGATGGGGCGTTCTCCGGTCGCCAGCAAAAGCCTGCCAAACTCTTTCCAGTTCTGTGCCAGCTTCACCCGCAGGCACCAGCGCATTATCTTCACGCGCACGGCTTCCCAATCCGGCCGCGAGTCCTTGCGGAATGGCTTGCTGCGCATCTTCGCCGTCATCGGGCTGTGCTCGTCTATGATCCTGCGCTGCACGTCCGGCAGGTGCGGGAAGCGACACGCCTGATAAAGAGCTTCCGACGTGCGGATGCGAACGCCGTTGACCCGTAGCGGAAAGCCTGGTGCCATGTTCGACAGACCGCCAAACCGCTCGTTCGTCTTCAGGAAGACGACGCTCGCGGCGGGGTCGTAGGTGCGAACCTGGCTGGCTTGGGCCATCATAACACGTCCTTCGCCAGCATGGCCATGAAGCGCCTGAGCGACGTGTCGCTATTGGTCGTCCTTGGGAACAGTGGATACCAGGGGTCGCCCGCCCAAAGCGCCAGAGGGGCATTGTTCGGACAGTTGCGGAACGTCACGATTAGGGAACCGAAACCCAGCGAGTCCAGAATCATGTTTCCAAGTGGGCGCTGATATTGGTTCAAATTCGGACACATTCCCCGAATTTGAACGCCGGTTTTCAGGAACTCCTGCTCAAGAACCTGACGACCAGCATCGCTGGAGAAAATACCAAGTCCACCCACCTGTCCCGGGTTGCGAAGCTGCGGTTGGTATCTCAAGGCCCCTGTGTATGCCTGGACGGCCGGGTCGGCTGGTATTGCGACTAGGCGAAGAACGTCAGATGTGTCTGTATATTTCTTCCTATCTTCTACATCAATCGCATGCCACCATGTGATGGTGATAGATTTGCCAGAAGATGTCACCGCATCGGTGACTTTATTCTTATTGTAATAGGAGCTTTGGTGGGTAGCAATGACGATAACATGCAGCTTGGCACTGGCTGGGGCATCCTGCTTGATCCATTTGGCTAAATCAGTGCTGACTCTGCCGCCTGAAAAAATGGCATCATCAAGATAGACAAATGCCTGCGGGGCAGCGCCACAATCATCGGCGGAAAATCCGCATTTCTTTTTTAGGACTTTGGTGAACAGGGCGAGCATCTGGGTTTGGCTGGCGCCGCCACCCTGAATGTCAAGAAATTTTACGTTCTTCCAGAAAGCGCACGGGTCTTGGCCGACCAGCTTTTCAGTCTGAAAGAGGCCGTCAAGAAATTCCGTTGTTCTTTTCCTGGAGAAATAGGTGCGCTTCAGGACGTGATCCATTTCGCGCAGGATCGGCAGTTGTACGGCGGCATCGAACTGCCTGATCCAGCGGTCCACATGCTCTGGGGTTGGGGCCGCCAAGTCACCCTCGCGATAGTCCGTCGTGGTCGCAGCTATCGAAGCGAGAAGATCATTGCGTTCAGTCATTGCTCGCCTCTCTCTATCTGACAGCTAGGATACAGCTAGCCGGCAGGGTTTCAACTCATTTTCGGGCCAAAGCGTCCGACCTCAGCCAAGGAACTGGACCCATGACCGTCAAGCTGGGCGCGCGGATCGAGGCGGATGTCTCGCCACTGGTCGAGGCGTTGGCCACGGCGGAGCAGGCGCTCGACCAGTTCGAGGGCCGGATCGGGGCGGCCAATGACGAGCTGAGCCGGTTGGGCGACGCGGGAACGGCGTCGCTCGGCGGTCTGGCCGATGGGGCCGGACAGGCGGCCGACGCGCTGGCTCCATTGGGGGCGGCTGCCGAGGCGGTGCAGGCGGTAGCGGCTGCGGCACAGGAGGGCGACACCGCCTTTGCCGCCGCCACCGAGTCCAGCGGGGCTGCCGCGACGGCGCTGGCCGGGCTGCTGTCAGCGGTCAATGACAATGTCAGCGGCCTGTCCACCGCCGGGGCTGCCACCAGCGACGTTCTCGATCGGCTCGGCAATCAGGGCGCCGAGGCGCTGACCTCCCTGGTCGAGCCGGCGCGCGGCGCTTCGGAAGCGGTTACCGGCATGGAGCCGGCGGCCGACGACGCCAGCCGGGCGCTGGCGGCGCTGTTCGACACCCTGGGTGACACCGGCGGCATCGACGCTTTCGCCCGCGCCACCGGGGAGGTCGGCGATGCCCTGGCCGACCTCACGGCCGGTGACGAGGAACTGGCGCGCGAGGCCGCCGCCAATCAGCAGCAGTTGCAGACCTTGGCCGATGCCAGGCAGGCGATGGGCGAAACCCTCCGTCAGGCCGACCGGGACAATGCCGATACCTCGCGGGAGATTCTGGAGCAGGCCAGCCGGATCGCCGAGGACGGTTTCGCGGCGCGGGTGAACCTGGAACGTCAGTTCTGGACCGAAAACCAGGGCATTGAGGAGGCCGGCGGCCGGACGGCGCTGGAGGTGATGACCGCGGCGCTCGACGAACAGAACGCGGTGATGGCCGAGGAACTGGCCAAGCGCAACCAGAGCGCGCGCGAGCAAACCCAGGAACTGCGCACCACCCTGGATGACGCCTTCAAGGAGTATCTGGCTCCGGCGGTGGGGATGGCCGGCGACATCGCCGGCAATAACCGTGCCCTGGTGCCGACCGGCGGGGCGATGCTCAACCGGGCGCTGGAACAGGCGGGCTATGGTCCGGCGGATCAGACTTGGCAGGAGACGGTGGTCCGCACCATCGTCGACGGGCTGGAGACCATCGGCGCCACCGGTGAGCGGGCCTTCGCCACGCTGAAGGAGTCGGGTTCCTCGGCGCTGCATGAGATCGGCAGCGAGGCCGGGGCGGCGGAACAGGCCACCTCCAGCTTCGGCACGGTGCTGGAGGATATCGGCCATGCCGCCTCGGCGGCGGTGGACGGGCTGGGCCGGTTGGTCCATGACGGGTTGCAGGCGGCCGAACAAGCGTTCGCCGATACCGGGACGGCCGCCGGCACCGCCGGGCGGGAGGTGGTTGCGGCCACCACGGAAGTCGGGGCTGGTGGCGCCGCGATGGGCCGTGAGGTGGCCGAAGGGGCAGAGGCCGGCGGCGCTGGTCTTTCCGAAATGGCGGCCGTAGCGGAAGGGGCGGCGATCGGCATGGCGGCGCGGGCCGGCATGGTCGGACAGGCATTGCGCTCGCTCGGGCCGATCGGCCTCGGCGCGGCGGCGGCGGTCGGCGTCCTGTGGCTGGCCTTCGACGACGCCAAAAAAGGCGAGGAGGAACTGACCGCGATCAATCAGGCGCTGGCGCGCACCGGCGTCGCCGCGACTCTGACCGCGAAGGATGTTCAGACCCTGGCCAATCAAGTGGCCGCTGGCACCATGGCCAGCCGCGCCGAGCTGCTCCAGGCCGAACAGGAGCTGATGCAGTATCATACCGTGCTCGGTGATAATTTCGAGCGCACGTTGCGGCTCTCGGCCGACCTCTCGGCGGCGTTCGGCGGGTCGCTGACCAGCAACGTCAAGCTGCTCGGCGCCGCGCTCGACGAGCCGGAACAGGCGCTGGAGAACCTCGAACGGGCCGGCGTACGCTTCACCGATGGCCAGCGTGACTTGATCGAAAGCCTGGTCGAGTCCGGCCGGACCTTCGAAGCCCAGCAGGCGATTCTCGACGCCGTGGCCGAGAGCGTCGGCGGCGCCGACGCCACCGCCCAGCACGGTCTGACCGGCCGGATCAAGGACCTCAGCAATGCCATCGACCAACTGGGGGCGGTCGCGGCCAACCGCTCGGATGTCATCGGGGCGCTGGCGCGGGTGCTGGGCTATGGGGCGGGGGCTGCCGACGGGCCGGGACTGATCGAACGGGGGGTCTCCGTGATGGCGGACACCGTCAAATCGGTGTTGAACGCGGCCACGGACGCTCTGGATGAGACTTCGCAAAGACGACTCGACGCGCTTCAGGCCAAGCATGACCAGCTGATCGCCAGCATTGAGGCGGCCGATCAAGCGGCGGTCGCGGCGACTGAGCGTCAGGTCGAAGCCCTCACGGCCAATATCGCCCGGCTTAAGGCGGAGGTCGCCAACGGCTTTGATCAGGACACGACCGTCTACCGTTTCGGCTGGTCCGGGATCGACATCTCGTCGCACCGGGAGCAAATCGCCAGGGATGAGGCTGAAATCAAAAGATTGGAAGACCAGAGCGCGGACGAGCGCATCGCGGCACGCCGGAGACTGACCGAGCAGTTGGCGCAGGTTGACGCGGAAAGGACCGACCTCGCCGCCCGCCGACGTCAGGAAGAATTGACCGCCGAAATCGCCGCCGAGGACCAGCAGGGCCGGGTCCGCGCCGAACAGGCCCACATCGTCGCCGGGCAGATCGAGGAGATCAACAGCGATCTCGATGACCGGCTCAATGAGCTGTCGGCGACCCGCATCGACAAGATCAGGGAAGAGGCCGACGCGCAAATCCGGGTGATCGAGGGCCAGCGGGCAGCGGCGCAATCGCTGGGCATCGATACCGGCGCTTACGACGCCGCCATCCTCAAGGTCCGGCAGTGGGAACTGGCCGAGGTCGCCCGCGCCGAGGCGACCGAACGCTCCACGGAAGATACCAAACAGGCGATCGATCCCAACCAGAAGCTGATCGGGTCTCTCCAGGCCGAACTCGACCTGATCGGACTGTCCAACCGGGAACGCTCGATCGAACAGGCGGTGCGCCGGCTCTCGGCCGACGCCACCGGTGAACAGCGCGACAAGGTGCGCGAACTGGCGACCGCGCTCCAGGACGAAAAGGCGGCGATCGAAGCCAGCACCAGGGCGCAGCAGGTGCTGGGCAACCTGCGCCAGCAACTGGCCAACCTCAATGCCGGTGCGGGTGAGTTGGCGGCGGCGCAGGCGGTCAAGCAACTGGGCGACAACGCCAGCGCCGCCGACAAGGCGATGGCCTCCTTGCTGGCGCATCAGCTTCAGGACGGCCGCGAGGCAAGGCAGGTGATCGACAGCGTTCGGGACGGCGCCGAGCGCTACGAGCAGGAACTGAACAAACTGAACCATCTGCTCGAAGTCGGCGCCATCGACCACCAGACCTACGAACGCGCCGCCGAACAGGCCTACGAGCGCATGTTGGCGGCCAGCGACAGTTGGGCCGACGGCATCGAACGCGGCTGGCGGCGCTGGTCGGAGGCGGCTTACGACGGCGCCGCCCAGGCCGAGCGGGTGTTCGGCGACGCCATGAAGGGGATGGAGGATATCTTCGTCGGCTTCATCACCCGCGGCGAACTCAACTTCGACAATCTGACCCAGCGGATCATCGAGGACCTCGCCCGGATATTCTGGGAGCGGGAAGTAATGGGGCCGATCGGCGACGCGATCTTCGGCACTGGTGACGGCGGGGGCGGCGGTTTCTTCTCCGACCTGTTTGGCGGCTTGTTCGCCACCGGCGCGGTGTTCGAAACGGGGCGGGTCACCGCTTTCGCGGGCGGCACGGTCATCGACCGGCCGACCCTGTTCCCGATGGCCACCGGCATGGGCCTGATGGGCGAAGCCGGGCCGGAGGGCATCCTGCCGCTGCAGCGTCTGCCCGACGGGCGGCTCGGCGTTTCCGCTGCGGGCATCGGTGGCGGCGGTGGTTTGCTCCAGGCGACCGATGCCCGCGCGACCTACGTGGTGAACGTCGATGCCCGCGGCGCCAGCGATCCCGACGCAACCGCCGCCCTGGTCCAGCGGGCGGTCGCCGAAACGCTGGGACGCCTCGTGCCCGGCATCGTGAGCCAAGCCGCCTCCACCGCCTACGGCTCGGTGGTCGATCAATTGCACCGCCGGGGAGGCAAGTTCTGATGAGCGACACTCCGGTCGACTGGCCGCTGGCCTTCAAGCCCGAGCAGGCCTCGTTCTACATCCAGACCCTGACCGCGCGTTTCACCAACCCGTTCACCAACCACGTCCAGGTGCTGGAACGCGACGGCGCCCGCTGGCTCGCCCGCATGGCGCTACGCTTCTCCGATGATAAGGCGCGGGCGTTCGACGCCTTCCTGGCCAGCCTGCGCGGCGTGGTCGAGGTCATGGTGCCGGACTTCCGTCGCTTGGCCGCCGCCGGCAGCTTGGCCGGAGCGCCGGTGCTGGCTGCCGGTTCCGGCACCACCCTGTCGGTGTCCGGCTTCACGCCGAATGCGGTCGGGGTGCTCAAGGCCGGCGACCTGATCCAGACCAGTGCCGGCCGCGCCCATCTGGTGTTGGCCGATGTCACGGCCGGAGCCGACGGCCATGCCAGTTTCCGGGTGGCGCCGCGTCTGCGCGAGCCGGTCACAGTCGGGCCGCTGGTCACCAGCAACTGCCGGGTGCGGATGCGACTGATGACCGACGACGCCGGGGCCAACCAGACGGTGGCGCCGGTCAAGTCGTCCTATCAGATCGATCTGGCAGAAGTATTGCCGTCATGACCGCCTGGAGTTGGCCCGCCGACCTCCGACCGGTCGAGCAGGTCTTCTACGTCGAGACCCTGACCGCCCGCTTTGCCGCCACCCTGTCCGGGCAGGTTCACGTCGCCGAGCGGCCGGGCGCGCGCTGGCGGGCGGAACTGACGCTGCGGGCGCTGCCCGAGCAGGTCCGCCGGATCGACGCTCTGCTGGCCGGCGGCGGCACCGTGCTGTTGCCGGTGTTCGGCAAGCTGACCGGGCACGGGGTGGGGCCGTGCTTCGATGGTTTCGCTGCGGAAATCGGGCCAACCGGCTTCGACGACGGCAGCCGGTTCGACGACGGCCTGGGCTTCGTCGAGGGCGCCGGCACGGTGGCGGTGCTCGGTGGCTGTCTCGCCCGGCTGGCGCTGGGCGGCTGCCGGCCGGGCAGCCTTGTCCTCACCATCGGCGATCTGCTCCAGACCGGTCCCGGCCGGGCGCACCTGATCACCACCCTCGAACCGGCGGACAGCAACGGCATCGCCCTTTGCACCCTGGCGCCGCCGCTGCGGGCGCCGCCCGCGTTGGGACCACCGGTCACCGCCAACGGCCGGATTGCCATGACCCTGGTCGGCGGTGACGCCGCCGACGGCGCCACTGAGCCGCCGGCCCGCACCACCTACCGGCTTGCTTTCGAGGAAGACCTGACATGGCCGATCGTCTGACCGGGGCCGCCGCGGCGGAACCCTACAAGAGCGTGGTCCGTCCCGCCTTGCTGGTCGAGCTGCAGTTCGCCTCGGGGCCGGTGCGGGCGTGGTCGGGCGTCGGGCCGCTCACCTGGAACGGCGTCACCTGGGCCGGGGTCGGACTGCTCGGCCGGGTCTCCACCGTCGAGGAGACGCTGGAACTCAAGGCGGCCGGAGCCTCATTCCAGTTGTCGGGGATTCCCTCGGACCTGCTGACGCCGGTGATCTCCGAGCCGATCCAGAGCCGGGCGGCGCTGCTCTGGCTCGCCTTCTTCGACGACGACTGGGCGGTGGTGCCCGACCCGGTGCTGCTGTTCCGCGGCCGCATGGATACGGTTGAAATTGCCGACGGCGGCAGCATCGCCACCATCACCCTTTTCGCCGAGAGTCGCCTCCGCGACCTCGAACGGGCGCGGGTGCGCCGCTACACCGACGCCGACCAGCAGGCCGAAGTTCCCGGCGATCTCGGCTTTGCCTTCGTCGCCTCGCTGCAGGAGGTCAACATCCTTTGGGGCCGGGCGCCGTGAGGCATCCCGATTGGCCGGCGCGCTTCGACCATTTCCTGGCGGCGCGCCGGGAGCGGCCGTTCCAGTGGGGTGATCACGATTGCTGCCTGTTCGCGCTCGACTGGATCGAGGAAGCGACCGGCGTCCGGCTGGCCGAGGTCCGTGGCCTCTACCGAGACGCCGACGGCGCCGCCGCCCTGCTGCGGCAGCGCTGGGGCACCGGCGATCTGATCGTGGTCGCCACCAGTCTGCTCGGCGAGCCGTTGACCACGCCGCTGTTGGCCGGGCGCGGCGACCTGCTGGCGTTCCGCCACGGGCCGCACGTCTGGCTTGGCCTGTGCGCCGGCCCGGTCGGGGTCGCACCCGGAAAACGTGGATTGGTCACGCTGCCGTTGGGGCGGGCGGTGGCGGCGTGGCGGGTTGGGTGAGGGGCGGAAAACCGGCGGGTCGCTGTCATTGACCGGGCAGCCGCACCGCACCGTCGGCGTCCAGGGGCCAGAACGGGTTCCACGCCACTTCCCAGGTATGGCCATCGGGATCGGCGAAATAGCCGGAATGCCCGCCCCAGAAGACATCCCGGGCCGGCTTCAGCAGGGTGCCGCCGGCCTCGACTGCGGTTTCGAGGACATCGGCCACTTCGTCCCGGCTGCGGACGTTGTACGCCAGGGTGATCCCGCTGAACCGTGGTGCCGGCGTGTCCGGCAGGCCGGAATCTTCGGCCAAGGCTGGTCGCGGGTAGAGCGCCAGCACCAGCCCGCCCAGTTGAAAGAACACGACACCGTCCTGACTGGCCGGGGACGCCGTCCAGCCCAACCCGGCCTCGTAAAACCGCCGCGACCGTTCGAGATCGGCAACCCCGAGCGTGACCACACTCAGCCGCTGTTCCATGGCGTCCTCCTTCTGACCGGGAAGACGGTAGGGCACCGGCTCGGTTCTGTCCATGTGGCCGCGCTCATACCTTGGAGGACGTGCGATGGAAGCGGTGGGCGCGGTTGCTTCGATGGTGGCTGGCGGGGCCGCCTCGGCGGCGGTCGGGGGCGGCGTGCTCGGTGCGGTGGTCGGCGGCATCGTCTCGGTCGGCGTCTCCTATCTGGCCCGCGAGGTGATCGGCCCGTCGCAGCCGCAGCAGCGTTCCTATCCGACGCCGACCCCGCCGCCGCCGCGCATCTACACCCCGCCGCCCGCTCCGGCTCCCGCACCGGTGATCACCCCTGCGCCCTATCAGGCGCCGTACCAGGCGCCCTACCATACCCAGACGGTGGCACCCTCGCTGGCCCCGACCCTGGCCGGCGGCGGCCTGACTCAGATGGTCCGCCAGCCGGTCACCGCTCACCGCATCATTTACGGCGAAGTCCGGGCCGGCGGCCCGGTGGTCTACCTGCACACCAGGGCACCGGCCGGTTCCGACAAGCTCGATATTCTGCATCTGGTCGTGGTGCTCGCCGCCCACGAGGTCGAGGCCATCGGCGATGTCTATCTCAGCGACCAGATCGTGACACTGGCTGCCGATGGCGCCGCGACCAATGCTCCCTTCGTCCGCGACGGCACGGTGTTCGCGCGGCTGTGGAAGCATCTGGGCGCCGTGGATCAGGCGGCCGATCCGGTGCTGATCGCCAACTCGGGCGGGCAGTGGACGGGGGCGCACCGGCTGGCCGGGCGCGCCTATGTCCATGCCCAGCTGACCTATGACGACCGCGCCTTCCCCTCGGGCATTCCCAACCTGTCGGCGCTGGTCCGGGGGCGCAGACTCTACGACCCGCGCACCGCGACGACGGCGTGGTCGGACAATCCGGCGCTCTGTGTGCTCGACTATCTGATGGCACCGTGGGGGCTGGCGGCCACTCTCGAGGAAATCGACGTGGCCAGCTTCGTAGCCGCCGCCAACATCTGCGACGAGACGGTGGAACGGCCCGACGGCCAGGAGAAGCGCTTCACCTGCAACGGCGTGCTGGATGTCTCCCAGGCGCCGCAATCGGCGCTGCCGCCGCTGTTGACCTCGTGCGCCGGCCGGCTGACCTACACCGCTGGACGCTGGCGGCTCTTTGCTGGCGCCTACCTACCGCCGATGACCAGCTTCTCGGAGGCCGACGCCCGCGATACCATCACGGTCAAGCCGAGGCGCTCGCGCCGCGACCTGATCAATACGGTGCGCGGCACCTTTATCTCGCCCGCCCAGAACTGGCAGCCGACCGACTATCCCCCCGTCTGCGTCGCCGCTTACAAGACGGCCGACGGCAGCGAAGAGGTCGCCGAGAACCTGGACCTTCCCTACACCCGTTCGCCGTACATGGCCCAGAGGATCGCCCGCATTGCGCTCGAAATGTGCCGGCGGGAACTCACCGTGCAACTGCCGGCCAATCTCGCCGGGTTGCGGGTGGTGGCGGGCGAGACCGTGACGCTGACCCTCAGCCGCTTCGGTCTCACCCAGGTGCCGATGGTGGTGGCCCAATGGCAACTAACCGAGGACCTCGGCGTCAACCTGACCCTGCACCGGGAAGACCCCGACATCTACGCCTTTGCCCTCGGCGATCTCGTCACCATGCCGGCGCCACCCGCGCTGTCGCTGCCGGGCAACCAGGACATTCCGCCCGCCGTGCCGACCGGCCTCGCCGCCAGCCTCTCGGGCGCCGCCGTGCGCCTGACCTGGAGCGCCACCGCTGAACCCGACTTCAGTCACTTCGAGGTCTACGAGGGCGCGGCCGGCAGTGCGCCCGAAAGCGCCGACCGGCTGGGCGAACCCTACGCCTCGACGTGGTTCCGCGACGGCCTGCCCGGCGGGGCTGCCCGCAGCTATTGGGTGCGCGCGGTCGATCGCCACGGCAACCGCTCGGGCTTCGCCGGGCCGGTCTCGGTCAACGTGTCGACGGCGGCCGGCGCCGTGCTGGTGTTGGAGTGAACGCGAATGGACGTAACCCGGCTTTCCGAGTTGCCCGAGGCCAGTCCGCTCGACAACGCCGCGCTGCTGCCGGTGGTCCAGGGCGGCGGCAAGCGCACCACCGTCGGCGCCCTGCGCGACCGCGCCGGCCATACCGGCAGCCAGCCGATCGCCACCGTCACCGGGTTGCAGGTGGCGCTCGACGGCAAGTCCGCCCTCGGCCACGGCCACCAGATCGCCGAGACCCAGGGGTTGCAGGCGGCGCTGGATGGCAAAGCGGCGACCGGTCACAGCCACGACGCCAGTGCGCTCGCCTCGGGAACCGTCGACATCGCCCGGTTGCCGGTCGCGGCCTCGGGGGTCAGCAGCGCCACCCAACTGGTCCGGGCCGACGACAGCCGGCTCGGTGGCGGCGGGGCCGGCATCGGCGTCAAGAACGCCGTGATCAACGGTTGCTGCCGGGTGACGCACCGCGCTTCGAAGTCGCTGTCCGGCGGCTGGCAATACGCCCAGGTCGATCTGCTCGCCGTCCGTGCCGACGGCAGCCCGACCGCCGGCATCCTCAAGCAGGTGACCGGCGTCACTTCCCTGACCACCAGCGGTTACGCCTGTCTGGTTCAGGGCGCGACGCTGAACAGTAGCGGCGCGGTCTGGTGGCGTCACCGCATCGAGGCGCGCGACGCGATCCGGCTGCGCAGCGCCGCCGCCGTGGTCTCGGCCCGCACCTATCACGATGTTGGAACGGCAGTGTCCTACACGCTGACGATCAACAAGCCCAATGCCACCGACGACTTCTCGGCTGTCACTCAGATCGCCACCGGCACGGCGTCGATCGCCAACGCCAGCAACGCCGATTTGACCCTGGCCATCGCCGATCTCGGCGACTGTTCCAACGGCCTTGAAATTCTGATCAAGGCCGCCTGCGGGGCGGTCTCCAACAAATGGTTCTATCTCGGCGACCTGCAGTTGGAGCCGGGCGCCACGAAAACCGCCTTCGAGCGCCGGCCGATGGCCCTGGAAACCCATCTGGTCGCGCGCTTTCTCCGCGCCTGCACCGGCCTGATCGGCAAGGCGAACAGCGGCACCAACATCCAGATTCCGCTGTCGCACCCGGACATGCGCACCATGCCCGGCTACGAGGCGACGGCGGCGCTGGCTTTCACCGACGCGGTTACTTCGGATTATTCCCAGTCCCAGGCGTCGATCACGACCATCCACGACCGCACTGCCGACAACGGTCGGGTCAGTTGCGGCTTCTTCTCCGGCCTGACTTCCGGCGCCGTGCTGATCCAGCGCGGGGCCGGGGGAACGGTTCTGGCTTCGGCCGAACTCTGAAGAGCGCCCCCTGGCAGCGGCGAGCATGGCTCAAGCCGGCTCGCCAGGGGGACTTCTCCGTTCGTGGCGGGACGGGAACCGCCTGCCACGCGGGCGGACCTATCACGTCCGTCCTGGCAGGCTCCGGCATCGCCATCCCTGCCACAGGTCTTGATCCGTCCCCCGCGACGGCGTCTCCCCTGTCCCGGCGTTTCTACGGATTCCCGGTCTCCGATTCCCGGACCAGAGCCGTTCCGATCATCGGCATTCCGCTCCGCGACTGGTCTCTATACCACGGCCGGGCCGGTCGGAGGTGGCCGAAAGCCGGCAGGATTCTGCCGGAAACAGCCCTTGAAACCGGCAGAGTTCTGCCGACCCCGAACGAAGGGTGATCAGCCCCATGCCGCGCATCGACGACATCCTGGCGGCCGGCGCCGCCGTCTCCAAGCTCGACCTGCGGCGCTATCTCGGCACCCGCGAGGTGGCCACCCCGGCCGACTACGGCGGCATCGAGGGCGGCGTGGTCGACTGCGCGCCCGCCTTCGCCGCCGCACTGGACGCTAACAAGGCGGTGTTCGTGCCGCCGGGAACTTGGCGCATCGCCAGCCCGATCGTGCTCGGCTATGGCCAGAGCCTGTTCGGAATCGGCGACGGTTCGGTGATCCAAGCGCGCGAGCAGCCGTGGGACGGCAATGCCCTGCCGGCCTATCCGTCCCAGTTCGAGGCGATCGAGCTGCGGGACGGCTATTGCCACGTCCATGATCTCAAGCTGGTTGGCGGCGCCAGCGCGGTGAAGCTCTATGGCCGGTCAGGGCCGTGCGTGAAGAACGTGATCGAAAATCTGACGATCTGGGATGCGCTGATCGGCCTGACCCTCGACGGTTATGACAACCCAGACAAGCCGACCTATTGGAACCACTTCGCCCGCATCCTGATCGCCCGGCCGGGATTACACGGCGTGCTGATGACGGTGGAATCTACCGGCGACACGCCGAACGCTAACAAGTTCCACGATGTCCGGGTCTACAGCCTGTCGGCTCCGCTCACCGGCTGCGGCTTCTTCCTGTCGACGGCGCGCTTCCACAACTCGTTCATCGACTGCGAGGCCAATGTCAGTCCGACCGCCGAGGCGTGCTTCCGCCTGGGCGCGCTGACCGACCAGACCCGGATCATCAACTTCTACGCCGAGTGCTCGGGCGCCGTGCCCGGCATCCGCATCGACCGAAGTTCGCAGAACACCACAATCATCAACCTGTTCTCGGCCACCGGCGGTGCGCCGATCTGGGACACCAGCGGTGCCCGCGCCTACACCGCGCTGAATGCCGGCTATCCAACCAAAACCCTGTTGCACGACGTGTTGGCCACCGACCTGCGGGTCGAGGGCTTCGCCGCCGAGACCGCCTATGCCGAGCCGGTCTCCGGCGGGCTGGTCCAACCGGACCTGACCAAGTCCTCGGTCTGGCTGATCTCGGCCTTCGGCGGGCTGGTCGAGGTCCGGTTGCCCCACGCCGCCGAGGCCAACGGTCGCCGGGTCACGATCAAGAAGACCGACCTCTCGTTGAACCCGGTCACGGTGACCGAAACCAGCGGTCCCGGTCCCGACGGTCGCGCCGTCCTGCTCGGCAGCCGCTACGACCATGTCGAGGTCGTCTCCAACGGCGCCGGCTGGTGGATCGTCGCCGGCAACATCGTGCCCGGCAACGTCCGCTTCTTCGACGGCGTCACTGGCGTGATCGCCCTTGATCTCGGCCAGAACTTCTATGCGATCTCGGCTCAGACCGGAGCGGTTGAAGCGCGGTTGCCGGCACCGGGCGATGCCCAGGCCGCCGGACGGCGGATCACCATCAAGAAGACCGACGCCTCGGCCAATGCGGTGACCGTCACCTGCGTCAGCGGCGGCGGCCCCGACGGACGGCCCGCCGTGCTGCGCTATCAGTACGACAGCCTCGACGTGGTCTCGAACGGGGCGGCATGGTTCATCGCCGCGCTGGTCGCCAATTACGGTGACGTCGAATACATCGAGGGCGTCTCGCCGATCACCGGCAAGGCCGGGCGCTCGCTCTATACCGTCTCAGCCTACACCGGCGTCACCGAATTCCGGCTACCCGACCCCAGCCTGCCCACAGCAGTCGGCAAGCCGATGACGATCAAGAAGGCCGACCAGACCGATCATGCGGTTTGGGTCACCGCCGAGACCGGCAATGGCCCCGAGGGCCGGCGGGTGATTCTGTCGGCCCAGGGCGACTACGTCACCGTGATCTCCGACGGCGCCGGCTGGCACACCATCGGCGCTTCGACCCCGACCGTCGGCGCCGCCTACATCGAAGGCACCGCCGGCTTCTGGGTCGACACCGCCCGGCCGCTCTGCCTGGTCAGCGCCTGGACCGGTCAGGCCACCGCCACCCTGCCGGCGCCGGGTTCGCCAGAAGGCTGGGGCCGGCAGGTCACGATCAAGAAGGTCGACTCCTCGAATAACCCGGTGCTGGTGGTCGCCGACGGCTCCAGCGGGCCGGACGGCGCCATGGTCGTGCTCGGCAAGTTCGGCGAATTCGTGTCCGTCATTTCGAACGGCGCCCAGTGGTACATCGCGTCCCGCAGCTACGACACCCCGATCACCGGCTGGGCCTCCCCCGGTTTGTGCATACTAGCTTCTGTAAATTAATTGCTTGCTGATACTGCGCAGCCGGGCCTCCCGGAGTGATGAG
>CAIOBP010000070.1 GCA_903856295.1 uncultured Rhodospirillales bacterium | reverse complement strand
TTGTTGCGGCTGGAGATCGAGGAACTTCAGGTCCTCGACTTCGACCTCGGTTTGACCGGCTTCGGTGGCGAAGAACTCGAAACCCTGCTCGGCGCGACCGGCGAAGACGATGGTGCCGGCGGGGACTCCGCCGACGATGACGCCGCCCCCGAGCCACCGGCCGAGCCGGTGTCCCGACCGGGCGATCTTTGGTGCCTTGGCAAACATCGCCTCCTTTGCGGCGATGCCACGGTGGCGACCGATGTCGAGCGGCTGCTGGCCGGCACCGTGCCGCACCTGATGGTCACCGATCCACCCTACGGCGTCTCCTACGATCCGTCCTGGCGCAACGAGGCCGGGGTGTCGAGCACGGCGCGCACCGGCAAGGTGGCCAACGATGACCGCGCCGACTGGCGGGAAGCCTGGGCGCTGTTCCCCGGCGAGGTCGCGTACGTGTGGCACGCCGCCGTTCATGCGCGGGTGGTCGCTGAAAGTCTCGAGGTCTGCGGCTTCGTCGTCCGCAGCCAGATCATCTGGTCGAAGTCGCGCTTCGTGCTCGGGCGCGGTGATTACCATTGGCAGCACGAACCCTGCCTCTACGCCGTACGCAAGGGCGGGACCGGCCATTGGCAGGGGGCGCGGGATCAGGCCACCGTCTGGCCGATCGCCTCGGGCGAGGACGACGGCGCCACCGTTCACGGCACCCAGAAGCCGGTCGCCTGCATGCGGCGGCCGATCGAGAACAATTCCGCCGAGGGCGATAGCGTCTATGAGCCGTTCTCCGGCTCCGGCACCACCCTGATCGCCGCCGAACGTACCGGCCGCCGCTGCTTCGCCCTCGAACTCGATCCCCGTTACGTCGACGTCGCGGTGACGCGCTGGCAGAGTCTGACCGGCGAGGCCGCCGTGCTCGATGGCGATGGACGGTCGTTCGACGACATCGCCGCTGGCCGGGCTGCCTGAACATGCGCGGCGGCACCCTGTTTTCAGGCATCGGCGCTCCCGAATGCGCCGCGCCGGGCATTGACTGGCGCTGGGCCGCCGAGATCGATCCGTTCGCCTCGGCGGTCTACCGGACGCATTTTCCCGGCGTGCCCAACCTCGGCGATGTCACCACCGTGGACTGGCGGGGAGTTGATGATGTCGATTTCATCGCGTTCGGCAGCCCTTGCCAATCCTTCTCGATCGCCGGCCGCCGAGGTGGACTGGATGATCCGCGTGGTAACCTGGCCCTCGTCGCCCTTGACGTGGTTGATCGACTCCGCCCCCGCTGGTTCCTTTGGGAAAATGTGGCAGGGACAATGTCCAGCAACAGCGGACGGGATTTTGCCACCATCATCAGGGCGGTGGGGAACATCGGGTATGGGTACGCGTTTCGGTTGTTGGACGCTCAATACTTCGGAGTCCCCCAGCGCCGTCGTCGCCTCTTCCTTGTCGGACATTCTGGAGGCGACTGGCGACCTCCCGCAGCGGTTCTATTTGACACGGAAAGCTTGCGCAGGCGTCCTGCGCCGCGCCGCCAAGCGAAGAAAGACCTTGCCGGCACCGCTACGGGCGGCGCTCGAAGCCGGGGCGGCACCAGCCTCGACGATGGCCCCCTGATAGCCTACGGCGGCAACAACACCAGCGGCCCGATCCAGGTCGCCACGGCGGTCAACGCCCATGGCGGGCCGCACGGGCGATTGGATTTCGAGAGCGAAACCTTCATCGTCCACGCCCTGCGCGGCGAGGGGTTCGACGGCAGCGAGGACGGTACCGGCCGGGGCACGCCGCTGATTCCGGTGATGGCGTTCTCGGGCAAGAACGACGGTGCCGATGCCCGGTTCGACCTCGCGCCGACGCTGCGCGCCATGCCGCACGCCGGCAGCCACGCCAATGCTGGCGGACAGGTCGCGGTAACGGTCGGAACCGGGGTGCGCCGTCTGACCCCGCGCGAATGTAGCCGGTTGATGGGTTTTCCCGACGACTGGACCGCCATCGACTGGAGGGGGCGGCCAGCTCCGGACGGACGACAGTATAAAGCCCTGGGGAATTCGATGGCCGTTCCGGTTTTGCGCTGGTTGCTCGATCGGCTGATCCGGGTGGATGGCTTGCTGGGAAATGGCGGGCGGGTGCTCAGCCCGCCCGGTTCGCCGCTTCAACTCCCGCCAGAAACGCCGCTTCGAGGGCTTTCTTGATCTGCCAGACCGAGAGGTCGTGGAAGTCCAGGCTATCCCGGCTGCGGGTCTCCAAGGTTTCGAGGCCGAGGACTTTGCCGGCGATCCCGGTGATGGCGGCGTCCATGGTCTTGGCGGCTTCGGTTTCGGTGTGAGTGGTCATGGCCGTGTTTCCCTCTCTTCTTTGACGGAGACTATCGCTCGGCTCGTTCTGATCGATCAATGCTTCATGAACATCCCGGTCTTGCGGTCGGGGCGGGAAGCCGGCCCTCATCCCCGGACGAGGCGAAGGCCGGCGTCGCTCCCTTCAGCTGGCGATGTGGTAGGTGCGTTCGGCGGCGCCGGCCGGCTTCTCGGAGGTTACCGCGAAGCCCTTCTTCTTCAGGCCGGCGAGAAAGCCGCGAATCGTGTGAAGCTGCCAGTTGCCAGCCGTCTGGGCGATCTCGGCGAGGGTGGCGCCCTGGGGCCGGCGCAGCAGCGCCAGGATGGTTTCCTGTTTGGTGCCGGTGCGCGGTTGGCGCGGCGCGGCGGGTTCGGTTCGGGCGGCCGGTTCGGGCAGCTTGAGGGCGGTGACGGCGCGCAGGGCCGCCAGCACCGCGGTTTCGGGTTCGAGCTTAGCGCTGTCGATCAGATAGCGGACCAGCCAGTCGCGGGTGTCGTTGATCACCAAGGAGCTGGTCAGGATCGCGGCGGCGTCGGGGGTTTCATCCGTCGGCGTGGTTTCGGCATCAAGGGGCGCGACCTGCGCGCCGTCGTTGGCCTCGGGAGTCCGGAGCGCGTCATTGGTGCCGGTCGGCTCGATCGCGCCCGTGGGCGCCGTGGCGGGCTCGGGGGCAGCCGCTTCGGCTTCGTTTTCGATGCCGGCGGCCTTGAGGGCGTCGGCGATGGTCAGGCCCTTCTCGGCGAGCAGGGTTTCGAGGCGAGAAACCGCGCGAGTCTTCGTGTTGAAGGTCTTTGCTGAAGTTGCGACTTCAGCGACCGCTCCGTAGATGGCGGTGAGCTGCTTCAGGGTCAGGTCGGAAAGCGTTGTCATGGGGTGTGCTCCTTGGGGCTGATTTGGGGCGCCAGCCGCCCCGTTTTCTGTCCCCATACAGGCGCTGATCCAGCATCTCATCCAGTCAAATAGCTGTAATTACAGTGCGTTGTTTGGCGCTTGTCTTGCCGATGATGAGTTTGTGCATACTAGCTTCTGTAAATTAATTGCTTGCTGATACTGCGCAGCCGGGCCTCCCGGAGTGATGAGG
>CAIOBP010000069.1 GCA_903856295.1 uncultured Rhodospirillales bacterium | reverse complement strand
GGGGCACCGCCCCTGATTGCCCGAGGCTCCGGGGGCGGGACTCCAGAGGCTTTGCCCCTGGGCCCCGACCAAAGGCCGGCGGCCTTTGGAAACCCGTAGGCCGGCGGCGACTCGGATTCAGATGTCGGTGCTGGCGTCGGTTTCGGCGTCGCGGTAGGCGGCGATGCCCTGGCTGATCAGTTGAGCCGCCTCATCGGCCTCGCCCCAACGCACCACCTTGGTCCACTTGCCCTTTTCCAGGTCCTTGTAGTGCTGGAAAAAGTGGGTGACCTGCTGGATGAGAATCTCCGGCAGGTTGCGATACGACGCGACGTTGGTGTGAAAGGGATGCAATTCGTCGACCGGCACGGCGATGATCTTTTCGTCCTTGCCGGCTTCATCCTCCATGATCAGCACGCCGATCGGCCGCGAGCGGACGATCGCGCCGGGAATCACCGAGGTCGGCCCGACCACCAGCACGTCCACCGGATCGCCATCGCAGGCCAGGGTATGGGGCACGAAGCCGTAATTTCCCGGGTAGAACATGGCAGTGTGCAGGAAACGGTCAACGAACACCGCCCCCGAATTTTTGTCGACCTCGTATTTGACCGGTTCGCCGCGCAACGGGATCTCGATCATGACATTGATGTCCCAAGGCGGCATGCGGCCAACAGGAACTTTCGCTAGGTCCATGGGGTCTTCATCCTTCACAACAAATGCCCAGGCGGAGTGTCGGCAAAATGGGGCCGTTCTGCCAAGAAAAAAGGGCGCCGAGTTGGCGCCCTTTCTCCCCGCGTCGAAAACGGTGCTGTTAGTGCAGCCCAGCCCACAACTGGCGCTTGCAGGCATACATCAGGCCCGAAAACACCACCAGGAACAGGATGACCTTGACACCCAAAGCCTTGCGTTCGTCCTGAGTCGGTTCCGCGACATAGGACAAGAAAACCGCGACGTCCTTGGCTTCCTGCAAAGCGGTCGCTTTGGTGCCGTCGGCATAGGTGACGCTGTCGTCGAACAGCATCTGGGGCATGCCCACCGTGTTTCCGGGGAAGTACTTGTTATAGTACTTGCCATCGGGAACAGAGAACCCGGCCGGCGCGTCTGCGTAACCAGTCAGCAGGGCGGCGATATAGTCCTCGCCACCATGCCGGGCCTTGACGATCACGGACAGATCCGGCGGCAACGAGCCATTATTGGCGACGCGCGCCTTCTTGTCGTTCTCGAACGGCTTGACGAAGCGGTCGGACTGGATCGCCGGCCGCATAAACATCTCGCCCTGATCGTTGGGGCCGTCCTGGACTTGAGCACTGGCGGCGATCTCCTTCACCTGATCTTCGGTGAAGCCGATGCCCCTGAGGTTGCGATAGGATACCAAGCCGAGCGAGTGGCAATTGGCGCAGATTTCCTTGAAGACCTGGAAGCCGCGCCGGGCTTGCGTCTTGTCGATACGACCGAACGGGCCGGATTGCGCCCAGATCTGCTGGGGCAGCTCGATTCCCTCATTGGCTTTGGCCACTTCGGCGAAGCCGAAGCTGACCGCGACCGCCGCCGCCGCGAAGATGATAGATTTCATGGTACGCATCACGCCTTCTCCATCGGCTGGGCAGTGGCCCCGTGAGCATGAACCGAACCGCCGCCTTTCAAGATCGACTCGGAAATGCTCGCCGGAAGCGGCTTGGGTTGCTCGATTTTGCCGAGCAGGGGCAACAGGACCAGGAAATATCCGAAGTAGTAGAGGGTACCCAGACGCGAGGCGATGACCCAGATGCCTTCCGGATTGTTGGCGCCGCAGAAGCCGAGAATGATGCAGTCGGCAACGAACAGCCAGAAGCAGAAGCGGGTAAGCGGCTTGAACACCATGCTCTTCACTTTGGAGGTGTCGAGCCAGGGCAGCACGAACAGCACCAGCACCGCCGCGAACATGGCCAGAGTGCCGCCGAGCTTATCGGGAATCGCGCGCAGAATGGCGTACCAGGGCAGGAAGTACCATTCGGGCACGATATGGGCCGGCGTGACCAGCGGGTTGGCTGGAATGTAGTTGTCAGGATGCCCCATGTAGTTCGGCATGAAGAACAGGAACACCGAGAACAGGATCAGGTAGACGCAGAAGGCGAAGATGTCTTTGATCGTGACATAGGGATGGAACGGCACGCTGTCCTGCGGGCCTTTGATGTCGATACCCAGCGGATTGTTGGAGCCGGTGATGTGCAGCGCCGCGACATGCAGGATGACCACGCCAAGCAGCACGAACGGCAGCAGGTAATGCAGAGCGAAGAAACGGTTGAGCGTCGGATTGTCGACCGAGAAACCACCCCACAGCCAAGTAACGATCGGATCACCGACCACCGGGAAGGCCGAGAACAAGTTGGTGATCACGGTGGCGGCCCAGAAGCTCATCTGCCCCCAGGGCAGCACATAGCCGAGGAAGCCGGTGGCCATCATCAGCAGGTAAAGCAGCACGCCGAGAATCCAGATCATTTCGCGGGGCTTCTGGTACGACCCGTAATAAAGCCCGCGGAAGATGTGAACATAAATCGCGAGGAAGAAGAACGCGCCCGCGTTGGCATGCATGTAGCGCAGCAGCCAACCGAAGTTGACGTCGCGCATGATGTGCTCGACCGAGGCGAAGGCCAAGCCGGTGTTGGGCGTATACTGCATCGCGAGCATGATGCCGGTGCCGATCATCAGCATCAGCAGCAGCATACCGATGGCCCCGAACGCCCACAGGTAATTGATGTTCCGGGGCATCTGGAACTCAATGTACTCATGGTGCATCAACGTGACGATCGGCAGCCGGCTGTCGATCCAGTTGATCAGGGGATTTTTGAATTTGGATGGATACAAAGCCATCTTGGGTATCTCCTAACCTGACGGGCCGATCAGCCGATCTTGACGACCGTGTCTTTCAGGAATGCATATTTCGGCACGCCGAGGTTCTTCGGGGCGGGGCCTTTGCGGATGCGCCCCGAGGTATCGTACTGCGAGCCATGGCACGGGCAGAACCAGCCGTTGAACTGGCCGAGGTGGCTGCTGTTCTGGCCGTCGAAATTGGGCACGCAACCGAGGTGGGTGCAGATGCCGATCAGAATCAGCCACTCGGGCTTCTGGACGCGCGCCGAATCGGGCTGCGGGTCCTTCATCTCTTCCGGCTTCACCGACTCGGCGGCCTTGATCTCATCGGGGGTGCGGTGACGGATGAACACCGGCTTGCCCTGCCAGGTCACGACGATCTGCTCGCCGGGCTTGACCGAAGCGATGTCGACCTCGATCGAGGCGAGCGCCAGGGTGTCGGCGGCCGGGTTCATGCTATCGATGAACGGCCACGCGAGAGCGCCGACTCCGGCCGCCCCAACCGCTGTTGTCGCTAGATAAAGGAAATTCCGGCGCGAGGCATCCCCTCCGCCGTCCCCGGGGGCCGTCCCCGCACCAGACGGATGCGCGATGGTTGACATCAGCTTTCTCTCTCCTTGACAAGTCCAGCACCGTTTATACGCGGCGAACGCGCAGGCAACAACAGAGCGTAAACTGCCCAGTCCTTAACAGAACCCGGTGGCCTATGTCCCTGACCGATTTGACAGGTTTTCGCTGTCGCCTGTCGATTCGAAGCCTCGCCGTTCGCGTCCGCAGCCGGCGGCCGGACCAATCCCGGCCACCATCAAAATGCAGCCCGCTCCCATAGCAATTTCGTGAGCCGGTTGCAGCGCGCACCTTGACGCAGGCCTACCGCAATCGTGTAGGGAGAGGTGCCCTTTGAGATGGACTGCCATGCGTCTTGTGCTGTTCGAGCCCGATATCCCCCAGAATACCGGTACGATGATGCGTCTTGCGGCCTGTCTCGGGGTCGGGCTGGACCTGATCGAGCCTTGCGGCTTCGTGCTCGACGACCGCAAGCTCCGGCGCGCCGCCATGGATTACGCCGAGTCGCTGGATTTTACCCGCCATCGCAGCTGGCAGGCCTACGCGAGCCGGCCCGAGCCGGGCCGTTTGGTGCTGCTGACCACCCGGGCCAGCGAGCCCTATCACCGATTCGCGTTCCGGTCCGAGGATCGCCTGCTGGTCGGCCGGGAGAGCGCCGGGGTCCCCGATGCGGTGTTCGCCGCCGCCGACGCCCGAATCGTGATTCCCCTGCGCCCGCCGGCGCGCTCGCTCAATGTCGCGCTGGCGGCGGCGATGGCGCTTGGCGAGGCGCTGCGCCAGACCGGCGGCTTGCCGACGCCGCTTCCCTGACTTATAAGCACAGGACCGGCGCATCGGCGCCCCCGGTCAAGCCATCCGGCATGTGTGAAGTGCGAGCCCCGACGATGACGCGCGCCGACCTGTTTCCTCCGATCGAGCCCTACCAGAGCGGGATGCTCCGAGTCGACGCGACTCACACCCTCTACTGGGAGCAAAGCGGCAATCCCGGCGGCGCGCCGGTGCTGTTTCTTCATGGCGGGCCGGGAGCCGGCGCCTCGCCGACTCACCGTCGCTTTTTCGATCCGACTCACTACCGAATCGTGATTTTCGACCAGCGCGGCGCCGGTCGTTCGCGACCGCTGGGGGAAACGCGCGCCAACACCACCGAGCTGTTGATCGACGACATCGAGCGGCTGCGCGAGATGCTCGAGATCGAGCGCTGGCACGTGTTCGGCGGCTCCTGGGGCAGCACCCTCGCGCTGGCCTATTCCGAGACCCATCCCGAGCGCTGCGTCAGTCTGGTGCTGCGCGGCATCTTCCTGGCGCAACGCTCGGAGATCGACTGGTTTCTCTACAGCATGGGCACGATCTTTCCCGAGCCCTGGGCGGAGTTCGCCGGTTTTCTGCCCGAGGACGAGCGCGGCGACCTGCTCGAGGGCTATTGGCGGCGGCTCAACGACCCCGATCCGGCGGTGCGAATCGCGGCGGCGCGCGCCTGGAGCATTTACGAGGGCGCCTGCTCGTCCCTGATGCCCAACCCCGAGTTGGTCTCGGCGGCGGCCGAAGACTGCCATGCGCTGGGGCTGGCCCGCATCGAGGCCCACTACTTCCGCAACAACCTGTTTCAGCCGGATACCAAGCTGCTCGACGAGATTCACCGGGTGCGCCACATCCCGGCGGTGATCGTGCAGGGGCGCTACGACGTCGTCTGTCCGATCGTCACCGCCGACCGGCTGCGCCGCGTTTGGCCCGAGGCCGACTACCGCATCATTCCCGATGCCGGCCATTCCGCGATGGAACCGGGCATCCGCATCGCCCTGGTCCAGGCGACGGAACTGTTCCGGGACCTCACGGTTTGACGGCCCGGTTTAGCGGCCCGGTTTAGAGTATCGCGCTCTAAACGTCGCGGTTTCCAAAGGCCCCCGGCCTTTGGCGGGGTCCAGGGGCGGCGCCCCTGGTGCACAGGCGGGGCAACGCCACGGGGGCCTTCGGTGCGATCCTGTCAGCGTGAGCGCGAGACGTCCCGCAGCACCGCCACTTCGGCCGAGCGCTCTTCCAGACGGTACTTGACGACGTCGGTGGAGCTGACCATGCCGAGCAACGCGCCATTTTCGACCACGGGAACATGGCGGACCCGGCGCAGGGCCATCAGTTCCATGACGTCCTTGATGCTGGCGCTGGTGCGGCAGGTCTTGACCTCGCGGGTCATGAAATCCTCGACGAAATAGGTCAAGCCCGAGGCGCCCTTTTCGGCGATGGCGCGAATGATGTCGCGCTCGGTGATGATCCCGGCGAGCTTGCCGGAGCGGTCGCGCACAACCAGAGAGCCGAACTTCCTTTCCCGCAACACCTTGGCCGCGGCCTCGATGGTCTCGGTTTGGACAATGGTAATCACTTCGGCGCCTTTGGCGCGCAAGATTTCCGCGACGTTCATTGTAGAGAAATCCTCCCAAGGGAATCGCCCGAACCGCCCGATCGCAGCCGGCCCGCAGCGGGTTGAAATTTAAATCCATTCCGTCCCGGCGCAAAGCCCTAATTCACGCCGCGCGCCGACCGGCGTGAGCTTCCGTCAGCAGCGCCTGAACCCGGACGTAGTCGATTTTTCCGGTGCAGAGCAGCGGCATGGCGCCGACCACCAGCACCGAGCGCGGAATCAGCAGCTCCGAAACCCCGAGCTTATGGGCCTGTTCGGCCAGCGCCGTGCGCCCGGCATCCGCGCGTTCGGTGATCAGCGCCAGTTGCTCGCCCTTGCGAGGATCGCGGGTGGCGACCACGGCGTGGCGGCTTTCCGGCCAGAGCGACTGCACCAGCGCCTCGGCGGCCGAGAGCGAAACCATTTCGCCCGCGACCTTGGCGAAGCGTTTCAGCCGGCCGACGATCCGCGCGAAACCGTGATCATCCACCGAGACGATGTCGCCGGTGTCGTGCCAGCCCTCCGGAGTCGGCTCGAGCACCCCCGGCGCGCCGGCTTTGAGATAGCCGAGCATGATGTTGGGGCCGGAGACCAGCAACCGGCCGCCATGGTCGATGCCGTCCACCGGTTCCAGGCGATGGCGGATGCCAGGCAGGAAGCGGCCGACCGAGCCGGCCTCGGCGAACATCGGGGTGTTGACCGCCAGCACCGGTCCGGTCTCGGTGGCGCCGTATCCCTCGAGAATCCGCACGCCGAAGCGGTCGGCCCACAGCCGCCGGGTCTCCTCGCGCAGCGCCTCGGCGCCGGCGAAAATGTAGCGTACCGCCCGGAAATCATAGGGATGGGCGGTGCGGCCATAGGCGTTGAGGAAGGTGTCGGTGCCGAACATGATGGTGGCGTCGCAGCCATAGGCGGCCTCGGGCACGATGCGGTAATGCAGCGGCGACGGGTAGAGGAAGCACTTGAAGCCGGAGAGCAGCGGCAGCACCAGCCCCCCGGTCATGCCGAAGGAGTGGAACACCGGCAGGGCGTTGAACAGCACGTCGGCCGGGGAGAAGTCGACTCGGGCCTTGAGCTGGAGGCAGTTGGCCACCAGGTTGCGATGGCTCAGCACCACGCCCTTGGGCAGGTTCTCCGAGCCCGAGGTGAACAGGATCACCGCCGGATCGCCGGGTTTCACGCCGGTTGCCCGGTGCAGGGCGCGCGCCCGCAGGCTGCGCAGTTTGCCGCCCAGCTTGTCGGCCAGGGTCAGGCTGTCCCGGAGGTCGTCGAGATAGACGATCTCGGCCACCGTCGCCAGCGCCGCCAGCGCGGCCTCGAGATGGGCCAGCCGGATGAAGCGGCGCGCGGTCACCACCACCTTGAGATCGGCGACTCCGCAGGCCTGGACCAGCTGGGCCGGGCCGAGGGTGTAATTGAGCAGCGCCGGCACCCGTCCGACCGCCTGGAAAGCCGCGAACAGCGCCGCCGTGCCGACGGCGTTGGGCATCAGCACCCCGACGGCGGCGCCACGCGGCGCGACTCGGGCCAGTTTCGGTCCGAGCACGCTGGCCGCCAGCACCAGCCGGTCATAGGTCAGCGTTTTGCCCTCGGGATCGTCGAACACCACCTTGTCGCCGCCGTGACGGTCGCGGGCGTCGAGCATCGCCTCGAACAGCGTGCGCTCGGGATTGCCGGCCTCGAAGGCGGCGCCGGTCATCAGGTCGTAGAGATGTTCGCCGGCCAGTTGCCGCCGTTTGCGGCCACTCAGCCCCGCGGGCAGCTCGACGAAGCGCGCCGGCAGGATGGTGATGGTCACCCGGGGGAACCAGCGCCGCCGCACCTTGCCGCCGAGCAGGGACTGGGGCGAATGCTGGGTGCCGTCGATCCACACCGGCAGGATCGGCGACCGGGTGCGCGCCGCCACCACCGCCGGACCGTCGTAGACCTTCATCAGCGCGCCGGTGACACTGAGCCGGCCCTCGGGAAACATCACGCAGTGGCCGCCGCGTTTCAGCGCCCGCACCACCGGCAGCATGGCCAGCGGACTGCGCGGATCGACCTTGAAGGCGTTGACCAGGGCCAGCCATGGCCGCATCCACCAGCAGTGTTCCATGTCCTCGGTGACCGCCAGGGACGGCCGGCCGGGCAGGAGGGCGGCGAGCAGCGGCGCATCAAGCAGCGACAGGTGGTTGACCACCACCACCGCCCGTTCCACCGCCAGATAATGCTCGAGTCCGCGAATCTCGATCCGGTACACGAGGCGCAACAGCGCCGCCAGCACCGTTTTGACCACCGACAGCAAGCGCGGCTGGCGGCCCTTCGTTCCTGCGTTCGCCACACGCTCCTCCTCTGGCGGTCCGTCAGGCAGCTTGCCCAGTTCCGAGGAAAATTGACAGGAAAAGACGGTCGCGGCACCGACGGTTGACCTGCTTCCCGGCCGCAGGCATTGTCGGGACCGGTGGGGACGGAGGGCGAGGGGGGCAGGACCGTGGCGAATGACCGGCTGCTGACGGCGATTATGGAGGCCAATGCCCGGGTCTCCGACGTCACTTTTCTGGGCCTGATCGGCCGTCCCATCCACCCGATCACGATTTGCATGTGCGCCGATTACCTGATTCCGCTCACCCTTTATCAGGGGGACGACGTGGACGAGGCCTTGAAAGCCATGGCGAACGCCGTAACCTCTTTGGAGCGGGCCCGGACCGTGTGATGCGCCGGCACCAGCCACGCGAAGCGTTCAGGACAGCTTAGTGATCAATCGTCTTGCCGGTTCGGCTTGATTCTTGTTACCGTCGGGCTTGTGCCGGTTGGTTTGCTCGCCCTGGCGGCTGTGTTTGCCGCGACATGTTCCACCCGAGTTTCAGAGGCTGTCTCGATGTCCATCCGCCTGTGTTTTGCCGTGCTGTTCGCCGTCTCAGCCCTGCTGGCGCGGGCGCCGGCCTTCGCCGAGGTGATCCCGATCGACGATCCGGCGGCCGAGAAGCTGTTCGCCGAGGCCCAGGCCAAGGCCGGCTTCTGGAAGCTGATGCACTTCTATGAGTCACAGAACGATCAGACCTACTGCGGCGTGGCCTCGGCGGCGATCATTCTCAACTCCCTTGAGGTCGACTCGCCTCCGGCTCCGGCGATCTATCCCTTCCGCAAGTTCGACCAGTCGAACTTCTTCTCCGAGGCGGTGCTGGCCATCAAGCCGCCGAAATATGTCCATCTCAGCGGCCTGACCCTCGAGGAACTGGCCGGGATGATCCGGACCTACGGCGTCACCGTCGATGTTCACCATGCGGCGCCGCCGATGGACCTCGATGGCTTCCGTGCGATCGCCGGCGCCGCGCTGGCCGATCCCAAGGCGCGGGTGGAGATCAATTATCACCGCAAGGCGCTGGGCCAGGACGGTGCCGGCCATCATTCGCCGCTCGCGGCCTATGATGCCGTTTCCGATCGCTTCCTGGTCCTCGACGTCGCCCGCTACAAGTTGCCGCCGGTCTGGGCGTCCGCCGCCGACGTCTGGGCCTCGATGGCCACCGAGGACAGCGACGCCAAGGCCAATCGCGGCTTCCTGGTGATTCGGAGAAAGTAGCGGGTTATTCGGGCGTCAGCGCCCGGGCCAAGCCGTCCGGCAGGGGCAGCCAGCCGTCGCGGCCAAGTGCGCGGCTGGTTTTGCTCATCTCGGCGACCAGTTGCATCGGCTCGCCCGGCGCCAGGGCGCGGGCGCCGAAGCGCAGCAGGGGCCGGGCGCCGAAGTGATCGGCCAGTGTCTCCAGGGCCGTGCGCACCGCGACGCCCTGGCCGGTGCCGATGTTGAAGACTCCCGGTTCCGCGACTCCCAGCAGGCCGACCAGTTGCGCCGCGACGTCGGGCGCGAAGATGAAATCCCGCACCTGCCGGCCATGGCTGGTTTCGATGGCTTGGCCTGCGCGCAAGGCGGCGATCACCGAGGGGATCAGCCGTTGCGGCGGGTCGCCGGGGCCATAGGGCAGGAACACCCGGCCCCAGGCCGCCGAAAAGCCATGATGCTGGGCGGCGGCCTCGACCGCCCGCCAGCAGGCGGCCTTGCATTTGCCATAGAGCGAGGCCGGCCGGACCGGGGTTTCATCCTCCCGGCAGGGGGCGTCGCCAGGGGCGTATTCGGCGCTGCTGCCGACGCCGACGAAGCGCTGTCCACCGGCCTCGCCGAAGGCGCGGGCCAGGGCCAGACCGGAAACCAGCCAGTCCATGTTCTCAGGCGCGTGGAGGTAGACGCCGGGGGTGGCGATCCAGGCGGCGTGCAGGAGATGACTCGGCCGGACCTCGGCCACCAGCGCCGCCGCCGCCGCCGGGTCGCGCAGATCGGCGGCGTGCCAGCACACCCTGCCGGTTTCGGCGGGCGGGCGGCGGCAGACCGCGTGGACGTCCTCGAAGCCGGCGCCCCGGACCTGCTCCAGCAGATGCCGGCCGATGAAGCCGGTGGCGCCGGTGACCAGAACCCGGGTCATGATCGCGGGCTCGCCGGCATCACCGGATGAAATCCGGATAGGCGGCGTCGCGCTCGGAGATCACCGCCGGCGCGGCGGGCCAGTCGATGGCGAAGGCCGGATCATTCCAGCGCACGCCCTGGGCCAGGTCGGGCACGTAGCTTTCGCCCATCTGGTAGAAGACCTCGCACTCATCCTCGAGGGTCAGGAAGCCGTGGGCGAAACCGGCGGGAATATAGAGCGCGTTGCGCGCGGAGGCGCTCAGCTCGGCCCCGGTCCAGCGGCAATAGTGCGGCGAGTCCGGCCGCAGGTCGACGGCGACGTCGAACACCCGGCCGTGGGTGCAGCGGACCAGCTTGGCTTCCGGGTGCGGCTCGGCCTGATAATGCAGGCCGCGCAGGGTGCCGCGATGGCGGTTCCACGAGGTGTTGCATTGGGGCCAGCGGGTCGGCAGGCCGAAGCGGGCGAAGGTGGCTTCGTCGTAGGTGCGGGCGAACAGTCCGCGCTCGTCGCTGAGGGCGCTGACCTCGACCAGCAAAACGTCCGGCAACGTGGTGGGGGAAAGGCGCAAGGTCGGTCGGCCTCTATCGCGGTCCGGTGTCGGGCATCGCCCGGATGCCCAGCAGCCAGGCGGTGGTGCCGGTGAACCGGGCAAGATCGCGCAGGGCCTTGGGACGGTTGAGAATCAGGGCGTTGCCCAGGGCCTTGGCGAAGAAGCGGGGCAGGGTGCCCAGCCCGACCGCAATCGCCCGGTTCCGGCCCCGGTACTTGGCCTCGATATGGAGGCGTGACCACGCGAGGTGCCAAAACTTTTCCCAGCGGTGCCACAGGCTGGGCCGCGACGAGCCGCCGCCGATGTGGCTGGCGCGGGCGCCGGGCACCAGCACCAGCGACCAGCCGCCGGCGCGCATGCGCAGGCAGAGATCGTCGTCCTCATAATAGAGGAATATCTCGGGATCGAAGAAGCCGACCTGCCGCAGCGCCGCCATCCGCACCAGCAGCACCGCCCCCGAGAGATGACCGGCGGAAAGCGGTCCCTCGGGCAGGATGCCGCTATCGAGGCGCTTGCCCGCGCCCATGCGCTCGAACAGGCCGAGATCGTGGGAGGGCTCGACATGGCCATCGGCGGCGATGATCGCCGGGCCGAGCAACCCGGCGGTCGGCCACGCGTCCGCCGCCGCCACCAGCAGGTCCAGCGAGGCGCCGTCGATGGTGGAGTCCGGTCCCAGCAGCAGCGCGTAGTCGGTGTCGACCTGTTCCAGCCCCTGATTGCAGCCATTGCCGAAGCCCCGGCCGACCCGGTTGTGAATCAGCGTTGCCGAGGGCAGGATGCGGGTGACGATCTCGCGGGTGTCGTCGTCGCTGGCGTTGTCGACCACCACGACGCGGGCGGCGGGCGCCACCGACCGGAGGCAGCCCTCGATGACGCCGGCGCTGTGATGGGTGACCGTAACCACTGAAACGCGGGACCAAGCCGTGTGAGACTGCGTTTCGACCATGCCTCAACCCGCCGCGTTGCTTCGGACCCGGCCATTGTAGAAGCCGCCGTCACCATGTCAAGGTTCCGCCATCCGTTGGTGGCGATCGGCGGTTGATCCCGTGAACCGGTGCGCGATCTGCGGCCCCTGGTCATGCCGGCTTTCAGCGGGGGAGGGGAGTTGCGGATGCTGGTTGGGAAGAGTATTAAGAATGTATTTACTTCCCGGCGTTACAGTGTCAGCAGGACTCCTGCGGCCACGCTGGCACTTCGGAGACTCATAAATCCGCACGGATGACAGCAGGCCGGAAAACGCTGCCGCGAGTTTCTTCGTGCTTGGGGTGATTTCATCCCATCGCGCCCCGCTCCACTATCAGGATCGGCCCGATGAATATTTCCAGACGCGCGTTCGGACGGTCGGCAGCGGCAACCGTGGTTGGGGCGGCGGTGGCGGTGCGCGCGCCGTTCGTTTTTGCAAGCGATCGCCCGAAATTACGCGTTCTCGGAACGCACGTCACATTAAGAGAAGAAATCCGCAAACGGGCGGAGCAGGATATTGGCATTGAAATCGAGTTCGAAGCGGGTGGCGATGCCCATGTGCTTCAGAAAGCGTCGTCGCGCCCCGAGAGCTTTGATATCTACGAGCAATGGACCAATAGTATTAATATCTTATGGCGCGCCGGCGCCATCCAGCCGATTGATCCCGGCCGCATCCAACTCTGGAGCGAGGTTAACGATCTTACCAAAACCGGCCGCCTGACCCCAAGTGCCAACATTGGACTTGGAGACGCGCCCTATAAGCTGCTTCACGTTCAACCGAATGGCGGCCTATCCTCCAAGAGGTCGGATGCCATTAGCTTCTTGCCTTACGTGCACAATGTCGATTCCTTCGGCTACGATACCCGGGTGGTGCCCCAGGGCACGCCCTACGGCACGGAAAGCTGGGCTTGGCTGCTTGACGACCGCTGGAGCGGCAAGGTCGCTCTCGACAACGACCCGACAATCGGCCTCTTCGATGCGGCGCTGGCCGCCCAGGCCGCCGGATCGATGACGTTCGAAGATATCGGGAACATCTCCAAACCCGAAATGGACAAGCTGTTTTCAATTCTGATCAAGAAGCGGCAGAAGGGGCATTTCTGCGGATTCTGGAATTCGGTTCCCGAATCCATCGACTTCGTTGCCAGTGGCCGGGCCGCGATTAGCAGCATGTTCTCGCCGGCCGTGACGGCGCTCAACGAACGCAACATACCGGTGGTTTATGCCGCGCCGAAGGAAGGCTACCGGGCATGGCATGGCGTCATGTGCTTATCGTCGCGGACGACGGGATGGGTGCGGGATGCGGCCTATGAGTTCATGAACTGGTGGCTTTCCGGTTGGCCCGGCGCCTACGTCGCTCGCCAGGGATACTACATTTCGGTTCCGGAACGCGCCCGCCCGCATCTTTCACCGGCCGAGTGGGACTATTGGTATGAAGGGAAGCCCGCAACCGTGGAGTTGCGCGGTCCGGAAGGTGACGTCGCGGTTCGCAGAGGTGAGGTGCGGAATGGCGGTTCCTATTGGGAGCGTTTCAGCCGTGTCGCGGTCTGGAATACGGTCATGGATACATACGAATATAGCCTGCCCCGATGGAATGAGCTGCTGCTGTCGTAGAGGAGTCCGTCGGTGAATGTCATCGCAAGAGTGCTTCGCTTGAATATTGGTAAACGCGTCTACCTGGGATTTTCCCTGGTGCTGGCGGTTATGCTTGCCGAGGGCGTTTTGTCAATCGCAGCCTTCCAATTGGCGGCCTCCCGTTTTCAAAGCTATGCAGAAGTTGACCGGGCCGTAAATGAGATTCATGAAATCGAAAACAATGTGATGGACCTCCAGCGGAGTGTTCTGATCTATACATTCTCTGGCTATGATGGCGTAGTGGCGCGCATTCGATTGCTTCAGGATACCCTAAAACAACAATTCGAAAGTCTCAAGCCGACCATTCAGGACGATGAACGGAAAGAAATAATCTCCAGAATGTATCGGCATTTCTTGAATTATATTGACAACTTCGATGCGGCTTTGGGCGAGCGACATCTGGGCGAGGCCCTCTCTAAAAGCCTCAATAAAACCGCCGCCGAGATCTCCGATGCGCTTTCCCTGCTGCTCGCGCAAATGATGGAGCATGAAGACTCCCGCATGGCAGCCATGCTGGGCCAAGCGCAAAATAAGTTTCTGATTGCCCATCAAAATATGCTGGCTTTTGACGGGGCGCCGGACCGCGCGCTTATTCATGAATTTGATGGCCAGATGAATCAGTTCAAGCGTATTCTCGATGATATTTTGTCAATGCCCGGACGCGACCCCTTAAAGGGCCAGATAAAAAACATTTTATATCTATCTGTTGGGCCCGTCGCTGCGACTCGTGGGTTAGAACTCGCGTTGAAGTAGCTGCCTGCCCCTGACGCCGGACGCCGGCCTCCCATCATTTATCCCTTGGTGAGACCGGAGAGACCATCCCTCGGCGCCGACCTGCCGCTTGGC
>CAIOBP010000068.1 GCA_903856295.1 uncultured Rhodospirillales bacterium | reverse complement strand
GTGCCCCTGATTGCCCGAGGCTCCTGCCGCCGATGACGCCGCCGCCGGACCATACAGCGCCTGGGCCCGCGCCTCGAACGCACCGACCATCCGGCGCACCGCCTCACTGAACAACGCGGTGATGATCTTTTGCAGCACCTTCGACTTGAACTCGAAATCGACGAAGAAGTCGATCAAACAGCCGTCCGGCGCCGGCTCGAAATTCCAATGGCTAGCGAGATATTGGAACGGCCCCTCGGCGAAATTGACGTCGATCCGGCCGGGCGGCACCATCACCACCTTTGAGGTGAAGCGCTCGCGCACCATCTTGAAGCCGATCATCAGGTCGGCATAGATAATCCCGTCCTCGCGCTTGCGCACCCGCGCCCCGATGCACCAGGGCAGAAACTCCGGATAGCGCTCGATATCGGCGACCAGACGAAACATCTGGTCCGGCGTGTAGGGCAGAAACTTCTTTTCAGCATGTGTCGGCATCGGTGCAATCTGCCGCGCTGCCGCCGCGCTGTCTACCCCGCAAGTGCGGGGTGAACGACGGCGGTGTCGATGTCGAAGGCGCCGCCGCCCTCAACGGGATTTGGCGTGCGCCAGACGCGCGGCGCGCAGGCGCACGAAATCGTCGCCGGCATGGTAGGAGGAACGGGTCAGCGGCGAGGACGCCACCATATGGAAGCCCTTGGCCCGTGCCTGCACGGCATAAGCCTCGAACTCCTCAGGCGGCGGAAAGCGGTCGACGGCGGTGTGTTTGGGCGTCGGTTGCAGGTACTGGCCGATGGTCAGAAAATCGACGTCGGCAGCCCGCAGATCGTCCATCACCTGGCCGATCTCCTCGCGGGTTTCACCGAGCCCAACCATCAGCCCCGACTTGGTGAACACCTCCGGCGCCAATTCCTTGGCCTTGGCCAGCAAGGCCAGAGAGGTGAAATAGCGCGCGCCCGGCCGGATACCGGGATACAGCCGGGGCACGGTTTCCAGATTGTGATTGAAGACGTCGGGACCGGCCGCGACCACGATTTCCAGGGCCCCGGGTTTCTTCATGAAGTCGGGGGTCAGCACTTCGATGGTGGTGGTCGGTGAGACCTCCCGGATCCGGCGGATGGTCTCGGCAAACTGCCCGGCCCCGCCATCGGGCAGATCGTCGCGATCCACCGAGGTAACCACCACGTGCCAGAGCCCGAGTTCGGCAACCGCCTCGGCGACATGCCGCGGCTCGTCGCCATCCACCGCACCGGGCCGCCCGGTGGCGACGTTGCAGAAGGCGCAGGCGCGGGTGCAGGTCGCGCCAAGGATCATGAAGGTGGCGTGGCGATGCTTCCAGCACTCACCGATATTGGGACACGCCGCCTCCTCGCACACCGTATGCAGCTTCAGGCCACGCATCAGTTTGAGCGTGTCCTGATATTCCCGCGACACCGGCGCCTTGACCCGGATCCACGCCGGCTTGCGCGCCACCGGATTGTCGGGCCGGTGCGCTTTCTCCGGATGCCGGACGCGGGCGGTTGGATCGGCGGTGGACGACATGGCGACGAATCCCTCTTGCGGCCTCACGGCAATCGGCGCCAGCGACCTCGGCGCATCGGAAACGGCTTACCATGGTGTGGAGGCAGATGGTAGCCGCCGCTGCGTAGACCAGCCATCGGCGACGACCGCCAGACGCAAGCGGCTGAAGCCCGGAACACCGGCAGGCCGCGTCGGCACCGGCACCGGCACCGCGGCCGGGACCGGCCCCGACCATGACAGGCGCGAAACCTGACGCAGGACAGGGGCACCGCGGCGGCAATCGCCGCGGCCCTGAAGGTCATCCGGCCGGCTCACAGCCCCAGCCCCCGCGCCAGCATGGCCCATACCGCCAGCGTCGTCAGCAATCCGGATAGACCGAGCAATTCCGTCAGCAATCTCGTTATCGACATCGCAACCTCCTGATGTCTTCAACGGTTCCGGCAACAGCGCCGCGTCCCGATCATTCGGAACGGACCGGGCGGGACGGCGTCGTCTGAGTGGGCAGCCCCGAATCGGTAAGCGGACATTACGAGAACGATCACCGAACGTCAAGCGTTTGTTCTTCTCGTGTTCTAAAATTTGTTCCACTTTGCGATCTGGTTATGCTATGTCAATGGCACGCGCCGCTCCGCCCCCGTTTCGGGTCTCCGCCCATGTCCGCCGATCCGCTCCGTGCCCAGTATGAAGCCTACCCCTACCCGACCCGGACGCCGTCCGATGAGGAGCGGCGGCTGATCACCGGTTCGCCCAGCCACCTCGACCAGCTCAATCATTATGTGTTTGGCGGCCGGCTCGATTTCACGGCGCCGCTGCGGGTGCTGGTGGCCGGGGGCGGTACCGGCGACGCCACCATCATGCTGGCGCAGCAGTTGGCGGATGCCGGGGTGCCGGCGCGGATCACCTATCTCGACCTGTCCCAGGCCTCCCGCGACATCGCCGAAGCCCGGGCGACCCGCCGGGGACTCGGCACGATCACGTTCCGGACCGGCTCGCTGCTCGAGCTGGACGGCCTCGGCCCCTTCGACTACATTGATTGCTGCGGCGTGATTCATCATCTGGCCGACCCCTCGGCGGGGCTGCGCGCGCTGCTCTCGATGCTGGCGCCGGGCGGCGGCATCGGGCTGATGGTCTACGCCCCCCACGGCCGCGCCGGGGTCTACCCGATGCAGGACGCCCTGCGCACCCTGACCGCCGGCCTGCCGCCCGCCGAACAGGTCGAGGCGGCGCGGCGCCTGCTGCGGGCTTTGCCCGAGCGCAACGGCCTGCGCAACAATCCGCTGCTCGGCGACCATCTCACCTCCGACGCCGGCCTTTACGATCTGCTGCTGCACAGCTGCGACCGCGCCTACACCGTGCCCGAGCTGGCGGCGCTGGTCGCCGGGTGCGGCCTGACGATCAGCGCCCTGATCGAACCGGCCCAGTACGATCCGGCCAGCTACGTCAAGGACCCGAAAACCTTACGGCGGCTGGACGGGCTATCCTGGCTGGAACGCGCCGCCTGGGCCGAGCAGGTCGGTGGCGCGCTGGGCAAGCACGTCGCCTATCTGGTCCGGCCCGAGGACGCGGCAGGAGCGGTGGCGCGGCTGGACGGGTTGGAGGCGATACCGGTGCTGCGCGACCTCGATGGCCCGGCGCTGGCCCGCAGCCTGCCGCCGGGCGCGATTCTCGATGCCGATTTTCCCGGCCTGAAGCTGGCGCTGCCGCTGCCGCGTCTCGCCGGGCCGATCCTGGCCCGAATCAACGGCCACACGCCCTTGACCGCGATTTTCGAGGCCCTGCACAACCTTGATCGCGGACTGAGCCTTGAACCGTTCGAGAGTCAGGCCCGGCAACTGTTTCAGGCTCTCAACGGCATCGGCAAAATGTATTTAAGAGCCGGTACCCCCGGCGCACACACAAAATGACCCATCGCGCGCCGGCGCCGGCCGCTAGTCCGTCCCGGCCGCCGTCTTGCTCATGCCCTTGATGACAAAGCCCTTTTCCTTTGGAAAGCGGGTCTGGAGCTTATCGAGAGCCCGGTCCTTGTCCACGGCCCACACCACGTAACGCCGCCCCATGGACCACGCCATGTTCAGGTCCGGTGTCGCGTCCGGTGAGACATGGAGCTTATAATTGGGATGGTTCAGCGAAATGATCCAGACCTGATCGGCGGGCGTCCTGCGGTCATCGAGGACATAGATGCGGCGATCAACCTTTTCGGCGGACGAAATCTTTGATTTGACCTCCGCGCACTGATTGGAAAACTCCTCAACCTGCTGCTCAAGCCGCTTGCCTTGGCGGCTCAGCGCCAGCGTCTCGCGGGCCTGGGCGCGGATGGCCACCGACTGTTCACGAATCACGCCTTTCAGGCGACTGATTCGCTTATTGACCCCGGTCAGCCGCTTGCGCGCCCGATACGCCGTGAGGATCAGGGTGACGGCGCATGCAAGGATGATCAGAATTGTTTGGTTGCTCAACACGTTCCGTCTGCCGCTCCGCGCTCGGATCAGGCCTTGGCCTTTCCCTTGTTGGACTCGCCGTCTTCCTCCTCGCCGTTCTTGCTCTTGCCCTCGAGCTTTTCGACGAAATACCCCAGAGTCGCGGGATAACGATCGACCACAGTGATCCGCGCATCCATCAACGACTTTGCCCAGACTTCGACCAGCTGTCCATGCTTCCAGGACTCGTCGAGCAAAGGATGCTGCTGACCCTTGGCGACATAAGAGAGAACATAGCGATTGGCCACCACAAAGTTATAGCGGTGACTCCCGGTCGTATTCTCACCAATCTGGCGGACCAGCTGGTCTTTGGCGCTACGAAGCTTGTTGAGCCTTTTGATCAGCGCCGCCCGTTGCCCCTGAATGGCATTAACTTCATCATTGCGCTGATCGACGACACTCAGGAGCACGCCCCGCCGCTTCTTGAACCTGGAAATCAGGGTCGCCCGCATATCGATGGCGGCCCGGTACTTACGCGCGCGCCCCGAGCCCTCGAGCACAACTTCCACTGCCAGACTGAACAAACCCGAAACCGCCCATGCCAACACCGCGACAAAAACAACGAATATTCCAATCTCAAGCCAACGGGCATCGGCTTGAAAATTGGCGCCCTCCACCACCATTGACTTTCCGCCGTCTTCGAGCATGGCGAAATTCACGAAAAACCCCCTGTAAATGTGGCGGCGGCCAACCATCAGAGATGCCACGACTAACACAAGCGCCCCTGCCACCACAAGCTTGCAGCCTGCCCGGCTTCAGGAGTCGCCCTTCCGGCGCCCGGTCAGGCCGGCGACGATGCCGTGGAAGGTGCGCACCTCCTGTTCGGTCATGGTCATGCGCTCGAAGGCATTGCGAATGTTGCGCACCATGCTCGGCCGCTTGGCGGGGGTGGAAAAGAAGCGGCAGGCATCGAGTTCCTGCTCCAGATGCTCGAAGAGGTTGATCAGGGCGGCCTTGGTCGCGGGCGCGCTCTGGCCGGTGTGCAGCACGCGCTCGGGCGGCAGCTCCGGCCAAGTCAGGAACCACTCATAGGCCACCAGCAGCACCGCCTGGGCGAGGTTGAGCGAGGCGAATTGCGGGTTGAGCGGAATGCTGATCAGGGCATCGGCCAGCGGCAGCTGATCGTTGATCAGACCGGTGCGCTCGGGGCCGAACAGCAGGCCGAGCTTCAGCCCGGCCTGCCAGTGGCCGCGCATCTCGGATGCTGCGGCGCGGGGGGTCAGGATGTGCTGGGTCATGCCGCGATTGCGCGCGGTGGTGGCATAGACCCGCTGGAGATCGGCGACCGCGTAATCGACACCGGGATAGAGCCGCGCGCCATCGAGCACCCGGTCGGCGCCGGCGGCGGTGGCCACCGCGCGCGGATTGGGCCAGCCCTCGCGCGGCCGAACCAGACGCAGCTCGGTCAGGCCGCAATTGAGCATGGCGCGGGCGACGGCGCCGATGTTCTCGCCGATCTGCGGTTCGACCAGAATCACCACCGGCCCGCCCTCGATCGCCGGACGGTTGGGATCGCTGCCTGACGTCATGACAGGACCATCACCGGTATTTCGCGTCCACGCCGCTGCGATACAGCTCGTAAATGAAGGCATCGAGCAGGGCTTCGGCGGAAGCCTCGATGATGCTGGGCGAGACGCCGAAGGTCCACCAATCGTCCTTGCCGTCGCGGCCGTTGCGAATCAGCACCCGGGGCATGGCGTCGGTGCCGCGCTCGGCGTTGATGATGTGAACGCGGAAATCCTCCAGCCGGATGTCCTTGATCAGCGGATAGCGCGGCTCCAGCGCCTTGCGCAACGCGAGGTCGAGGGCATGGACCGGACCGGTGCCGTCGGCGGCCTCGGTGATCAGATCCTCGGCCCGGTTGCCGAAGCGCAGCCGCACCACCGCCAGCGAGCGGGTGCGCACCTCGCCCTGATCGTCATATTGCAGGACATTGTTGACGTCGACCTGTTCCAGCTTGAAATAGACCGGCACCTGTCCGAGTCGGCGACGCACCAGCATCTCGAAGCTGGCGTCGGCCTCGTCATAGGCGTAGCCGGCGACATCGCGCTGCTTGATCAGCTCGACCAGTTGGTCGACGCGTGGGTCCTTGGCGTCGTAGTCGATGCCGAGGTCGACCAGCCGGGTCAGAACGTTCGACCGTCCGGCCTGATCCGAGATCAGGACCGTGCGCTTGTTGCCGACCTTGGCCGGGTCGACGTGCTCGTAGCAGGCCGGGTTCTTCTCGACCGCCGAGGCGTGCAGCCCGCCCTTGTGGGCGAAGGCGCTGGCGCCGACATAGGGGGCGTAGCGGTCGGGAATGCGGTTGAGCCGCTGGTCGAAGCCGCGCGAAATCGCGGTCAGCCCGGCCAGATTGCGGATGCCGGTGGTGTAACCCATCTTGAGCATCAGGGTCGGAATCAGCGTCACCAGATTGGCGTTGCCGCAGCGCTCGCCCAGGCCGTTGAGCGTCCCCTGGACCATGCGGACACCGGCCCGGACGGCGGCGAGGCTGTTGGCCACAGCGTTGCCGGTGTCGTTGTGGCAATGGATGCCCAGCCCGGCGCCGGGCAGGCGTTCGGCGACGGCGGCCACGATGCGCTCGATCTCGTCGGGCAGGGTGCCGCCATTGGTGTCGCACAGCACCAGCCAGCGGGCGCCGCCGGCATGGGCGGCCTTCAGGCACTCCAGGGCATAGCCGGGATTGGCCTTGAAGCCGTCGAAGAAGTGCTCGGCGTCGAACAGCGCCTCGCCCTTGGCGGCGTGGACGGCGGCGACGCTGTCCTCGATGATCCGCAAATTCTCGTCGCGCGGGATGCCGAGGGCGACGTCGACCTGAAAATCCCAGCTCTTGCCGACCAGACAAATCGCCCGCGCCGGCGACTGGATCAGGGTTTGCAATCCCGGATCGTTGGCGGCCGAGCGGCCGGAGCGCCGGGTCATGCCGAACGCGGTCAGAGTCGCCGCCATCAGCCGGGGCGGACGGGCGAAAAAGGCGTCGTCGGTGGGATTGGCGCCCGGCCAGCCGCCCTCGATGTGGTCGACACCGATCCGGTCCAGCTCCAGGGCGATCGCCGCCTTCTCGTCGCTGGTGAAGCTGACGCCCTGAGTCTGCGCCCCATCGCGCAATGTGGTGTCGTAGAGATAGACGCGCTCGCCCGCCATAATCCCGGCCTCGGTTGGAAAGGTCGATAAGAATGACCAATCGCGACGCCTGGCTCAATACTATTATGCCCCGGCGGACGGTCTCGTCACCTTCTCCTGCCATCGGAGACGATCCGGCCGCGCCCCAGCACCACCACCCGCTTGAGCCGGCGCAGGGTTTCCGGCCGGTGGCCCGCCTCAAGCCGATTCTCGACGACATCGACCAGCTCGGCGCGCTCATTCGAGTGGACAATCCCACCAGCGCAGGGCAATCGCAGCGTGCCGCAAGCGAAAACGCTCAGGATGGTCCAACGCTTCGCTCGATCCATCCTCGGCCACATGCGACGCCCCTGTTCAAAGGGTGTCGGCTGGTTGACGAATCGCGCCCCCGGCGGTACCATGCCCGTTCTGCCCGTCGGGGGCTTTACGGAGCGGGGACATGCACTATCCGGGCGGGCGGACCCCGTACAGCAGCGTTCCGAGTGCCACGGCCGATTCCCGCCTGATCGAAGGCTGGGCGCTGACCGAGGCGGCGCGGCGCATGCATGTCGCCCAGACCGCGCCGGTCGATCCGGCGGCGGTGCGCGTGGCCGTGACCCTCAATTTGCGTTTGTGGACCATCTTCCAAGCCAGCCTGCTCGAGCCGGAGTGCGCGCTGCCCCGAAAGCTGCGTCTCAACCTGTTGGCCCTGTCGCACTTTATCGACAAGCGCACCGCGCGCGTGATGGCCTGCCCGGCCACCGAGTCCCTTGACGCGCTGATCAGCATCAATCGGGGCATCGCGAAGGGGTTGCTGACCTTCGCGTTTCAGCCGGCCGACCCGCCCCCCCTCTCGCCACGGGTCCATGGCCCGCGCGCCACGCCGACGCCCCAGACCAGACGGAGCCCGCCCCAGTACGGCGGCACGGCCTGATCCGGAGTCTGAAGCGTTAGCGCAGCAAGCTCAGGATGCTTTGCTGCTGCTGCGCGGATATGCTCAGGGCCTGCACCCCGATCTGCTGGCGCGTCTCCAGAGTGACCAGATTGGCGCCTTCCTCGTTGAGGTCGGCCAGGGTCAGCTTGCCCGAACCATCCTGGAGCGTGTTGATATAGTTGCTGGTGAAGTCCATTCTGGACTGCATGAAGGTGACATTGCCAACCAGCAGCGACATTTGGCCGCGAACCCGGCTGATGCCCCTATCGAGGATTGCGCCGACGCTGGCAAGGACCGCGGCGGGACTAAGAGCGGACTGCGAGGTCAAAGACGAAAACCCGCCGACCGTCACACCGGCCGCCGCGGCCAGCATGTTCGCGACCATTTGAATGCCGGAGGTCGAGGCGGCGGTGCCCATGGTGGTCAGGAGTTTCGAGGCATTCAGGTTCGTGGAGCCGACAGACAACGATGAATGAGTACCCTCGCCAAAATATACCGTGATGCTCGCGGTGCTATTATTGACCAGATCAAGCCCCTGGTAGCTGGCGTCGGTAAGCGCCGAGTTGATCTGTCGCGACAGATCGGCGAATGCCGTGCTCATGGAGGTTCTGGTAATCGAGTCAGACGTGCTGACGTTGTTGATGATCCCTTTCATCTGGCTCAGGATGCTGCTGACCAGCGTCGCCCCCTGAACCGCCGCGCTCAGGCTGGAAATTCCCTGATTTATCTCGTCTTTTCTTGATGAGAAATCAACCGCCCGGTCGGTCAGGTTTTGCGATTGATAGTAAGCGACCGCATTATCGATGGCGCTGCCGACCTTGAGCCCGGAACTCAGGCGGTTCTGCGTGCGACTCATCAACGAAGCCGTATTCGTCAACGAAAGCAGCGTATTCCTGGTTACAGACGAGAGGGCCAGATCGGACATTCCGCCACACCTTCGCGAGACGACAGCCAATTAGATAGGATATCGGCCAAATGTCAATGCAGTCTTCACGCGAGTCCGGGGGCATCGTAGTTGGCCGGGAGCCGGCTGGATCAAAGCCTCACGATGAAGGCCATCTTGAGCGGAACAGTCCAGATTTCTCAACTAAAGGTTATAAACAATACCTGGGTTATAGCTATAAAACGCTGGAATTCAGACTGAAACTTATGTACTTCTACAGAATTACCAAAACATGCTCCGAGATATCCATGAGAGATGATCAGGCCCTCTACGCTCATTCGGCTCCGGACCAGGACTTCAGCGCCTGGGAGCCCTTGCGCGATCACCTGACCGCTGTGGCCAACCGGGCCGCGGAGTTTGGCGCCGTCTTCCGGAGCGCGCAAGCGGCCCGGGCCATGGGCGCGCTTCATGATGCCGGAAAGACGGCGGCGCCGTATCAGGCTTATATCCGCGGCAACGGCCCCAGTCCGGATCACTCCACCGCCGGCGCGGTGCTCGCCTGCCGGACCTATGGCGCCCTTCCAGGCAAGCTGCTGGCCTTCGGCATCGCGGGGCACCATGGCGGGCTGGCCAATGGCAGCCGGGCGGGCGGAGAGGGAACGCCCTTGAAGGAGCGGCTGCGCAAGGGTGCCGCACCATCGCTGCCGCCTGATCTCGATGTCGCGCCCGCGGCCGATGCCGTGCTTGCCGAGGTGGAGGCGCACCGAAACGATGCCTTTGCGGCAGCCTTTTACGCCCGCATGCTCTTTTCCTGTCTGGTCGATGCTGATTTTCTCGAGACCGAACGCTATTACGCCGAGTTGAAAGAGGAGGCGCCGGATCGCGGCTGCCCGCTCGACATCAAGACCTTGCGCGAGCGGCTGACCGCCCATCTGGCGACCATGGCCGCCGGCCTCGAGCCGCCGCTCAGTGCGGTCAACGCCCTGCGCGCCCGAGTGCTGGAGACGGTGTTGAGCCGGGCGGCCTGGGCGCCCGGCCTGTTCTCGCTGACCGTGCCGACCGGCGGCGGCAAGACCCTGGCCTCGTTGGCTTTCGCCTTGAATCATGCGCTGAGCCATCCGCAGACTCTGCGCCGGGTTATTTACGTCATCCCCTTCACCTCGATCGTCGAGCAGACCGCCGGGGTCTTTCGCGCGGCCCTGGGCAGCGACGACGCGGTGCTGGAGCACCACAGCGCCTATGATCCCGGCGCCGAAAAGACCGGGAGCGTCCGGGATGACGAAGGCCCCGACGGCGGGCGCAAGCTGCGGCTGGCCGCCGAGAACTGGGACCGCCCGGTGGTGGTCACCACCGCGGTGCAGTTCTTCGAGAGCCTGTTCGCCAACCGGCGCAGCCGTTGCCGCAAGCTGCACAACATCGCCGGTTCGGTGATCGTGCTCGACGAGGCTCAGACCCTGCCGCTGAAATTCCTGCGTCCTTGCCTGGAAGCCTTGCGCGAACTGGCCCGGAATTATGGCTGCTCGGTGGTGCTGTGCACCGCGACCCAGCCGGCGGTGCGGACCGAGGACGGATTCAAGAAGGGCGGCCTGGACGGGGTGCGGGAACTGGCGCCGGAGCCCGAGGCGCTCTACCGCAGCCTGAAACGGGCGACGGTGACCCGCTGCCCGGAGCCGCTGGACCTGGAGACCCTGGCCGGCCGGCTGGCCGCCGAGCCCCAGGTGCTGTGCATCGTCAACAACCGCCGCCATGCCCGCGACCTCCACCACGCCCTGGGCGCGCAGGCGGGCGCCCGCCTGCTGACCACCGCGCTCTGCGCCGCCCATCGCCGGCGGGTGCTGGCCGACATTCGCGCGACTCTGCTCGCGGGACGGCCGGTGCGGCTGGTGGCCACCTCGCTGATCGAAGCCGGGGTCGACGTCTCCTTCCCGGCGGTCTGGCGCGCCGCCGCCGGTCTCGACTCCCTGGCCCAGGCCGCGGGCCGCTGCAACCGCCACGGCGAGTTGGGGCCGGAGGGCGGCCGGGTCTTCCTCTTCGATCCGCTGGAAACCGAAGACCACAAACCGCCGCCGGAGTTGGAGCAGTTTGCGGCGGTGGCCCGGGATGCGCTGCGCAAGCACGGCGACGACCCGCTGAGCCTGGAGGCCGTGCGTTTCTATTTCAAACGGCTCTACTGGCAACGCAGTGGCGGCGACTGGGAGCACGGGACCTGCGACCTCGATGGCGCCAGGGTCGGGGAGCGGAAGGGCATCCTGGCCGCCGTGCTGGAGTCCGGTCGTGAGCTGGATTTCCCCTTCGCCGACATCGCCGACGCCTTCCACCTCATCGACGATACCCAGGTGCCGGTGATCGTGCCCTATGACACGGACGACGACGACCTGAAGAAGCAGCTCAAAGCGCTGGAGCACGTCCGCCTTCCCGGCGGCATCGCCCGCAAGCTTCAGCCCTATCTGGTGCAAATTCCCCGTCAGGCGCGGAAGGCGCTGCTCGCGGCCGGGTCTGCGCATGCGATTCGCGACCGCGAGTTTGGCCAGCAATTCGTCGTGCTCGACAATCACGACCTGTATCATCCCATCACCGGCCTGAATTGGGATGATCCCTATCTCAGGGATGTGAGAAGCGGGATGTATTAAGACCGTGACCGTCCGGCTTTGCCACCAGCCGACATTTCAGAGCGAGCCGCGAGGGGTCGCCCCTCCCCGAAGCGTGACTCCACTCTAAAATCAATGGAGGGCCAGCGCCTTAGAAAGTCCTTGCGCCGCGCCGCCGCCCAGGGCTACCCAACAGCAGCCCCGCCGAGGATTTGCCCCATGACCGCCGATGCCGTCCCCGCCTCTCCGCCGACCGCTGACCGGGTGGTGATTTTCGACACCACGCTGCGGGATGGCGAGCAATCGCCCGGCGCCTCGATGAATCTCGAGGAGAAGCTGCGCCTGGCCAGGGTGCTGGAAGAGCTGGGCGTCGACGTCATCGAGGCCGGCTTCCCGATCGCCTCCAACGGCGATTTCGAGGCGGTGCGCGCGATTGCCGGACAGGCGCGGCGCTCGACCATCGCCGGTCTCGCCCGCGCCCAGCGCAAGGATATCGACCGTTGCGCCGAGGCGCTGGCGCCGGCCGAGCGCAAGCGCATCCACACCTTCATTTCCACCAGCCCGCTGCACATGAAGTACAAGCTCCAGATGGAGCCCGCGAAGGTGCTGGCGGCGGTTTCCGAGAGCGTCGCCTACGCGCGCTCCCTGGTCGAGGATGTCGAGTGGAGCGCCGAGGACGGCTCGCGCACCGAACATGATTTCCTCTGCCGCTGCGTCGAGGCGGCGATCCGGGCCGGCGCCACCACCATCAACATTCCCGATACCGTCGGCTATGGCGTGCCCGAGGAATATGGCGCGCTGTTCTCGATGCTGCGCAACCGGGTGCCCAACATCGATCAGGCGATTCTCTCGGTCCACTGCCACAACGATCTCGGGCTGGCGGTGGCCAACTCGCTGGCCGGGGTGCAGAGCGGCGCGCGCCAGATCGAATGCACGATCAACGGTCTGGGCGAGCGCGCCGGCAACGCCGCCCTCGAAGAGATCGTGATGGCCCTGCGCACCCGTCACGACAAGCTGCCCTTCATCACCGGCATCCGCACCGAGGCGATCATGAACGCCTCGCGGCTGGTTTCGGCGATCACCGGCTTCGTGGTCCAGCCCAACAAGGCGATCGTCGGCGCCAACGCCTTCGCCCACGAATCGGGCATTCATCAGGACGGCATGCTCAAGCACGCCGGCACCTATGAGATCATGACTCCGGAGTCGGTGGGTCTGGTCCGCGCCGCCGCCGACCGGGGCGGGCTGGTGATGGGCAAGCATTCCGGCCGGGCCGCCTTCCGCGCCCGCCTCGCGGACCTGGGTTATGCCCTCGACGACACGGCCGTCGACGAAACCTTCCGGCGTTTCAAGGAACTGGCCGACAAGAAGAAGGAAATTTTCGACGAGGACCTGATCGCCCTGGTCGACGACCAGATCGGCCACGCCGAGGACACGATTCAGTTCGTGTCGCTGGATGTTCGGGCCGGCTCCCGGGCGCCCCAGCGCGCCGAGCTGGTGCTGCTGATCGACGGCGAGGAGCGCGCGACCAGCGCCACCGGCAACGGCCCGGTCGACGCGATCTTCAATGCCATCAAGGCGCTATATCCCCACGACGCCCGGCTCGACCTCTATCAGGTCCACGCCGTCACCGCCGGCACCGACGCCCAGGCCGAGGTCTCGGTGCGGCTGGAAGAGCAGGATCGCGGCGCGGTCGGCCGCGGCGCCGACAGCGATACCCTGGTCGCCTCCTGCCGCGCCTACGTCCACGCCCTCAACAAGCTGCTGGTCAAGCGCGGACGGGCGGCGCCGGGATTATAGAATCTCTTACGGAAAGACGAGAGCTGCAAAGTATTCAAGAAGATTTTGCGCCTTGGCCGTTTTGGCCTTCGGGGCATCTTGCGTACATGATGGGGGGCGCTCGGAACAGTCCAAGAGAGAATCGGCAAGATCGACGTTGTCAATCACCAATCCCTTTGGGCGCCCACCTTCGGCTTTCTTGTTATAACAAGCATCCTTGAATACGGCGGACTTTCCTTCGTCATCTTTAAAAGTCGCGCCCGTGAAGTCAACATAAGTTAGGCGAGAGCAAGTAAAGTTAGCATCGCCAAGTTTCGAACTTCGCATTTTTGCCCCAGTAATGGCTGTATCCGTCAGAAAGGCGTGCTGAAGATCGGCCTTATCAAGCTTGGCAAGCGTAAGGTTTGACTTAACAATATGCGCACCGCTCAAGTGAGCGCCAACAAGATCTACCTCTCCCAGCTCAGCACAACTTAAATCGATACTGTTCATTGGCTCCCCTTGCTCTGACAGGAACTTCATTGCCCTGATATGTCCGGTTCCCTTTCCACCACCACATGATGTGTGAGAATCTTTTGAATAGATCGCTGACCACGCTAACTGGGCCTGCTCGAATTTTGGCTCTTCGCTGTTTCACGTGGGTAGCTTGAGTTCTAGCTTTCCGGCGACGAGGTAGATTATCGCGGCCAGGTTGCGGGTAGAGCGGTATCCCCGTGCCTTGGCCTTGGCTGCCTGGACCAAGCTGTTGATGCCCT
>CAIOBP010000067.1 GCA_903856295.1 uncultured Rhodospirillales bacterium | reverse complement strand
CCAAGCGGCAGGTCGGCGCCGAGGGATGGTCTCTCCGGTCTCACCAAGGGATAAATGATGGGAGGCCGGCGTCCGGCGTCAGGGGCAGGCAGCTACTTCAACGCGAGTTCTAACCCACGAGTCGCAGCGACGGGCCATTTACACTCGCCCAGGATCAAGCAACGGTAAGTACAACAACTAATCTGAAGCAAAACAACCTTGAGCTTGATGCACTGGAGCAGGCGAGATGAACAAGAAGACAGTGGTTACAATTATTGCTACAACCGTCTTTTTTCTTGTAAGCGGGGAGCATCGCCCCAAGGCGCACCCGATTATCCCAAGGCCGCCCTTCACATTACCATCACTTGCAACGCTTCTGAAACAGGTGGTAATGTCTCACACTCCAAGGTATTCACAGCCCCAGCCACCCGTTGATACCCCACGGCAGCCTGCTTTACCGGAAGCTCCTCATAATAATACCGCTAGCGAGCAGCACATATATGAAGGCAACGGCTGCATCAAGGTTATCAATCCATCCAATGGCAGCATTGAAGGAACCTGCCCGTTGTTGACAGTGTTTTTTGCCCCAAATTTTTCTACGCTTGATGCCCGCCAATGCCACAGCGGTCTTGCCATTTTACCAAACGAATGCCTCCGACAACAGGGGCGCATTACCGATGATCTCGTTAGGGTCGTCAACCTTCTTCGTGAAATTGATTGGCCAGGCGGGGCCGCTGGAAACAATATGTCAATAACAATTGAAGGATTTTCCTCGAAAGATGGCGATGAGGACGGCAATCAGAGCCTGTCTGACCGTAGGGCAAAACATGTTTATGATTTATTGAAGACGTCTTTGGCCGGGCGTCAGAACGAAGACATGCGTCGATGGCTCAACTCTCTGGTTCGCGTCTGCAAGGGGCAAGGAGTTAGAAAAGACGAGTCCGACAATAACAGTGCTCGCCGAGTAGAAGTGAAGCTGATCGTGGATGGAATCGATCTGATCAACAAGGTAGAAGAGGCAAAACTGGCACTGCATCACGCCAGATGAAATACACCACCTCACCGGGTTGACCTGACTGATTACGGCCAACCCCACAGTTCATAGCGAGAGGCCGCAAGTCGCCGGCGTCTCGGAAGCGGCCGGGCCGCCGCTCACCTCGGATGATCACTCGCCTCTATCATCGTCAAGTGGTTGGAGAGTGATGGCCTTCCTGCCGCCGAGACCATAATCCACCATCATCATAGCCTCACGCGACACAACAAGTGTTCACACGATATTGTCCAAACTTTGGGCAGCTGAAAAGACCGTATTCTTCGGTGTGACACTTGGAATTCGCACACCGATCGCTGCAATGATCTTGCGGCCGGACGCCTATTGGGTCAGGGTATTTTTCGCTTGGCAACAGAGAGCAACCGACAATTGATCGGTTGTCTGAAACTGTGAAAAAACAGGCGATGGGCGCGCGGAGAACGGCGTGATGATGTATAAAAATATTGGGTCAAGACTCTATATCTCCTTCGCCCTGCTCACGATACCGCTTCTTTATCTTATCTGCTCGCCAATTGCGATCGACAATATCGAGATCGACAGCGCAAATAAGGAGATGCGTAGGGGCCAATATATCTCAGCCACGCGTGAGATTTACTCCGCATTGGTTGGACTGTCGCCGACTGCCCCCTCGTTGACGGATGCGATCGCTCAAGCCGAATTCGAACCCGGCCTTGCTCTCGATCGCGCCGATAACGACGGAAGAGCAATAAAGAGCCAAACTCACGAGAGCAATGCTCGCAAGACCATGCGAAACCTGGGCTCGAAGCTTGGCGACAGCAGCAGCCTGATCCCCGCGCTCGCTCTCGCCCATGCCGACCAAGGCACTCCCGGCGGCCGCCTCGATTCGCCTCACGCAGCGCCGCTCCGCCTCGCCCGCGGAACCCGGCAGGCTGGTGCGGATGAGGGCTGGCGTCTTTCGGGGGGTGCCGCATGAACAGTCTGAGACAAAGATTCCGCAGCGCGCTGGAAGCGCTCGATCATGTCCAGGCCGAAGCGGTGCTCAAACAGGCCCTGGCCGAGACCGCGCCCCTGGAGATGATCGAGCGTCTGGTCGTGCCGGTGATGGAGCAGCTGGGCGCGGAGTGGGACTCCGGCACGCTGGCGCTGTCGCAGATTTATATGGGCAGCCGGATGTGCGAGCAGCTGCTGGGGCGGTTTCTTCAGCTCGGCACCGCCAAGTTGAGGCCATCGCCGCGGATGGCGGTGGTCGTGCTCTCCGACTACCACATGCTCGGCAAGCGGATCGTCCACTCGGTGATGCGGGCCAGCGGCTATGACATCCTCGACTATGGACGGCTCGACGTGGGCGCTTTGGTCCACCGCATCACCGCCGACCGGTTGGATATTCTGCTGGTTTCGGTGCTGATGCTGCCCTCCGCGCTCAAGGTGCGGGAGCTGAGGGACGCGCTCGACGCGCGCGGGGTGCGTCTGCGCATCGCCGTCGGTGGCGCGCCTTTCCTGTTCGACCCGGCGCTGTGGCGGGAGGTCGGCGCCGACGCCATGGGGCGCACGGCCTCCGATGCCATCGGCATCGTCGAACGCTGGACGGAAGAGGCAGCGGCATGACGACGACATCGCTCCAGCGCGTGCTGACGACGCTCGGCCATTGCGAGCCGGACCGCGTGCCGTTGTTCCTGCTCACCACCCTGCACGGCGCCAAGGAAACGGGGCTGAGCCTCCGCGACTATTTCTCGCGCTCCGATCAGGTGATCGAAGGCCAGATGCGCCTGTTGCAGCGCTATCGCGGCGATTGCCTGTATCCGTTCTTCTACGCCTCGCTTGAAGTCGAGGCCTTCGGCGGCGAGACCATTTTCATCGAGGACGGCCCGCCCAATTGCGGCTGTCCGATCATCCACCGCCCCGAGGACATCGATCGCCTGGAGCCGCCCCGGGTCGCGGAATCCGCCTGCCTGACCCGCGTGCTGGAAACCATCGCCGGGCTGAAGGCAAGGGTCGGCGACACGGTGCCGATCATCGGCGTCGCCATCTCGCCGTTTTCGCTGCCGGTGATGCAGATGGGCTTCGACCGCTATCTCGAGCTGATCCACGAACATCCCGACCGCTTCGCCCGGCTCATGGCGGTCAACGAGGCGTTCTGCGCCGAGTGGGCCAATGCCCAGCTCGCCGCCGGCGCCACCGCCATCTGCTATTTCGATCCGGTGTCGTCGCAGACCATCGTGCCCCGCGATTTGTACCTGAAGACCGGGCAAGAGGTGGCGAAGCGGACCTTGGCCCGCATCCAGGGGCCGACGGCGACCCATCTCGCCTCCGGGCGCGGTCTCGGCATCGTCGCCGACATCGCCGCCACCGGCACCGCCGTGCTCGGGGTCAGCGCCCTGGACAATCTCGCCGAACTGAAGGCCGCCGCCGCCGGGAAGGTGACGCTGCTCGGCAATCTCAACGGCATCGAAATGCGCCATTGGACGCCGGAGCTGGCCGAAAGCGCGGTCAAGCGGGCGATTGCCGCCGCCGGCCGTGGCGGCGGTTTCATCCTTTCCGACAATCACGGCGAAATTCCCTGGCAGGTGCCAGACGAGGTGCTGCTGTCGATCCGCGCGGCGGTCGATCGCTGGGGCCGCTATCCGCTGGACTGGGTCGATCATCAGGCGGCATCATGACCGGAACCTTGTGTCTGCTCTGTTGCCGGAATTTCGAGGCGGAAGTCCGGGCGGCGGTGGCCGCCGAGGGCTGGGCCGATGTCACCGTCGCCGCCTATCCGGCGCGCTGCGGCCGGCCGCCGGTGACCTGGGAGGAATTGCGGCCGCTGGTCGGCGCCGAGTGCACCCAGGTGCTGGTGCTCGGCCGCGCCTGCCTCAAGGGACTGCACACCCCCCCTGCCGGCTGGCCTCCCGTCCGCGCGGTGCCGCAAGGGGAGTGCTTTCATCTGGTGGCGGGGCGAACGCTGGTCGCCGACGCCATCGAGCGCGGCGCCTACCTGATGACGCCGACTTGGCTGGCCAACTGGCCGGCGCGCTTGGCCGAGCTGGGATTCAACACCGGCACCGCCGCCGACTTCTTCCAAGACTTCGCCCGCGAACTGGTGCTGCTGGATACCGGCGTTTCCCCCGGCGCCGCCGCCGAACTCACCAGGCTGGCCGAGGTGACGCGGCTGCCCTTCAGCCGGCTGGCGGTCGGCATCGATGAAACCCGCCACGTCCTGGCCCGTCTGGTCGCCGAATGGCGGTTGGAGGACGAGCGGCGGTTGGCTTATGCCCGGGAGCGCAAGCATGTCGGCGAGCTTGCCGACCGCGCCTCGGCGCTGGATTTCCTCGGGCGGCTGGCCCTGGTCGAGCGGGAATCCGAAGTCATCGAGGGCATCGAGGAGATGTTCACCATGCTCTTCGCCCCGAAACGGCTGCAGTACCTGCGGGTGGCAGAGGGGATGGTGCAAGCGGACGCCCATACCCCGGCCGATCTGCTGGCGCAAATGCAGGATATGACGGCCGATTGGGCCTGGACGGCTTCGGGAACCGGCTTTCTGTTGCGGATCATCGGCGCTGGCGAAACACTGGGCGTGATCGCCATCGAGGACCTGACCTTTCCGGACTTCCGCGACCGCTACCTCAATCTGGCCCTGCTGATGGTCGGCGGCTGCGCCCTGGCCGTCCGCACCGCCCGGAGCTACCAACGCATCAACGAGACCAAGACCGAACTGCTGAACGCCCGGAATCTGGCCGAGGCGGCCAATCGCGCCAAGAGCGAGTTCGTGGCCAACATGAGCCACGAGATCCGCACGCCGATGAACGCGATCCTCGGGCTGGTCTATCTGCTGGAGCAGACCGCGCTGACCCCGGTTCAGCGCGACTATCTGGAGAAAACCCGGATTTCGGCGCGCTCGCTGCTGGGCATCCTCAACGACATTCTGGACTTCTCCAAGGTCGAGGCCGGGCGGATGGAGCTGGAAACGGTGCCGTTCCGCCTGGAAGAGATGATGAAAACGCTGGCGGCGATCACCGCCGCCAACGCCCGCGACAAGGACATCGAGGTGCTGTTCCGGATATCCCCCGGCACGCCTTTGTCGCTGATCGGCGACCCGCTACGACTACAGCAGGTGCTGCTCAACCTCGCCGGCAACGCCATCAAATTCACCTGCCGGGGCGAGGTGGTGCTGTCGGTGGCGGTGGCGGGAGAGGACGAGCACGGGGTGCTGCTGACCTTCGAGGTGCGCGACACCGGCATCGGCATGGATGCCGATCAGCAGCGCCATATCTTCGAGGCTTTTGCCCAGGGCGAGGCGTCGACCAGTCGGCGTTTCGGCGGCACCGGGCTCGGGCTGGCCATCTGCCAGCGGCTGGTCGCCCTGATGGCGGGCGAGATCACCCTGGAGAGCGAGCCCGGCCGCGGCAGCAGCTTCCGTTTCACCGCCCGCTTCGGCCGTGGCCACGAGATCGCGGTGGACCGGGCCTTGCCGGCGGGGTTGCCGCCCTCGCTGCGGGTGCTGATCGTCGACGACAACCCGACCGCCCGCGAGGTCATGGCCGCCATGGTCGCGCCGTTCGGCTGGGAGGTGGTGATCGCCGCCTCGGGCCAGGAGGCGCTGACGGCGATCGACCGCACGACCAGGGCCAACACGCCCTTCAACCTGATCCTGCTCGACTGGTTCATGCCCGGAATCGGCGGGCGCGAGGTTCTCACCCATATCAAGGCCAACCATTGCGCCGAGACCATGCCGGTGATTCTGGTGGTCACCGCCTTCGAATATGACCGGGTGCGACGCGACGCCGGAGACGACGCCCACATCCGGGTGGTGCTGACCAAGCCGGTGACGCCCTCGGTGCTGCTCGACGCCGTGGTGGTCGCCTGTTCGATGGTCGAGGCGGGGCGCGGCCGGTGCCGGCCCGATCCGGCCCCGGTCTGTGCGATCCCTCTGGCCGGGCAGAGCTTGCTGCTGGTCGAAGACAACCTGATCAATCAGGTGGTCGCCCAGCGGATTCTGGAGTCCGCCGGAGCGACGGTCGAGGTCGCGGTCAGCGGCCTGGAGGCGCTGGGCAAGCTCGCGGCGACGCCGGCCCGCTTCGCCGCCGTGCTGATGGACGTGCAGATGCCGGGCATGGATGGCTACGAGGCCACGGCGGCGATCCGGGCCCGGCCGGAGCTGTCGGGCCTGCCGGTGATCGCCATGACCGCCAACGCCCTGCCCGCCGACCGCGAGCGCGCCCTGGCCGCCGGCATGAACGATCACATCGCCAAACCGCTCGACATCGAGCGCCTGCTGACGGTGATCGCCGCCTGCGGCCGGGCCACGCCGGCCGAGCCACCGGCACCGGTCGCCGCCCCCGCCGTCCGGCGGGAACTCGATCTCGCCCTGGCCCTCAAACGGGCCTCCGGCGACGATACCCTGCTCAAAGACGTTCTGGCCGACTTCGCCCGCGACTTCGCCGACACCGACCGGGAGATCAACGCCGCCCTGGCCGCCGATGATCTCACCGCTGTCAGCAGGCTTGCCCACACCCTTCAAGGCGTGACCGGCAATATCGGCGCCAACACCCTGTCCGCGATCGCGGGAGCCCTCCAGATCGCCGCCCGCCGCAGCGATCGCGGGCGCGCGCTCCTGCTCGGCCGGGAGGTCGGGCGCCTGCTGGGGTTGGTGCTGGCCGAGACGGCGGACTATCTCGAAGCCGGCGGCACGGAGCGATGAGACGACAGCCCGATCGTCAGGAACATTGCGCGACGCGCTTTCAATCGGTTCCGGCTTGTAATACACCGGCAGTCACCATGATGATTTTGTGTGACGGGCGGAATGGCTGAGGACCTCATGACCAAACAGGAACCAGCCGAAGCGCCCGTTCCTTCCGGCATGACCTGGGATATGGATCTGCCGCTGGCCCCGTGGGCGCGCTATCCGCTGGCCGTCATGGTCTTTGCCATCGCCCTGGCGACGCGGTTTTTCATCCTGCCGGTGGAAGCCGGGCTGGCCTTTCTCACCTTCTATCCCGCCACCGCCTTGACCGCGCTGCTGTTCGGCTCCGGTCCGGGCCTGCTGACGACGGCCCTGGGCGCCGTCATCGGCCACTACGTCTTCATGGCGCCGCACTGGTCGTTCAAGGCGGCTCCGGACACGCTGTTGCCGATGGCGATTTTCGTCGCGTCCGGGATCGTGGTCTGTCTGATCGCCCACCAAAAGCAGCGCCACGCCAAGGCGGTGAAGGAAGCCAACCGCCAGCTCAAACTGGCGATGGCGGAACTCCACCGCAGCAATCAGGAACTCGACGAGTTCGCCTACATCGCTTCCCACGATCTCAAGGAGCCGTTGCGGGGCATCCACAACTACGCCAGCTTCCTGCTCGAAGATTACGCCCAGCTCCTGGACGACGAGGGACGCAGCTACCTCGACCGCATGCAGCGGCTGGCCGAACGCCAGAGCACCCTGATCGACCGCCTGCTCGCCTATTCACGCCTGGGCGCGGCGCCGCTGGCCAGAGATGTCGTCGATCTCGAGGCCGTCGTCGGCGAGGTGGCCGAAGACATGGCCGCCGCCCTGGAAAAGGACGGGGTCGAACTCCGGCGCCCCAACCACCTGCCCAGCGTGACCGGGGATGCCCTGCGCATCGGCGAGGTCTTTCAGAACCTGATCGCCAACGCCCTTAAATACAACGACAAGCCCAAAAAGATGGTCGAGGTCGGGTGCCAGCCCACTCTCAACCCGCCGGTGTTCCACGTTCGCGACAACGGCATCGGCATCCCGCCGCAACATAAGGACAACGTCTTCAGGATTTTTAAACGCCTTCACGAGCAAAACAAGTTCGGAGGCGGCACCGGGGCCGGTCTCACCATCGTCAAGAAGATCATCGAGCGACACGGTGGCCGGATCTGGCTGGAGTCTACTCCCGGCATGGGGACAACGTTTTACTTTACCCTGACCGGAGAGCACGATAGTGGCCAGTGACGACCGGACGATCTTGATCGTCGAAGACAGCGATGATGATTTTCTCGCGACTTCGCGGGCGTTCAAGAAGGCTGGCCTGAAGAATCCCGTCCGGCGCTGTTCCAACGGCGATCAGGCGGTGGATTACCTGTTCCGGCAGGGCGACTTCTCCAACCCGGCCACCGCGCCCCGGCCGGCGGTGATTCTGCTCGACCTCAACCTGCCCGGTACCGACGGCCGCGAGGTTCTGCGCCGGATCAAGGCGGAACCGGCGCTGCAAAAAATTCCGGTGATCGTGCTCACCACCTCCAGTGCCGAACAGGATATCGAGCGCTGCTACGCTTACGGCGCCAACTCCTATGTCCAGAAGCCGGTGGACTTGCAAGGCTTCTTCCAGGCCATCGCCCGGCTCAAGGACTACTGGTTCGAGGTCGCGATCCTGCCCCGAACCGACGAGTGACGGGAGGAGCGGATGGCCCTGACGATTTTGATGGTCGAAGACAGCGAGGACGATCTTCATCTCTACCGCCGGGTGCTTCGGCGTTCGGGGTACCGGTTGCTGGTGGCGCAAAACGGCGAGGCCGCGCTGGCCCTGGCCGCCGCAGAGACGCCCGACCTGATCCTGCTCGATTACAAGCTCCCCGATCTGACCGGCATCGAGTTCATGGAGCGGCTTGGCCTCGAGGCCGAACCGCCGGTCCCGATCATCATGCTGACCGGCGAAGGCAGCGAGGTGGTCGCGGTCGAGGCGATGAAGGGCGGCGCCGTCGATTACCTGGTCAAGGACACCGCCGGCGGCTATCTGAGGCTGCTGCCCAGCGTGGTCGAGCGTGCCCTCGACTCCAATGCCGAGCGCATCCGGGTCCGCCAGTTGGGCGCGCTTCATGACGCGATCCTGGGCACCGTCGCCGACGGCATTCTCGGCATCGATGCCGAGGGCCTGATCCTGTTCGCCAATCCGGCGGCGGAGCGGATGTTGCTGTGCGCCAAGGCCCGCCTGATCGGCCGCTCCATCACGGATTTTTTGCGCCAAGGCGACGACACGACACCGGATTGGCGCAACCATCCGTTATCGGCGATCAATGACGGTGCGGTCAGTTTGCGCCGGGAAACCGATCTGTTCCGCCGGAATGGCGGCACCTCGTTCCCCACCGCCTATACCGCGTCGCCACTGGATTTCGGCGGGGATGGCCGGTTCGGCTGGGTGCTGGTCTTCCAGGACATCACCGAGCGCAAGATCGCCGAGCAGGAACTGATCCAGACCGCCCGCTACGATACCCTGACCGGACTGCCCAACCGTTTGATGTTCCACGACTACCTGAGCAAGGGGCTGTCGCGCGCCAACCGTGGCGACTGGCATCTCGCCTTGATGTTTCTCGATCTCGACGGTTTCAAGGAGGTCAACGACACCCTCGGCCACTTCGCGGGCGACCAGTTGCTCCAGATGGTGGCGCAGCGGTTGATCAAATGCGTGCGCGAGGGCGATCTGGTCAGCCGCTACGGCGGCGACGAGTTCACCATCGTCGCCGAGGGCTGCCGGCGCGATCAGTTCAAGATGGTGGCGCGCAAGATTCTACAGACGCTCGAAGCCCCCTACGATCTCGGGGGCCATCCGGCCCGCCTCTCGGCCAGCATCGGCATCGCGCTCTACCCCGAGGGCGGCAGCGACGCCCACACGCTGATCCAGAAGGCCGACGCCGCGATGTATCGCGCCAAGCAATCGGGCAAGAACCGGGTGGAGTTCTATCATCCCGATGGCTGCTCCTGAGCGTCGCCTCAGGCGGCGGGGACCAGTTTGGCCACGTCCACGCTGTCGATCTGCTCGCGTTTCAGGTAGCGCAGGGCGTATTCGTGGTAGAGCCCGCTCTTGACGAACAGGTCGAACAGGTCGGGATCGATGTGTTGATCCTTGCGCATGAAGCTCATGATCTTCAGCGCCTCGCTCAGGGTCTTCGCTTTCTTGTAGGGGCGGTCGGAGGCGGTCAGTGCCTCGAAAATATCGGCGATGGCGAGAATGCGCGCTTGTAGCGCCATGTCGTCCCGCTTCAGTTTGCGGGGATAGCCGGAGCCGATCATGGTCTCGTGGTGGCCGCCGGCAAATTCCGCGACCCGCGCCATGGTGCGCGGGAATGGCAGCTGCTCCAGCATGATAATCGTATAGATGATATGCTCGTTGATCTTGAAGCGTTCTTCCTCGGTCAGGGTGCCGCGGCCGATTTTCAGGTTATAAAGTTCGCCGTGATTATAGAGATGCTGCGGCACCTTGATGTTGAAGCCGTAGCGGCCGGGATCATAGGGCGTCGCCCCCTGATTCGGGCGGGGAATGATGTGCTCGCGCTTGTCGGCGAGCAGGGTTTCCTCGGCGGGCAGCGGCCGGGGCGAGATTTCGTTGATCAGCAGCCGCTCGGCCTCGGACAGCCCCAGCCGGTCGTCGAAATGACGCTGCCAGACGGTCTGCGCGATCCGTTCCAGCCGCTCGACCTTGCCCTTGTCCATGAATTCCTCGCCGACATTGCACGAGGCGACGAAGGCGAAATCGTCCTTGAGGGCGGCGATACGCTGGGTAAGCTGGTCTTGCAGCAGGTCCGGCGCTTGCGCACCCTCAAGACGGGCTTCCAGATACTCGATGTGACAGTCGCGAAGCTTGACCTCGAAGCGGGTGCGGAGTTCGTGAATACGGTTATAGATGGTTTCGAGCTTGGTCGCCTTGTCGACGACATATTCCGGCGTCGTGACCTTGCCGCAATCATGGAGCCAGCCCGCGAGGTGAAACTCGCGCCAGTCATCCTCGTCCATGCTGAAATCGGCGAAGATGCCGTCTTCGGCATTGCAGGCGGCGCGGGCCAGCATGGCCGCCAACTCCGGCACCCGCTCGCAATGGCCGCCGGTATAGGGCGACTTGGCGTCGATGGCGCCCGCGATCACCTTGATCACCGCGTCGAACAGGCGGGTCTGGGCCTGCATCAAGGTCTGGTTGTCGAGCGCAGCCGCCGCCTGGGACGACAGCGCCTCGACGAACTCGGCCATGGCGGCGGTGAAGGCGACCACCTTGCCGCCGGCACGAGTGCGGGCGTTGATCAGCAGCAGCACCCCGATCACCTGCCCCTGACGCGGCTTGAGCGGCACGGCGAGCAGGGAGTGGGAGGCATAGCCGTGCTCGGCGTCGAAGGCCCGGGTCAGGGTGAAGTCGAATTCCTTGGAGTCCGCGACGTCGGCCACCGCGACCAGCCGCTCGGTCAGCACCGAATGGGCGACCACGTCGTAATAGTTGGGCCGCCCGCTGCCGGCATCGCGCAACGCGATGGCGGGGTATGGCACCGGCCGTCCCGAACTGCCGCCCAGCCGCAAATCGAGCGAATCGAAGCACAGCAATTCGCAGGACATCCGGTCATCCTCGCCGCGCAGCAGCAGCATGCCGCCATCGGCATTGGTCAGCGCCTTGGCGCCGTCGAGGATCATCTCGATGAAATGGGTATGATGGCGCTCGCGCGACAGGGCGATGCCCAATTCGACCAGCTTTTGCAACCGCTCCTGGGTCGCGACCAGTTCCTTGGTCCGCTCCTTGACCCGCTCCTCCAGCATATCGGCGTGCTGGGACAGCTTGCGGTGGGCCAGTTCCAACTCGGCCTGCTGCTGCTCGATCCGGACGTTGGCCTCTTTGATCCGCTCTTCGCTGCGGTCGCTGAGCCGGGTCAGGCGCTGGGACGATTTCAGCAGCTTGCGGTAGGCCTTGGTCAGCGCTTCATAGCCGCGACGATCGATGACGCCGTCGGGAGCGGCGAGCAGCGCCTCGGCCTGCTCCAGACTTTCCACCTCACCGCGAAACGCATCGAATTCCTTGGCCATTGCCCGAACTCCCTGGCTCAGCTCTTGGGGACCATGGCGAAATTTGCATGCACCAGATCCTCGGCGAACTCCTGGCCGAGTTCCTCCATGTTGGAATCATCGGCGGCGTAGCTCCAGGCGATGGTGATGGCGTTGCCAGCGGCGGCGGCCTCTTCCAGGGTCTCGAACAAACCCATCAGAATCTTGGCGGTGGTGCTGTTGAAGTAGATCAGATCGAACGTCACGGTGGCGCTGCCGCCGCTCAACGACTGCAAATGTTGCTCAAGCTGCTCGATCAGCGGCCCGAAGAACTTGTTGACATCCTCGGGATAGGATTCTCCTGAAATGGCAAAGGTGCCGGCGGAGAAATTGAAGTCGATACCGGGGGTGCGCTTGGTCGGTTCGAGCTTGATGCTTTCCATGGTCGGGCTCCAGAGAAACGGATCGGATCAGAGATTGGCCTTCAGGACGAAATAGGATAGCTGTTGGTCCAACTCCATAAAGTCGAATTCGATGCCACGGGTGGCGAGGCGGGCGATGTCGATGAAGCCGACGCCGGCGCCCTTGCTGCCCTCGGGCGTCTTGCCTTTGAGAATTTCCTTGTGCAGCGCCTTCAGCTCCTTGCGGTCCAGGCCCTGAATATGGCTCAGGCCGTCGCGCAGCCGGGGCACGTCGCCATTGGCGATGGCATTGCCGCAGGAGACATAATAGCCGCCGTCGCTCCGCCCGACCGCCAGCACGCCGTGACGCAGATCGACGGCCCGGTCCTCGAGCGCGCCCTCCTGCTTTTCGGCGGAATAGCGGATGATGTTCTGGACCTGCTCGACAAAAACCGCGAACAACCCCCGGGAAACCTGTTGCTCGGTGTTCTCGAGCGCCAGCTTGTCGCGAATGGCATCGCCGATACTGGAGAGAACTTCTTCGGTCACATAGCCGCAATAACAAAACAAGACGCCGCCGCGCATGAGTCCTTCGCGAAGGTCAAGAATATCCTTTGCTCGCATCGGCGCGCCCTCAGTCACAAGTCCTGCGTCTCCGACTATAGGTCCCGATCCCCGGCTTTGGAAGGGCTTAGTGCGCCGCCGCCGGGTGGGGCAGGAAGCCGACCACGGACAAGTCGTCGCGGCGGCTTTCGCTGCCCTGGTGGTCGAGCAGCGCCTGATGGACCGCCGCCTTTTGCTCGGCCAGCGACTGGGCGCCGATGCGGGCGAGCAGTTCCAGCAGCCGCGCCTTGCCGAAGCCGCGCCGGACTTCGCTGCCGATCTGGTCGGTCAGGCCGTCGGTGGTCATGTAGACGCGCATGCCCGGGCGCAGCGCCACCGCCACCTGATTGTAGCGTTGGTCGAACGGCACCTTGCGGTAGCCGATCCCCCGCTTGTCGCCCTTGATTTCGCTGACCGCCTCCCCGGGAACCAGGGTGAACAGCGAGAAGCGCGCCCCGGCGAACAGCATCCGGGCACCACCCCCGGCGAGGTAGCACAGGCCCAGTTCCATGCCGTCGTCGGACTCGCCCTGGTCGGAATCCTGCTTGAGGGTGATTTGCACCAGCTGGTGGGTGCGGGCGATCAGGGCGCCGAGCTGGCCGGGTTCGATCTCGGCGCGGGCGCGCTCCAGGGCGCCCGAGGAAATCAGGGTCATGAAGGCGCCGGGCACGCCATGGCCGGTGCAGTCGCCCAGGCCGAACAGCAGGCCATCGCCCCAGGGACAGCACCAATACATGTCACCGCCGACGACATCGCGGGGTTCCCACAGGATGAAATGGTCGAGAAACGACTGTTCGACAAACTCGTGATTGGGCAGGATCGAGCGCTGAATACGGCTGGCATAGTGAATACTGCCCTCGATCACCGCGAAGGCGTCGCCGAGTTCGTTCTTGGTGGTCTCGAGTTCGGCGTGGGTGATGCGCAATTGTTCAAAGGCGCGATCGACCTCCTCCTTCGCCTTGCGGAGAATCTCGGCGCGTTCCCGGGTCTCCTTGAAGTGCTGGCGCATGACCAGCAGGTTGCGCAACCGGGTGATGAATTCAACGGTGTCGATCGGCTTGTTGACGAAGTCGGTGGCGCCGAGTTGCAGGGCCTTGTAGCGCACGGTCTGGGCATCGGAGCCGGTAACCATCACCAGCGGAATCTCGCCGCGATCGGGAATCCGGCGAAACGCCTCGATGAAGCGCAAGCCATCCATTTTGGGCATGATGTAATCGACGATCACCAGATCGGCTTCGTTGCCGGCGCACCAGTCCAGCGCGGCGTGCGCGTCGCTGAACGGCACCGGCACGCAATCGCTGACGGTTTCCACCAGCCGCGTCAACAAGCTGAGCACGCTTCGGCTGTCGTCGATCACCACGATCCGAAACGGTTGCGAGGTCATGGATGCGCTCTTGCACTCTGCGGCCTGTTCCAGCCAACTAGCTTAGACAAACGCGCCCGGCCCCGCCAGCGCGTCCTTGACCGCCGGAAAGAAAACAGTCGCCATGTCCGTGCCCGCCCTGGCTCACTGCCGCGACGCCCTCTCAGCCCTGACCGGCGCCATGGAAGCCGCCGCCCGCGCGCTCGGCGAGAGGCTGGCGGCGAGCATGGACGCGGCGACGGTGACGACGGCGCTGCTGCCGCTCCAGGTCACGGATCTGACGGCGCAACGCTGCGCCCATTGCCGCGACGCGCTGGCGCTGCTGGCCGGTTTCGCCGACCCGGCGCTGGTCGCCCCCGGCTGCCGCCTGCAAGCCCGGCAACTGGGCGCCGCCGCCGCCGATTTCACCACAGCCGCCACCGCCCTGCTCAGCGCGACCGGGGGAGATGCCAACGCCGCGCGTCTCGAGGCGCTGGCCGGCCGCCTCACCTCGCTGGTGACCCGTCTCGAGGACTTGGCCGGCCCCTGCGCGGAAGAGCCGCCGGGCCTGCGGGCGGACCTGATCGCGCGCTTGGCCCCGGCCTACACCATGGACAGCGAGCGGGCGATCCTCGCGCGCTTCCTGTCCGGCGACCCCGCCCCCCCGGCGCCCGCCCCGCCCGCAGCCAGCGATCCAGCCGAGGATTTCTTCTTGTAAAACCTCCCGGGGTCCGCGGCAAAGCCCAGGCCCGTTGCCCCGACCGCCGCCGCTCACGCCCCCCGGGCGATGCCGATGATCTCCTCGGTGCTGAACAGTCTTTCCATGTCGAAGACGATGATGAAGGCGCCGCGCCAGCGTCCGATCGCCTTGATGTATTCCGATTTCCAGCGCACCCCGAGTTCCGGCGCGGCTTCGAGGCCGCTGGCGCCGAACTCCGCCACCTCGAGCACGCGGTCGCACAGCAGGCCGAGCACCACGGGACGGGCGCCGACGGTGATTTCCAGCACCAGGATACGCTGGTTCGGCGCCGCGGCGACGGGCGGCAGGCCGAGCTTGCGCCGCAGATCCACCACCGGCACCGTCAGCCCCCGAACGTCGGTCAGCCCGACCAGAAAGGACGGCGCATGGGGCAGGTTGGTGATCGGCTGGCGGTCGAGAATTTCCCGGACATAGCCGACATCGACCGCGAAGGTGTCGTCGCCGACCCCCACGGTGACGTAGCTGCGCAGGGTGCTGTCGGTGGTCACTTGCTTCATGGCTCTCACTCCCGGCACTCGTCAGTAGCGGCGGAACCGGGCGTCTTCCTCGTCGCCATCCTCAAGATTGAGGGCGACGCCCCTGGTTTTCGGCTTGCTCCGCCCCGGAGCCGCCAGCAACTGCTTGGGCGTCTCGGACTTGCCCCGGGGGGCGATCTGGGAGGCCTGCGGCCGGGGCCGTCTGTAGGAGTCGTGACCGCCGCCGGCCGGCATCGCCGCCTCTTCCAGGTGAAAGTAGGAGATGGTCTGTTGCAGATGACAGGCCTGATCGGACAGCTCATCCGAGGTCGAGGACATTTCCTCGGCGGCGGCGGCGTTCTGCTGGATCACCTTGTCGAGCTGCTGAATGGCGGCATTGATCTGGCTGGCGCCGCTGTCCTGTTCGCGGCAGGCGGCGCTGATCTCCTCGACCAGATCCGCGGTCTTCCGGATGTCGGGAACCAGCCGGGTCAGCATTTCGCCGGCGTTCTGGGCGACCTTGAGGCTGTCGGTGGACAGGGCGCCGATTTCGGCGGCGGCGATCTGGCTGCGCTCGGCGAGCTTGCGCACCTCCGAGGCGACCACCGCGAAGCCCTTGCCATGCTCGCCGGCACGGGCGGCCTCGACGGCGGCGTTGAGCGCCAGCAAATCGGTCTGGCGAGCGATCTCCTGCACGATGGAGATCTTCTCGGCGATGATCTGCATCGCCTGCACGGTCTTGCCCACCGCCTCGCCGCTGTGCAGGGCGTCCTTGGCCGACTGGACGGCGATCCGCTCGGTCTGGCCGGCATTGGCGGCGGTCTGCTTGATGTTGGCGGCCATTTGCTCCATCGAGGCCGATGCCTCCTCGGCCGCCGCCGCCTGTTCGGAGGCGCCCTCGCTCAACTGTCCGGAACTGGCGGACAGCTGCTCGCTGCCCGAGGCAACCGCCGCCGAAGCCGACAGGGCGTTCTTGACCACGGCGCGCAACCGGTCGACCATGGTCTCGAGGGCGATGCCCAGCCGGTCCTTTTCCGACAGGCGCCGGGGCTGGGCGGCCAGATTGCCCTTCGCGATCTCGTCGGCCAGGGCGGCGGTGGTCCGCAAATTGGCCGACATGGTGTTGAGAGCGTCGGTGAGTTCGCGCAACTCGTCGTTGCCGGTGGCGGCGATCGAGCTGGAGAGATCGCCCACCGCCACCGCTTTGGCCAGCGTCAGCGCCCGGCCGACGCCGCGGCTGATCGAGAGCGCGATCCACGAGCCGATGGCCAGCGCCGCCAGCACCGAACCGCCCAGCAGCAGCAGCAAAATCATCCGCGCGGTCTGATAGCTGTCCTCGCTGGCGGCTTCCATCGTCTCGGCGTCGCGCTGAACCATGGCGATCAGCTCGTTGGCCTGGGTGAAGGCGGTGGCCATGGCCTCGGCGCCCTCGCCAGTCAGCAGCGCGTAGGCTTTGGCGTCGTAGTTGAGCGCACCGAGGTCGCGGGCCTTATCGCCGGCGGCCTCGAAGGCCCGGTAGCTCTCGAGAAAGCCCTCGAACGAACGCGCGGCCTCGCCGGCCGAGACTGCGCGCAACTCAACGATCAGGCGCGAGATCTCCTCGCGCCAGCCCTCGACCTCGTGGACTTGCCGGACGATGGCGCCATCCTCGGTGAGCAGGATGATGTTCTTCTCGGCGCGGTGGATCATCAGCACGTCGCTGAGAATCCGGCTGGCGAGCAGCGCCGCGCGAACGCTGTCCGGATGCCCGGGGTCGGCCTTGGCCATGATCGCCCTCAGGTTTTCGCCGATGGCATCAGCGGCCTTCCGCACCTCGCCGACCGAAAGCTCCCGCGCCCGGACATTGGTGTTTTGCAGGGTCAGGGTCTGCACGCGCTGGGAAACATCGGTGTATTTCTTCCAGGCCGCGACGAAACCCGCCAGTTTCGGGCGCTCCTGATCGTTGATCACCGGCGGCAACTGGCGGACGCGCTCCTCGATCTCGGCGTTGAACGCCTTCATGCGGCCGATGATTTTGGTCTTCGCCTCCTCATTGTCGGCGATGATGGCGTCGCGCTCCAGGCGGGCATAGATGTTGGCGCGAATGACGATCTGGTTGGTCAGGGCCCTGAGCTTGCCCTTGACGTTGATCAACTCGTCGGTGGCGGCGTTCAACTGCTTCAGGCGCACGATGCCGACCCCGGCCATGGCGGTCGCCAGCAGGATGACGATGCCGAAAGCGGCGGCCAGCTTGGTCTTGATCGATACGCGCATGGACATGTCCTTCCCAGTGGTCGCTTGCCCGCGACGGGTCGTTCAGTGCTCGGATGCCTCGGCCGACGACAGGACGCGGCCGATGTCCAGAATCATCACGAAACGGTTCTTGCGCCGGCCGATGGCGCGGATCAGCTCCGGGCGCCAGCGCATGCCGAGACGCGGCGCCTCGTCGCTGACCACGGAATCGACCTCGGCGACCTCATAAACCTTGTCGGTGCGCAGGGCGACATGGGCGATTTCGCCGTCGACCTCGGTTTCGATGACCACGAAGCGGGTGTCGACCGAGGCGGTCGCCGGCGGCATGCCCAGTTTCAGCCGCAAATCGATCAGCGGCACCACCCGCCCCCGGACGTTGATCAGGCCGTTGGCGAACGGCCGGGCGGTCGGAACCTCGGTCACCGGCAGCGTGTCCAGGATATCGCGCACGACCATCACGGGAATGGCGAACAGCTCAGTCCCGAGGCCGAAGGTGAGATACTGAAGGTTTTCGATTTTCACGAACGGGGCCATGGCGATCACCCGGAACCATCTGGAGGTGTGCCGCCGCTGCGCGCGGTCTCGATCAGGTGCACGATGTCGAGAATCAGGGCGACCCGGCCATCACCGAGAATGGTGGCGCCGGAGAAGCACTTGACGTCGGCATGGACGCGGCTCAACGACTTGATCACGGTCTGATGGTCGCCGAGCAGATAATCGACCACCAGCCCGATGCGGCGTTCGCCGGCCGAAACGATCACCACCTTTTCATAGGGCGGCACCGCGCCCCGGATGCCGAACAGGTCGCGCAGGCGCAGGAAGGGCACCAGCTCGTCGCGGATGAACAGCAGGTTGTTGGTTTCGGACTGGCCGTTGTCCGCCTCGTCCAGCTCGACGATCTCATCGACCACCGACAGCGGCACGATGTAGCGCCCCTCGCCGACCCGCACCAGCAGACCGTCGATGATGGCCAGGGTCAGCGGCAGGCGCAGGGTCATGCACGAGCCCTGGCCCGGCCGGCTGGCGATTTCGATGGTGCCGCGCAGGCCGTCGATGGTGCGCTTGACCACATCCATGCCGACGCCGCGCCCGGAGACACTGGTCACGGTGCCGGCGGTCGAAAAGCCGGGATGGAAGATCAGCTCGAAGAGATCGCTCTCGGCGACCTCGGCGCCGGGCACCAGCAATCCGCGCTCCTCGGCCTTGGCCCGGATGCGCTCGCGATCCAGCCCCTTGCCGTCGTCGCTGACCGTGATCAGCACCTGTCCGCCGAAATGGGCGGCGGTCAGCTGCACCTTGCCCTCGGCCGGCTTGCCGGCGGCCAGCCGCTCGGCGGCGCTCTCGACGCCATGGTCGACGGCGTTGCGGATCAGATGGACCAGCGGATCGCTGAGCGCCTCGACCACCGTTTTGTCCAGCTCGGTGTCCTCGCCGAGGGTGACGAGTTGGACCTCCTTGCCCAGATCCCGCGAAATATCCCGCACCACCCGCCGGAAGCGGCTGAACAGCGAGCCGATCGGCACCATGCGGATACCCATGGTGGTGTCGCGCAACTCGGCAACCAGCCGCTCGATATCCTCGGTGATGGCGCGCAAGGTCAGCAGCGACAAATCCTCGCCAGAATGGACGATCTGCTTCAAGCGCGACTGGGCGATCACCAGTTCGCCGACCTGATTCATCAGGCTGTCGATGCGGTCGGCGTTGACCTTGACCACCCCCTCGGACGCGGGCTTGGCCGCGCTGGCGCTGCTGCCGCCTCCGGATGGCGCCTCGGCGGGCTGGAGCGCGGCCACGGCGGCGGCCGGCGGCGACGCCTTGACCACGGCCGGCGCGGCGGCAACGACAGGGAGAGGAGCCGGCTCTGACGGCGCCGTCAGGGGCGTGATCGTCAGATCGGTCTCGTCGCGGACGAACAGGAAGACATCCTCGACCACGCTCTCCGGCTGGCCGGTGACGAGTTCGACCTCCCAGCTCAGGTGCAAACGCTCGGGATCGCAGCCATCCAGCGGCGGTAGCGCGCTGGTGTCGCAACGCACCCTGCCCTCGCCCAGTTCCAGCATTTCCTGGAGCAACGCCAGCGGATTGGTGCCGGTGAGCAAGGCGTTGGCCGGCAAGGTGAAACGAACGCGGTAGCCGGTGGCCGCCGCCGGCGCCGCCTCCCGCGCCTGCGGCCCCGGCGCAGCCGCAGAACGGGGAACCGGCGCCGCGACCGGGGCGGGCTCGGCCAGCGCGCGGTTGAGTTCGTCGAGAATCGCGGCGCCGAATTCCGGCGGCACCGACTCCGGCTGCTCCATCAGGAGCCGCATATGGTCCCGGGCGGCCAGGGTGACGCCGATCAGCTCCGACGAGATTTTAACCTCGCCGCTGCGGACGCGATCGAAGGCGCTTTCCACATGGTGGGTGAAGCGGGCCAGGGCGTCGAAGCCGAACATCGCTCCCGAGCCCTTGATGGTGTGGAGGGCGCGAAAGGCGGTGGCGATCAGGTCCCGGTTGTCCGGCGTGGTTTCGAGATCGAGCAAAGCGGTCTCGAGCTGCGCGAACAGCTCCTCCGCCTCCTGCCTGAAGATATCGACCGGCTCCGCGCTCATGGCGGTCAACTCAGCAGACGCCGGGCGACCTTCAGCAGGTGGTCCGGCGCGAACGGCTTGGTGATCCAGGCGGTGGCCCCGGCCGCCTTGGCGGCGGCGCGCTTGGTGTCATCGGACTCGGTGGTGACGAACACGATCGGCACGCCCTTGAACGCCGGCAGCTTGCGCAATTCGGTGATGAATTCCAGCCCGTCCATCCGCGGCATGTTGAGATCGGTGATGACCAGATCGATGGCGTTGGCGCCGGCCTTTTCCAGACCGTCGACGCCATCGACCGCTTCGACGATCCGGTAGCCGCTGACCGCCAGCGTCATCTTGATCGTCTGGCGCATGCTGGCGGAATCATCCACGCAGAGTATGGTGCTGGTCATCGGCCCATCCCGGTTCCATCGACATCAAGATCAAACCCGCCCCGCCGGATCAGGGCCGCGACCAGCCCCGACGGCGGAATGACGAACTCCAGGCGTCCGCCGTCGCGCTCGGCCATCCGCCGCGCCGACACCAGCAGCTGAACCAGACTGACATCGGCCTTTTCCACCGCCGAGCAGTCGATGACCGCCGGTGCGCCGCCCTGGAGCAGCGCCAGCACGGCATCGCGCAGCGCCGAGACCTCCCGGATGGTGGCCACCGCTGCGAGGCACAGAACCTGCGGCGATGTCTGATCGGCGGATGGTGCCATGAGCCTTCTTTCTCCGCGCGTTCCCGATATTCCGGGCCACTCTATGGTGGTGGCGCACCGTGGTCAACCTCGCCTTCGGACGCCGGCCACCCTCAACTCTCTTCCTGATCGCCCAGACGAAAATAGGAAATCGTCGCGGTCAGATTCTCGGCCTGCCAGGCCATGTCGTCCGATGTTTCCGACATTCTCTCGGACGCCGCGGCATTTTCCTGAATAACCCTGTCGAGTTGCTTGATCGCCCCAATGATTTCTCCGGCACCGCTGTCGAGGTCCTTGCAGGCGAAGGTAATTTCCTCGACCAGCTTGGAGGTCTGCTGGATATTCGGCACGAGTTCGAACAGCATCTGCCCGGCTTCCAGCGCCCGCGTCGCGGTCTGGGAGGACAGGGCGCAGATTTCGGTGGCCGCCGCTTGGCTGCGTTCGGCGAGCTTGCGCACCTCCGAGGCGACCACCGCGAAGCCCTTGCCGTGCTCGCCGGCACGGGCGGCCTCGACGGCGGCGTTGAGCGCCAGCAGATCGGTCTGGCGGGCGATCTCCTGAATGATCGTGATCTTCTCGGCAATGACCTGCATGGCCTTGACCGCGGTTTCCATGGCCTGCCCGCTGGCCAGGGCGCTGGTCGCCGACTGGGTGGCGATGCGTTCGCACTGGGCGGCGTTGGCGGCGGTCCGCTTGATGCCGGCGGCCATCCGGTCGATGGAGACCGCGGAATTGCGGCTGGCCGAGGCTTGTTCGGTGGCGCCGACGCTCAGCTTTTGCGCGGTCGCCGACAATTGGCTGGCCTCCGAGGTGACGATGTGGGTCGCCTCGATGCATTCGCCGACGATCTGCGACAGCCGCTGGACCATGGTCTTGAGCGCGACGCCCAGCGTATCCTGATCGGACAGCAGGGTGATCCGCGCCGCCATATTGCCCTGGGCGATTTCCCGGGCGGCGTGGGCGTTGGCCGCGATGTTCTCGACCAGGGCCTGCATCGCCCGCGCCATGCGGCCGATTTCGTCGCGCTGGCCGGTGTAGGGCACCGGGGTATTGCGCGAGCCCTGGGCCAACTGGCTGACCACCTCGGTCATGGCCAGCAGCGGCCGGGTGACCCGCGAGCGGATGCCCGCCGCCACCACCAGCAGCGCCAGCAAAATCACCGCCAGCAGCCCGGCCGAGACATAGACCCGGGTCATGGCGCGATCGTGCCTGACATCGGCCAACCGGCGGGCCTCGGCGATGGCGACGTCGCGGATTTGCATGATGCTCTGGAGCATCGGCTGGGTCAGGCGCCGCCATTCGACGACATCCATGCCATAGTCGCCGCTGCCGCCACCGCTTTGAATCACCCGCGCCCGCAGCGCCGCGAAGGGCTCGTTATAGCCGCTGCGGGCGCCGGCCAGCGCGGCGCGCAGCGCGGGCGGGACGTCCCCGGAATCGACCACCGTGGTCAGGCGCTGCCAGATTTCGGCGATCCGGCCGTCGAGGGTGTCCATCTGGCGGAGCGCGGCGGCGGAAAGCGGGGCGCGGCTGGTGATCGCCTGGGTCAGCACGGTGACCAGACGCCCCGACTGATCGCGCATCTGCCAAGCGGTCTGGGCGGTGGAGGCGATGTTGCCGACCTCGGGGGCGGTGTCGAACAATTGCCGTTCGATCTGGCTGGTCACGTGCCCCAGCTGGGAGGTCAGGCCGAGAATGTCGGTCAGGAAGGTGGTGGCGGCACCCTCGGAGGCGCCGGTGACCGCGGCGGTGTCGGCGGCGCCCCGGACGGCGGCGATGCTCGCGCGGAACTCGGCCAGGGTCGCGGCCACCGCCTTGCTGCGGGCGAACCCACCGGTCGCGAGCAGCGCCTCGGCCTGCCGGAGCGCGGCATCGACCCGCTGGCGCGCGGCGAGCATGGCGCCACGGGCGGCCTCGGTCGGCGCCCGGATCATCACCAGCGTCGCCCCGCGCTCGGGCGCGGTGCCTTCGGCGATCGCGGTCAGGGCGCCCAGGACATCGACGATCCGGCCGGCCTCGGACGCGGTCGCGGCCTGCTCGACCCGTTCCAGGATCAGCAGCACCGAGACCGTGGCAATCACGGAGAAGATGACCGCCAGCAGGCCGCCAATGGTCTTTCTGATCGACATGGCCGTTGTCCCTCGATCCTTCCGACCCGACGCACCACCCTCACCGTCATACGCGGGCTTGCCCGGCGTATCCACGCGATTCCGCACCACCGTCGCCGATGGACCGGTGTGCGGGCCTCAGAACTCGGTCCATTCATGGGCGCTGCCGGCATCGGCGTGGCGCAGCACGCCGCGTGGTCTCGGTGGCGCTTGCGAGTCATCCGCGAGCAAGTGCCGCTGGGGCGGCGTCCCGGCCCGCCGCGACGGGCGCGGCCGGCGCGGCGCCTCTTCCCGGACGGGGGCGCGCGCCCCGCCCTGCTCGGCATGATTGTAGTCTCGCAGATCGCCGGCCAAGTCGTCGATCAGGGCCAGCACCTGCGCCGAGGCCCGGGTCATCTCCTCCAGCGCCTGGTCGCATCCGGTCTGGTCGCCGGCGGCGTGGCGTTGCAGCGCCCACTTGGCGGCATCGTGAACCAGCGCGTGGGGGCGTTCCAGCGTGCGATAGGCGGCGTTCAGCCGCACCACCGGCGCCTCGATGGTGTCGTACCACTTGCCCAGGCGGCAATGATGGTGGTCGGGCAGATCGTCCGGGCAGGTGTCGCGCTGCCCGGCGATCGCCTCGCGAATGCGCTTCATGAAGCTGAGATGATCCAGCTTGGTGCTTTCGATCAGCACGATGTCCCGGCCGAACCCGTGACTGGTGTCGCGGGATTCGAGGATGAAGAAGGAAACCAGCTCCTTCATGCCCGCGGCCTCGGAGTGCATCGACTGCGAAGCCGCGCAGGTCTGCTCGGCCAGCGCCGCGTTCATCTGAGTGGTTTCGTCCAACTGGCTGATGGCGGCGTTGATTTCGTTGATCATCCCCGATTGGGCGGCGGCGCTGAGGGCGATATCGTTGAACAGCGCGGCAGCGCGGTCGACCGATCCGACGATGGTCTGGAGGGCGCTGCCGGACTGGGTGACCATGTGGACGCCCTGCTGTATCTGGCTGTCGCTGCTGAAGATCAGCTCCTTGATCTGCTGCGAGGCCTGGGCCGACCGTTCGGCGAGGCTGCCGACCTCGCGCGCGACCACGCCGAAACCCTTGCCGGCCTCGCCGGCCCGGGCGGCCTCGACCGAGGCGTTGATGGCCAGCATATTGATCCGGCGGGAAATCTCCTCGGTGACCCGGATGATGCCCTTGATCTTCTCCGACCCCTCGACGATCCGCTGCATCGACTCGATGGCGGCGGCAACCACCCGCACCCCCTGTTCGCCGGCATCGCGGGCGTCGCCGACCATGGCGTTGGCCTCGCGGGCATGCTCGCAATAGCTCTTGAAGGTATCGGAGAGCTGCACGAAGGCGGCGGCGGTTTGCTCCAGGGCGGCGGCCTGACGCTCGGTGCGCTCGGACAAATCGCCGCCCCCGGCGGCCACCTCGGCGGCGGCGGCGGCGATCGCCTCGGCGGCATCGTGTATCCGGGCGACCATGCCCGACAGCTTCTCGATGGTGGCGTTGACGTCGTCGGCCATCTTCTCGAAGGTCCGGTCGCGGTGGGGCGGCACCTGCCGGGTCAGGTCGCCCTCGGCCATGCCGGTGAAGACGCGGCTGAGATCGCCGGTCATGGCCTCGATGCCGGCGGCGAGGCGGGCCGACCGGCGCCGGGAGTGCCAGACCGACACGGCGCCGATCACGATCGCGAGACCGGTCAGTCCGGCGATCAACGCGGCCGTGGCCTCGGCGGCCTCGGCATTTTGCCCGGCTCCGCTTGCCGTTCCCGCCTGGGTTCCCGCCTGGGTCGCCTCCGGAAGACTGGCCGTGTCCTGGCCGGCCGACAGCAGGCCCCGGCATCCGAGTGTCGAAATCGCGATGAGCAAAACAAAAACAAGCGCGAACCCGAGTCCCGCCGGACCATCGCCGTCGAACCAGCGTGAGCGACCGCTCTTCACCATGGGGCTTCCCCTTTATACCAGTTCCCACGGATGGAAACCCATCAGCGGGACGCCGCACGTGTGGCGCGCGCGATGACAGCCAGCAGGGTCATAGCGCGTGGTGCCGACGTCAACAATCCTTGGCGTCGGCGGACGATAAAATTCACCCGCTTTCTTGTGCCGCTGAGCCGGCATCACTCCCAGTCGATCCCGTCGCAGCGCGCCGTCAGGTCCGGAGCGGTGACGCCCGAGAAGCCGAAGCCGTTCCAGGCATAGACGGCGGTGCGCGTCCCGCCCCCCGCCGCCGCGGACGGGTTCAGGAGCACGAAGGAATCCGCGCGGTGACGGGCGCAGACGAAGGCCTGTCCGGCCGGATCGCCGATCAGCCTCGCCTCGATCAGCGGCCAGGCCAGCGCCGAACCGCGCCAGCGCGCGACCAGGCCATGCCCGGTCGGCTGATAGACGTATGGTCGCGGCCCATCCTCGCCATCGACGCTCGAGGGTTGCCGCTCGACGGTGAACAGCAGCGGCGGCTGCCCCGGCGCCAGCGCCCCGGCCTCCAGCGACATCAGCGGGCGGGCCGGCGTGCGCCAGCGGCGGCCGTCGGCGGCCGTGCCTTCGAGAACGATGGCGCCCGTGCTCAACCGCCCCTCCCACGTGAACGGCCGCAACCGCCAGCCATCGACCGACAGTCCGGCTCCGGCCGCGACCGGACAGGGCAGAGCCTCGGCCACGCCGGCCGACAGCGCCGGTTCGGGAAAACTGGTGTCGGCCCCGGTGCGGGTCGGCAGCGGCCGGCAGCTCAGACCGTTGTCCCCGAGCCGGCAATCGGCGATCAGGCCCTGCTTGGTCGCGGGATATTTCTGGTCGAACACATGATTGCCGAGCGAAAAGAACACCGGCCGGCCGCGAACGCACTCGGGCGCCTGGACGACATGGGGATGGTGACCGACGATCAGGTCGGCGCCCCGCTCGACCAGCCACTCCGCCTGGGCACGCTGTTTCGGTCCGACCCAATCGGCCAGTTCGGCGCCCCAGTGCACCGAAACCACCACCCAATCGGCCAGCGTCCGGGCCAGACGGAGCCGGCGCGCGACCTCCGGCGACGGCACGGTGTCGGCAAGGCCATCGCGGCCGGCGACCAGGGTCAGGCTGAGCAACGCCACGGTGTCGTCGCCCCAGCGCACGAAACCGGGAGACTCCTCGGAGCCCAGCACCGCGAGCCCGGCCCCGGCCAGCGCCGCCCGCGTCCTGGCCCGGCCGGCGGCCCCGAGATCGGCGCTATGGTTATTGGCGACCCCGAGCGCGCTGAACCCGGCCTGCTTGAGCAGCGGCAGCATTCCCGGCTCGACCACCAGACACGGCCCGCCCCCCTTGGGGCAGTCATGGGGATCGCCGACCGTGCCCTCGAAATTGCCGAACACGAAATCGGCCCCCGAGAGCCGCCCGGCCATCGCCCGCCAGGGCGACGCCCCGCCCCGCAAGCGCACCTCGCGCGCGACCTCGCGTCCGAGCAGAATATCCCCGGCAAACATCAGGCGCCGCTCGGCCGCGCGTCCCGGCGCCGCCGGCGCCAGCGCGGTCAGGAACGCGGCCAGGAGTAGCGTAAGGAGTCGAGCAGAAATAATCGCGTCGGATGCCGCAGGGATCGTCGAGACCCCGCGAGGCGCCCCCCTCCGCCGTGTACCAGAACACAAGGTGGGGGGCAACGACGCGGGGGCCGACGAGACCAAGGCAGACGGAGCGGTTATTTCTGCTCGACTCCTAAAGACGCTGGCGATCAGGGATCGCGCGGCGGGCATGACAGCTTGGCGTCCGACATATAGGGCGTCACCCAGTCCGGCCGGGGCTCGCTGGCCAACCTGCGGCGCCAGGTCTCGTCGTCGATCGGCTGGGGGGTGCTGAACTCATAGTAGGAATAAGACACACCCTTGACGATCTGCCGCCGGCCGAAATAGGGCACCACCTGATCCCACTCCAGGGGCGCGCCCACGGCGGCGTTGAGCACGGCGGTGGCGGCGCCGCCCGCGACATCGGCGACCTTGGCCATCGGCTCCGGATTGGACAGCGCGAAGTCGGGCTTGGACAGGCTGAGAAAGATCAGGAAATTGTGCTCGGCGGCCCGGCCGACATGGAGGATTTCCTCGTAATCGGCGGCGGTGAGCGGCGCGCCCCGCACCTCCTTTTCGGCCATGGCCTGAAACAGCCGGACCTTGTCCCGGGATTCGCCGAGCCGGCGGACGATGCCGTCCGCCAGCCCGTTCCCCTGCCCGCCGACCCCGGTCAGCGGCCGGCTGGTCTCCAGCCACGCGATCGCGGCGTCGAACAGCCCGGCGAGGACGGCAAAGCTGGCGGGATCGGGCTCGACATAGCCCCGGGGCGGCCGCATCACGATCGGCTCGAAGCCGCCCTCGCCGCACTCGGCCTCGGAGCGGTCGTTGACCAGCACCGTGGCATGACGCAGTGTCGCCCACGAGGCCAGCCCGGTCTGGAGGCGCTTGGCCGGCCACAGCGGACCGCCGAACGTCTGCTCGTGCCCCGGACCGGCAGCGGGAGGCGCCGCCCATTGCACGGCCAGCGCCCGGATCCAGCGCTGATAGAGCGAAGCGCCATCACCGCCGGCCCGGGCCGCGAAACGCTGGCGCAGCGCGCCGATCCGCTCGGCCAGCACCGGATAACGGCTCAGTTCGCCCTGCTGGCGGAGCAGGGCGAGCGCCAGTTCGTTGCCGGCGATGGCCGCCAGATCCAACCCCGAAGGCAGCAGGCGCGGCCCGGCCGGCCCCGCGACCTGTTCCGCCGCCGGCCACTGGCTGTGGAACATGGTGGTGTCGAGGGCCTCGTTGTCCCAGCCCCAGGACAGCGGAAACAGGCTGAACGGCTTGTCATCGGGGTGACTGGCCGCGTCCGAGCGGCCGCGCCCGTCATCCCACACCAGTTCGCTGCGCCCCGGCGCGATGAACGGCCGGTAGAAGCCGATCCAGTCACGGGCGGCGCGGGCGACCTCCGGCGACAGCGCGCGCAGCCCCGCCACGTCATCGGCATCCAGCGGCAGCCGCGCCAGATAGCGCACCGCGCCGAAATAGCGCTTGGTGTCGTCGCCCCGGGTGTAGGCGCCGCGCGGCAGAAAGTCGGTGTAGTCGATGGGGGCGCCGAGCGCTTCGGAGTCGGCGACACCGGCAGCCGCGACGATGCGCGCGGCCTCCGATCCGGCGGCGGGCGCGCCGTCGAGCACCGCCACCGCGGCGGCGAAGGCCTTCGCGGTGCGCGCCGTCGGCCGGGTCTTGGCCAGCTCGGCCGCCGCCAGCCTGACGAAGCGGCCGAAGGCGGGCATGGCCCGCTCGCGTTCCACCAGCAGAAAGCTGCCCTCGAACGCCGCCGCGAACAGTTCCCAGAAAATATCGGTGGTGACCAGATAGGGCCGGCGGGCAAAGCGCGGGTCGTCATGATCGCCGCAGGCATAGGCCTCGGTGTCGTAAAGCTGGAAGAGCTGCTCGGACTCGAGACTGCGGAACAGCCCGTGCCGTTCGGCCAGCAGGGTGCGATCGCGCGGCGTCTCCAGGAACATCCAGGCATTGGTGACATCGGCCAGCGGCAGGTCGATGGGCACGAAGCGCAGCGTCGTGCGCCCGCCCGCGCTCTCCTCGCTGACCACGCCCCGGCCGTCGGGCATCTGGGACGGCGTCGACGAAAAGCTGTAACCGGGCAGGATCGGGCTTTCCCGGCCATCCAGCACCGAGCGCACGCTCAGCCCCGGCGTCTTGGGCTGCCAGTGCAAAATCGCGGCGCCGTTGGCGGTGTAGAGGGCGCTGCCGCCACAAGAGACCGGCAACGGAGCGCTGCCCTTCCAGTTATCGACCGCGTACAGCGCCCGGTGGAAACAATGCCGGTCATCCTCCCACAGCAGGGCATGGCCGGCGGAATGGAATTGCAGCGGCAGGGCGAATTTCGCCTGGATGGTCGCCGGCGGCTCCTCCCGCCCCTCGGGCGGTTTGGCGTCCGGCGCGGGACCAATCACGGTGTAGGGAGCCTCGCCGGTTTCGGTCACCGAGCGCACGGCCGCGCCCCCGCCCTCGAGCATCTCGCCGAAGAACAGGCGGAAGGTCGGGCCGCCCGCCAGCTCGAACGGTCGCGGTCCGACCATCAGACGCCGCAGGGTCGCGGCGGTTTTCAGCACCGGCTGCGGATCGAGACGGGCCGAAGCGGCGTCGGCCCGCAGAATCTGCGAACCAGAGCCGGCCTTGACCAGCAGGAACAGCCGTTCGCCCCGCGGGTGCCAGGTCACCGATTTCACGGCCAAGCCGGGCGGAATCGGCGCGCCGCGCCCGATATTCGCCTCCCCGATCCGCCAGAAGGTCAGGCGCTGGCTGCGGTCGGCGAAGGTCAGCACCAGCGCGACCTCGCCCCCCAGCGGCGAGACCTCGTAGTCGGCCACGGTGACGCCGGCCGGCAGCGTCAGCACCGCCGTCTGGGACGGCGACGGCGCCACCTGAAGCTCGCCCTCGAGAAACTGCGCCCCGGGCGCGGCATTCCCATAGGCCCACGCTGCCCCGGCCGCCAGCCAACACAGGGCGGCTGCGGCAAAGCCGACACGCTGGAACAACACCGGCATGGCCCACCCCTCCGTGCTCAGCAGGACGCGGCCGGAACCGGCCGCTCGATCTTGAAGGCGGCGATCGAGGCTTTGGTTTGAGAGGAGATGTCCCGCAACTCGACGAGACGGCGCGAAATCTGCTCCCCGGCCTCGACATTGTGTTCGCCGATCTCGGCCAGACTGTTGGTGGTGGCATCGATTTCGGTGATCGCGGACTGCTGGGCGAGCATGGTCTCGGCGATCGAGCGGATCATGCCATCGGTTTCCGAGACCCGCTGCCGGATGTCGTTGATCAACTGCCGGGCATTGCCCGCCGCCAGCGATCCCGCCTGAAGATCGCGGTTGGTCGCCTCGACCAGTTCGCAGATCTGGGCGGTGAAGTCGTGGGTATCCTTGGTCAGCGCGCAGACCTGCTGACAAATACCGGCGAACTCACGGCCATGGTCACCCAGCTTGAAGGCCTCGCCGGCAACGGTGGTGGCCAGATAGTCGACCTTGGTCACGGTATGGCCCAGCGTCTGCGAAATCTTCAGCAAGTCGCGATTGGTGCGGAAGCTGGCCTCCATCAGGGTGGCCATTTCCTCGATGGTGATCTGTCCGCGATTGGCCAGACCGCTGGCCTGATCGGAGACGGCGCTGGCCGCCGTCGCGCTGCCGCTGACCTTGGTGATCGCCTCGGCCGACATGCGGATGGCCTCGCGCACCTGCTCCAGCGACCGGGCCTGCTCGGCGGCGCCGGCATTGACCTCGACCACGGCGCCGCTGGCGTCGCTGGCCGCGAGCGCGACCTTTCCGGCGTCGTGGCCGATGGACTCGAAGGCGGCGCAGACCGAGTCGAACAGCCGGTTGACCGCGGTGCTGATGGTGGCGACGAAGCCGGTGCGGCCCTCGGTGGCCGTGCGATTGCGGAAGTCGCCATCTTGCGCCGCCATCTTGATCAGTTCGCCGATCTCCTCGGCGGCACGGGCGGCGGTCGCCATCTCCGAGATCGGACGAGAGACCATCCGGCTGACCAGAATCGCGCAGAAGATCGAGATGACCACGGCGATCATGGTCAGAATGCCGATCTTGATCTTGTCGGAAGAAATATAAGCCTTCAGCTCTGAGCTAATTCCTGCCTGATACGCGTCCTGAGATTTGAGAATGGAGAGACCAAGCGACGAGATTTCCTTGCCGATCGCCTCCATCACCTCATCGGTCAGCTTGCGCATCTCGATAGCGATCGCCGATGCCTTGGTGAAGTCGGTGCCGAACGTTTCCGAGAGCGTGACCAGCTCGGCGAGCTTGGCCTTCCGGTCATCCGGTTGCGCGGCGACCATCTCCTTGATCTGCTGGGCGTAGGCATTGGCCAGGTCCTGGGTGCTCTTGCTCAGGGCATCGGTGGAATGGGCGGCGAAACGCGCGAGATCGAGCCGCGCCCGCATCAGCGTCTCCATCGGCAGGGCGATCGCCGCGTCGGCATGGTAGGCCCGGCTGAATTCGTCGAGGACCGAGCGACCCTTGTGGCCGATGGCGTCGGTCTCGGCGAGCAGCGCCAGTTTTTGCACCCGCAGCTCGACAGATTGGTCGAAGCGGACGCCGAACGATGCGCCAAGGTCGCGCAACCGTTCGAGTCCCTGGCGCCGGTCCGCCGATTGGGTCAGCGTCAGCGCTTCGCCGATTTCCTTGGCAAACTCCTGCTTCAACTCGCCCACGCGCTTCAAGGCGTGCTCGTCGCCGGTATCGAGATGAACCGCGGCGTAGCGGCGCAGGGAGGTCAGATCGCGGAAGGCCAGCAGCACATCGACCGTCGCCTTGTTGGTTTTCTCGGAGTCGTCATAGCGGTCGAGCGTGGAGACGAACGAGGTGTAGCTGGTGATGCCCACGGTGGCGAGCACGAGCAGAACCGACATGAAGCCGCCCCAGATCCACAAGCGAACTTTGGTTTCTTCCGACACTTGACACCTCCGCAGGGTTTCCTGCCATATTCCCAAACTGAGAGCCTAATGCAAGAGCGCTTTTTCCACCGT
>CAIOBP010000066.1 GCA_903856295.1 uncultured Rhodospirillales bacterium | reverse complement strand
GCGATTGTCTCCACTACCAACATCCCCTGTCACCACCCTCGTCGCCCAACCGAAGGTGGAAGATTGCCACAACAGGGGTGGCCTAATTTTGGACGCCGATCACCCCCTCAGGTGGCCGACTTTTCCACGCCGCCGCACATACTTGATGCCGCGTGCCGGCAACTCGTGGCGTGGCGCGAGAGCGGCCGGCACGCGGTTCCGATCGCGGTCAATGTCTCCGCCAAGCAATTGAAGACACGGGCGCTGGTGGATCGGATCGCCAGCCTGCTCAGCGACCATCAATTGCCGGCCGATCTCTTGCAAATCGAAATCACCGAATCCATGCTGCTGGATGATGTTGACCGAACCGCCGCCATCCTCCGTGAACTTCGCGAGCTTGGGGTCGGCATCTCGATCGATGATTTTGGCACCGGCTATTCATCACTGGCCTATTTGCGACGGCTGCCGATCGGAACCTTGAAGATCGACCGCGCTTTCATCCGCGCTTTACCGGATGACACCGAAGACGCCACCATGACCGCCGCCATTATCGGTCTTGGCCGCCAGTTAGGCCTGCGCCTGATCGCGGAAGGCGTCGAAACACCCGAGCAGATGGCCTTTCTGCGGGAGGCCGGTTGCGATGAGATGCAGGGCTTCCTGTTCAGCCCGGCGCGTCCCGCCGAGGATTTCTCCGGGGTCACCCACTACGCCCACCGGATTTCAGCCAACAGCAGCATGCCTCCGGTCGCCCGGACCGCGTAATACCATTTTTCGCTGATGAGAGCCGGCATCCGCCGGCTTGGCTCCGCCGCATGGGCGGTGCGACGGCGGTCGCCGCCGATACCACCAGTTCCCGCTGAGTTGGCTTCAGCGAGGACTGGTTACCCCAGGGTCTGCGCGGCGAGATGCTGAGGGGAAAGCTTCGCGGCTTTCTTAAGGTGCGCGATGATGGCGCCAACCTCGTCGATGGCCACCGGACGCGGACCGGCGGACAGAGAGACCAGAGCGGCACTGCACGACAACAGCGGGAAGTTCTGGCTGGTGCCGTCGCGGCCGCGGCCGGTGATGTAGCCGAGTTGGCGCGCCTCCTCGTCATAGAGGCTTTCGGCGTCGCGCCGGAAGGTCTCCAGCAGCGCCGCGATCCGGGCCTGAACCTGGTCGGCCGGCGTCGCGCGAAAACTGGCGAAGAAATCATCACCGCCGATGTGGCCGAGGAATATCCCGGCGCCATTCAAAGAGCTGCGCATCAGCTCAGAGAACAGAAGAATAGCCCGGTCGCCTTGGCGGAAGCCGAAGCGATCATTAAATGGCTTGAAGTTGTCAAGATCAAAATAAACCAACGTATAATCGACGGCTTCATCATCGAACGCCGCGGCGATATGGTCATTGATGCTGCTGTTTCCGGGCAGGCGGGTCAGCGGATTTTGATCGCGGGCCAGCGCCAGATTCTTTTCATTGATAACGCGCAGCAGCGAGGCCGCGGTGAGCACGCCGACATATTCGAAGTCGTCAACCAGGATGATGCCGGGCGGATTGGCGGCACGGGAAAATATCTCAAGGATTCTCTCCGCCTCGGAGTTGATGTCGCACACCGGACAGGGACGCAGGAAATCGATCGGCCCGCGATGCAGGGCCTTGTTGTGCAACAGGTCTTTGCCAAAGCGCGAATAGATCACGTCCCGGAGATCGATTTCGCGGATGATGCCGATCGGCCGCCGCCGGTCATCGAGAACCGGCAGAAAGGCATGCTCCTTTTCCGAGCGGAAAACCTGAAAAACCGCGCTCATCTGGTCTTTGGCGTCCACGGTCGGCATCAGCGTCAACTCTTCACGCAGCAGACGTTGGTCGCCATGCCGTTCGCGGCGGTCACGGCGATTGGCCTCGGCAACCATGGCGTAAGACGAGCGGACGGTCCCGGCGGCGGCAACCGGCGGACTGATGAAGTCGCCCTGGACCAGATCGCACGAAATCTGTTTACAGGCAAGAAATTCCCCCTCGTTCGACACGCCGTCGGCAATCACGGTGATGCCCATGACATGGGCGAGATTGACGATGGTCGCGGCGAACAGCCGCTTGCGTTCATCGGCCGCCATGCTGCGGATCAAATCAGGGTCCAGCCTCATGACGCTGATCTGCTGGTCATAGAGCGCCATCACCGCCGCGCCATGGCTGCCGAAGCGGTCGAGCACCAGCCGGTAGGACAGCCGCCGGTAGGTGTCGAGCGCGGTCCGCACCGCCCCGGGGCCGGTCTCGAGCTGTGGTTCGGCCAGTTCCAGGCAGAGCGAGGTCGGATGCAGGCCAAACCGCAGCAGGAGTTCGGTCGTCCGCTGCGGCGCATGATCGGGAAGCGCCAGCACCCGCCGGTCGATGCCCAGAAACAGCCGCTCCCCCTTGCGGGCAAAGCGGACGAAATCGCGAATGGCCTTTTCGCGGAGCATGAGGTCCAACTGATTGAGAACGCCGGTCAGCCGCGCTTCCTCATAAAGACCGTCGAGATCGGGAAACTCCAGCCGGTCATGACCGCGCGCCACCGCCTGATAACCGTGACACTGGCCCGAAAATACGCTGACAATCGGCTGGAAAGTGAAAAACAGCTCCATCTCCGCTTCTTCGATCAGCGGGTCGGGGGCGCTGCGAGCGGGAAAAGGCGGCCGTTCCATGACGATGTTCACGTTTGGCTGCATGATGCCGGCTGGCTCCAGTGACCGGGTTCACTCTCGCGGACGACAAGCGGACGCCGGTCCTCGCGATGGATTTCCCCGTGAGGACTTATATCGGCCTTCGGCGTCAATTTAATGACACTTGCAAGAATATGCCGCGCAGCCAGCGCCGGCCCGCCGCCGATCCCGCACCGCAAAAACACACTGGACACGACGACACAAACCCTATAGAAATAGTGATGTTATGTTGAATGTGAAGATATCACACTCCACAGCAGTAGTTTGAAACCCGCGATGCATCTCGTGCACAGAGGGAGGACCCCGATGGTTTTTGGTGGACTGAAACGGTCAGTGGCGCTGGCGGTGATAGTGGGCGGCCTGATGACGGCAACGGGCGCCTGGGCGGAAACGACCACCCTGCTCAACGTCTCCTACGATCCGACCCGCGAGTTGTACGTCGCGATCAACAAGGCGTTCGGCGTCAAGTGGCAGGCCGAGACCAAGGAGAGCGTGCGTATCAACCAGTCGCACGGCGGTTCGGGCAAGCAGGCGCGGGCGGTGATCGACGGGTTGGAAGCCGATGTGGTGACCCTGGCCCTGGCCTACGATATCGACGCCATCGCCGAGTCCGGCCAGACCGCCGCCAACTGGCAGCAGCGCCTGCCCCAGAACAGCACGCCCTTCACCTCGACCATCGTGTTTCTGGTGCGCAAGGGCAATCCCAAGCAGATTCACGACTGGAACGACCTGATCAAGGACGGCGTCGAGGTGAT
>CAIOBP010000065.1 GCA_903856295.1 uncultured Rhodospirillales bacterium | reverse complement strand
TGGACCCCGCCAAAGGCCGGCGGCCTTTGGAAACCGTTTCTTTCATGCTTGGCGTAATCTCATGATTCTCGGGATCGGGACTGATCTGGTGGATATCCGGCGGGTCGAGCGGTCGCTGGAGCGGTTTGGTCAGCGCTTCATCGGCCGCTTTTTCACCGAGGCCGAGCGGGTGTGCGCAGAAAGCCGGATGAAGAACCGGGGCGCGACCTACGCCAAGCGCTTCGCCGCGAAAGAGGCCTGCGCCAAGGCGCTGGGCACCGGTTTTTCCGCCGGGGTGTTCTGGCGCGACCTCGGGGTGATCAGCGGGCCGGAGGGCGCGCCGGTGATGGAACTGACCGGCGGCGCGCTTCACAGGTTGAATGCCATGACGCCAGAGGGCATGATCGCGCGCGTTCACCTGAGCCTCTCCGACGAGTATCCGCTGGCCCAGGCGTTCGTGATCATCAGCGCGGTTCCGGCCGGGCTGGTCCCAGCCCCCGAGTCGACCATGGCCATCCCGACATGACTTTTTTCCAGCCGCCCGATGCCCACCACGATGCCGAGACCGGACAGTCCGGGCTGGGCGAGACGGTGCGCACCTTCATCTACGCGGTGGTCATCGCGTTCGGTGTCCGCACCTTCGCTTACGAGCCGTTCAACATCCCGTCGGGGTCGATGATTCCGACGCTGCTGATCGGCGATTACCTGTTCGTCTCGAAGTTTTCATACGGCTACAGCAAATACACCCTCGGCTTCGGTCTGCCGCTGTTCGAAGGCCGGATCATGGGGCGCGAGCCGCAGCGCGGCGACGTCATCGTCTTCAAGCTGCCGCGCGACAACAAGACCGACTACATCAAACGGCTGATCGGCTTGCCCGGCGACAAGATTCAAATGCTGAACGGCGTGCTGCACATCAACGGTCAGCCGGTCGGGATGCAGCGGCTCGAGGATATCGGCGCCACCAATCACATGGGCCAGCATGTCCGCATCGCCCAGTATCTGGAAACGCTGCCTGGCGGCAAGGTCCATAAAATCTACAAGGAATCCATGACTGGCGTGCTCGATAACACGCCGATCTATGTGGTTCCGCCCAAGCATTACTTCATGATGGGCGACAATCGCGACAACTCCCTCGATAGCCGGGTGCCGAGCGCCGTCGGTTACGTGCCCGAGGAAAATCTGGTCGGGCGCGCCGAGTTCATCTTCTTCTCCCTCGAGGATGGCACCCATTTCTGGGAGTTGTGGCGCTGGCCGTTCGATCTGCGCGGCAGCCGCCTACTTTCGGGGGTCAATTGACCGCCGGTCTCGCGGTGCTGGAAACGGCGCTGGGACATGCTTTCGCCGATTCGGGCCTGCTCGCCGAGGCGGTCACCCATCCCAGCGTCGCCGGAGTGGCGCGGACCGGCAGCGGCCCCAAGCCGGGGCTGGCCTATGAGCGGCTGGAGTTCCTTGGCGACCGGGTGCTCGGGCTGATCGTCGCCGAGTGGCTGCTGGAGCGCTTTCCCGGCGAGCGCGAGGGCGAGTTGGCCCGTCGCCACACCGTGATGGTCAAGCGCGAAACCCTGGCCGAGGTCGCCCGCGCCATCGGGCTCGGCGATCATCTGCGCTTGTCGCCGGGCGAGCGCGATGGCGGCGGCCGGGTCAACCGGACCATTCTCGGCGATGCCTGCGAAGCGGTGATCGGCGCCCTGTATCTCGATGGCGGGCTGGAGCCGGCGCGCGCCTTCGTGCGCCGAGCCTGGGCCGGGCATCTGGATGGCGCGGCGCGGCTGCCGGCCCAGGACGGCAAGACCCGGCTTCAGGAATGGGCGCAGGGGCAGGGCAAGCCGTTGCCGGTCTATGAAATTATTCGGCGCAGCGGCCCGGCCCACGAGCCCGAATTCGAAATCTCCGTGATCGTGGCCGGCTTTCCGCCGGCCCACGGCATCGGCCGCACCCGCCGCTCCGCCGAAACCGAAGCGGCACTGACGCTGCTGCGGCAGGCGGAAGACAGCAACGAAGGCACCAAGCCATGAGCGACGAAACCTCTCCCGAAACCCGCTGCGGCTTCGTGGCTCTGCTGGGCGCGCCCAACGCCGGCAAGTCGACGCTGCTCAACACCCTGGTCGGTCAGAAGCTGTCGATCGTCAGCCCCAAGGTCCAGACCACCCGGCGGCGGGTGCTCGGGATCGCGACGGCGGAACGCAGCCAGATCATCTTCGTCGATACCCCGGGCATCTTCGCGCCCAAGCGCCGGCTCGACCGCGCCATGGTGGCGGCGGCGTGGCAGGGCGCGGGCGACGCGGATCTGGTGGTGGTGCTGGTCGACGCTTCCTCGGGCAAGGTCGACGAAGACAGTGCCGGTCTGGTCGCCCGGCTGAAGGAGGAGAAGCGCGGGGCGATCCTGGCGCTCAACAAGATCGACCTGATCCGCCGCGACCGGTTGCTGGCGCTCTCGGCCAAGCTCAACGAGGAGGGGGTGTTCACCGATACCTTCATGATCTCGGCCCTGACCGGCAATGGCGTCGGCGATCTCTCGAAACTGCTGGCGGCGCGGGTGCCGGCCGGTCCCTGGCATTTCCCCGAGGACCAGCTTACCGACATGCCGATGCGCCTGCTCGCCGCCGAGATCACCCGCGAGAAGCTGTTTCTCCAGCTTTATCAGGAGCTGCCCTATTCCTCGACCGTCGAGACCGAAACCTGGGAGGAATTCAAGGACGGCTCGGTGCGGATTGCCCAGGTGATCTATGTCGAGCGCGACAGCCAGCGGGCGATCGTGATCGGCAAGGGCGGCGCGCGCATCCGCTCGCTCGGTGAAAGCAGCCGGCGCGAGTTGGAAGAGATGCTGGAACGCCGGGTCCACCTCAAGCTGTTCGTCAAGGTCCGCGAGGACTGGACCGACGACCCCGAGCGCTACCGCGAGATGGGGCTCGATTTCGCGAATTGACGTCGGCAGAGTTTGCCGGCAGCTTCTGCCGCCCGGCAAAAATTGCCGGCCTTTGGCGGGTATTTGATTTGTATACAGCCTGATTTCACCGCCGGTCTCTGGCCCGCCGTTTGCTTGTCCTCAAGATAACCGTGGAGGGCAGCATGATCGGAGAGCCGGTCACGACGTCCGCGCCGGGCGCGGAGTCCGACGAGATCGACACTGGCCTGATTCGAAGCGACGGTTTCGGATCGGAGCGCACGCCGCGCCATCCCTGGACGGAGCGGGATCGCATCCGGCTGCGCGCGATGTGCGAGGAAAAACTCCCGAGTTCCGACATTGCGCAACGGCTGGGGCGGACCCAGCGGGCGGTCGACGCCATGAGCCTGCGCATGGGCATCCGCCGTCACGACACCGTGCGGCCCTGGACCGAAGGCGAGTGCGCGCTGCTGCTGCGCCTCCATGGCGAGGGCGCGAGCTGGGCGGCCATCGCCGAGGCATTGCCCGAGCGCAGCGCGATCGCGGTGTTTCGCAAGCTGAGCCATCTGGTCGGACCGGCACCGTTCAAGACGGTGGGGCAGGGCAAGCCGGAGGCCGCCGTCGCGGCTCCGCCGACGGCCGAGCGGCTGATCCAATTCGTGCCGCCCCGGCCGCCGGAGCCGCCGCCCGCGGTTCCCGTTACTGTCGAGGCCATCGTCCGCTGGCTGAGGTCGCGGGACTTCATGGTGCTGCATCTCGAGGCGCAAGCGGGCTGGCGGGTCGATCACCGGATGCTGACCAGCACCGAGGCGCTGCTCGACTTCGTCAACATCCGCAGGAGCTGGTTGCGTCTGCCGCCGTTCGAACTGGTGGCGACCGCCCCTGAAGCCTCGGCGACACCGACCGTTCATCCGCAACAGCCGGTCAGCGCTCTCTCGTCCGTTTCGCGGCGTCGATTCCGGCGGAGGGGATCGCCCGCAGGTGCTTGATCAGCAGATTGCGGGCGTCGATCAACTGGGCCATGCGTTCGCGGCAGGGCATGATGCCGGTGTCGGGATGAAAGATCGGCGCCAACTCGCGAAAGCGCTTGGTCACCAGCTGCTCGTCGAAATCATGCTCATTGGCGAAGCCGAGCATCAGGGCGGCATCGCGCAGTCCGAGCCGGCCGGGGCGGGGGCGGAACGACAGCCGCTCCACGGCATTGGTCAGCGCCCGGTTGCGATACTCCAGCCGTTCGACGCCGCTCGAGAGCCGGGAGTGCTCCTCCAGGGAGATCAGCCGGTAGCTCTTGGGGTCGTCGAGGGCCAGCGCCACCGCCAGCGCCTGCCGGATGGTCGGGTGGTCGAGGTCGGGATCGAGGCGCAGCACCAGGGTCGGCACCAGCGCTGGCACCATCCTGCGTCCGGACGTCTGGGAACGAAGCGGATCGTCGCCATCGTCGGGCACCTGAACGCCGGGGTCGGGAACGCTGGCGCGCACCGCGGGCGAAACCAGCGTCAGCACCATGCGAACCAGTTCGGCGGTGTCGACGCCACGCTTTTTCGCCAGCGCCAGCACGGCACCGCGAAAGCTCGCCTGACAGGGCACGGTGTAGATCACCCGCTCGTCGCGCAGGCGCGGCATGGCGCCGGGACCGAACTGTCCCACCGAGGCCGGGGCGCAGCGGCCGGTGATGTCGCTGAAGGCCGTGTCCATCCCGGATGCGGCGGCGGAGGCCGGGCCGGCGAACGCCATCGGCATCGCCGAGAGGTTCAAGGCGGAAAACGGCACGGTCAGGTCGATCGGGCGTTTATCGGCTGACGACATCAGATACCACTGCTTCCGGTCCCAAGGGCTGGTAGACTTGGGAACGATTCTCCTCAAACTCTGGGGTTCAGTCAAGAGCAGAGTGAGGCGAAACCGCTGAATAGTGTGATATTGCCGTCATTAATGGCGAAAACGATCCAGTATTCGACCGAGATAGGCCTCCTCGCTCTGACCGGAAAGCTGAATCAGCACTCGGAGCAGGGTGTCGGCGGTGGCAGTGCTGCGGGTGAGGTCGACGCGCCATTGGCCGGCTTCGCGAACGAATTCGGCGCGGGCGGGGGTTGGCTGGCCCTTGACCAGCACCGGCGCGCTGGCCCGATTACCAGATATCGCGACCTGACCGAGTTCGGCGTCGCGAACCGTCTCGGGCTTCAGCCCGTGCGATCCGAGGATGCGGCCGACCAGTTCGGGGGTGCGCAGGCTGCGCAGCTGGGCCGTGGTGAAATGCCGGCGCAGCCCGAGCACGCCGAGCTTTTCCGAAGGGGTGAAGCCGGTCAACGGCGCGGCGCTGCCGAGCCGGGCGGCAGTGCGGATCGCTTCCACCCGCGCCAGGGTGGTGCGGGAGAGCTGGGCCAGCACGGCGGCGCCGTCGCCCCGGGCCGCCGCCTCCCTGACGCTTGCGAACAGCGCGGCCACCTGCTGCCGGGAGCGTTGGTCGATGGTGCCGCCGAGCGGCTCGGCCTGCGCCGCCGGCAGGGCCTGGAACAGCATCAGCACGCCGCAGCACACCAGCACGGCCAATCGGGCCAACGCGGCCAATCGGGCCAGCACGGCCAATCGGGACGGCGCGCGCGGGGTCATGTGATGCCGAAGAAATCCAGCTGCCAGCGCATATCCCGGTCGCTGAGCGGATAGTGGGTGCCGTCGCGGGGGGCGAGCGCATCCTTGGGCGAGATCTGGGCGAGGCGCAACTGCACTTGCCGGGCCAGCCGCATCGACAGGCCGGCGCGCCAGACCAGGGCGGTCACGGCGCGGGCGCTGTGGGTGGCGATCACCCGTTCGACGGTCGCGAAGGGCACCGCCACCAGTTCCGCCAGGGCCGAAAGCACGAACGTCCGGTCGCCGTCCGAAAGCGCGTCGGCGATCACGGATTCGTCGAGTTTGCCTTCCTTGGCCAAGCGCTTGGCCCGGTCGGCCGGCCGTTCCTGGGTTTTCTCACCGGCTGCGGTGGCGCCATCCGGCGCCGCGTCCCTCTCGGCCGCCCAGGGCGGGTCGAAGACGGTGGGGGCGGCGGCGCACGGGCTCGGGCTGGGCCGGCTGAGCCGGGTGCGGACACTGTCGGCGATCATCCGGGCGGCATCGTTGCCCAGATCGGTCCGCGCCTGAAGCACCTGAAGCAACGTGTCGGCGACGAACGCGGCGAGCCGGGCCGCCGCGCGGGCGGGCAGTTGCGGGCGGCGGACCAGCGGTCCGTGCCAGGGCTCGTGCTGCGGGGCGCGGTCGATCAGATGGTCGAGGGTCTCCTCGCGAATCTGGGCGCTGGGATTGGCGAGCAGCACCGCCACCGCGTCCTCGTCGCTGCTGGTGGCGATGGCGTCGGCGACCGGAGAGCCGACGCTGGCGCGCTGGGCGATCGCCGACAGCGCGCCATCGGGCAGGGTGCCGGCGATGATTTCGACCAGATCCTCGTCGGTGAGAATCGGCGAATTGCGCAGGATCGGCCCGCAAACGCTGAACTCGATGTCGCGGGCGAGCCGGTTGATCACCGAGGCCGGCGCCGTGGCGATGTTCTGGAGTTCCTCGGCGAGGATCAGCCGGACTTCGGTGGTCTGATCGCGGGCCAGGGTTTCAAGGATTTCGAGGGTGGTGCGCTCGATGCGGTCGAGCTTTTCCTGGGTGAAATGGGGCACCAGCCGCGCGATCTTCCGGGCGAGCCCGGTCCGGACCACGGGATCGCTGTCGGAGGCCAGCAGCAGATCGGCTTTGCGCGGCGTGCTGGCGTTGCCGGCGATCTCGCGCCGAACCAGCGGTTCGGGGTCGGTGGCGAGGAAATAGAGCAGTTCCCGCCTGATGTCGTTCCGCGCCGCGAGTTGGCGGCGCACCATCGGGTCTTTGCTCCGGGCGAGGCGCTTGGCCTGCTCCTCGTCAACGCTGGGGGGAGGCGGAGTGGTCATGACGCCGGTTCTTCCGGAAGAGCGAGAGGCACGGGCTGGGGCTGATAGGGCGGCGCCACCGAGAAGTTGCCTTTGCCTCGGGTTTTCGCATGATACATGGCGGCGTCGGTGCGTTCCATCAGGGCGGGCACGCCTTCGCCCTCGCCGGGCTGGTGAATGGCGATGCCGATCGAAAGACCGAGCGGCCGGTCGGCGCTGGCCGACAGCGTCTGGAGCATCTTGATGCCGGCGAGCAGGCGGCGGGCGACGGCGGAAGCGCCATGCTCGTTGGTGCGCGCCAGCCAGAGCACGAACTCGTCGCCACCCATGCGGCCGGCGATGTCGCCGGGACGGATGCCCGAGGCGATCAGGTCGGCCACCGCGCGCAGAACCTTGTCGCCCTGGTGATGTCCCCTGAGATCGTTGACGGCCTTGAAGTTGTCGAGGTCGATGTAGAGCAGGGCCGAGGCGCCGAAATCGCGCCAGCCCAGCACTTCGGCCAGCCGTTCCAGGAAGGTGCGCCGGTTGAACAGTCCGGTCAGGCTGTCGCGCTCGGAAAGATGGCGCAGATTTTCCTGGTAGGCGAGCTGGGCGTGGGTGATGCCGATACGATCGGCGACCCCCGAGATCAGCGCCCGGGCGTCGTCGTCCCAGGGTCTGGTGCCGTGGGGACGCCACACCGAGACCGCGCCGTTGACGGTCTGGCGAAAGCGGGTGCGGCAGATCAGCAGCGACAGCGGCCCCATCCGGCGTTCGAGGGGGTCGGCGAGTTGCGTCGCTTCCCGGATCAGGCCGGTGAGGTGACCATCGAGGGGCAGGCCGTAATTCGCCACCAGCGTCGTCGCGCCGTCGTCGGTCACCCGGTGGATGGCGCAGCCGGTGGCTTCCAGGGCGCGGGTGGTCTCGTGGGCGGCGACTTCCAGCGCCTTGCTGGCGTCGAGCTGATCGCGCAGGGTGTGGACGATGCGGTCGAGCACCCGCTCGCGATTGCGGGTCTTGGCCAGCTCGGTATCCTGCATGATCTGGGCGGTGAGGTCGCGGCAGACGCCGCGCGCGCCGAGCCAGCGGCCGTCATTGTCGAACAGCGGCTTGGCCGAAATCTGGATATAGGCCGGGGTGTCGTCGACGCCGCGCAGCCAGAGTTCCGCCCGCTCGACCGGACGCCGGGTTTCGAACGGCAGCGGCAGGTCGCCCGGATCGTCGACCGCCAGTTCGTGCGGATCATGGCCGACCAGTTGTTCCGCCGGCCGGCCGAGCGCGCCCTGGGGCGACACGAAGACGAAGCGGCTGTCGGGGCCGGTCTCCCAGGCGAAATCCGAGGAAACCTCCACCAGGTCTTTGTAGCGCTGCCGTGACTCGGTGAGCGTGCTGCGCAGTTGCCGCTCCAGGGTGGCGTTCCGGCCGAGCACCAGCAGGCGGGAGTGGCCGAGCAGCACCGCCGTCCACTCGTAGGCCGACGGCCCCAACGGCCGGAGCACGGGAGTGGAGTGAGTGGATTGGAGGCCGGAGAAGGCGGCATTGCGCCAGAGCGCGAGCGCGGGCCACCAGCTCTCGTCCTCGGCGAGCAGCAACCCGGCCTGGGCGTTGGCGGCCAGAATCTCGTCGTGGTCGGAAACCAGAATGGCCGCGTCGGGATAGCCGCTGATGATCGTCCTCACGTCGACGGTTCCCGACGCTGGAACACCGGGAGCGCGGGGCGGGGCATCGGGCGGAAAACTGGGGGCCGGAAGCTCTGGTTGCTGGGTCACGATCCGTCTAAATCGGGAGAGGGTTACCGGTTCATGAAATGCCGCCGGAACGTTACCATGTCAACAATCCAGCGAATTGCTTTAATGATCGCGGAGCGGCCCTGAGGCCGGACGCCCCCCGCCGGGGCGCGGGGCGGGCACGAGAGACCCGGGCACGAGAGACTTGAACATGGCAGCGGACAATAGCGGCGACAACAGGACGGAAACGGGGCTGGAAAGAGTCGCCGCCTGGGTGTTCGACCTTGATAACACCCTTTATCCGGCTTCGTGCGATCTGTTTCCCCTGATCGAGCACCGGATGGGCGTCTTCATCGCCTTGCGCCTCGGGACCTCGTACGAGGCGGCGGACCGGCTCCGGACGCACTTCTTCCAGAAATATGGCACGACTCTGCGCGGCCTGATGCTGGAACACGGCGTCGATCCCGAGGAGTTTCTCGATTATGTCCATGACATCGAACTCACCTCGGTCCAGCCCAATCCCTCGCTCGGGCGGGTGCTGGCGGCGCTGCCCGGACGCAAGCTGGTGTTCACCAACGCCTCGCGTGGTCACGCCGACCGGGTGATCGATCGTCTCGGCATCGCCGGCTGTTTCGAATCGGTGTACGACATCGCCGACGCTGGCTACCAGCCCAAGCCCGAACCCGCCAGCTATGCCGGCTTCATCGCGCGGCATGATATCGAGCCGGCGCGGGCCTGCATGATCGACGACATGGCGCGCAATCTGGTGCCGGCGGCGCTGTTCGGCATGACCACGGTGTGGATTCGCTCCGACTCGGCCTGGGGCCTTCCCACTCCCGAGGACATGCCGCACATCCATCATGTGGCCGATGATCTGCCGGGATGGCTGGCCGGGCTGGTTTTCCGTTGATTATCGCCGGGACGCGGCGCAGATGCCATGCGGCCTGAGGACTTCCGGAAGGAATATTGGAACGGTTTGGCTTCAAGCCGACGGAGTCGGTCACCACGTTCGCCCGCATGTGGATACACCAGATGCGCGGATCGGCCGAGCGGCGAGAGTTGCTGGATCACCGAGCCCGAGATGCTGCCCGTCCACACCCGGCGAAACGTGGTCATAACGGTCTGGAAGAGTTTGGGGCCGGAGAGTTCGGAACACGGATTCCGCCTGTGGATGCGTCAGGGAAGCCGTGATGCATCATCGCGGCTCACGAGTATGACTTCCCCGAGTTGACAAGTCCCGCGCCGCTGGAGGATGGTGCAACCGCGTTCGCGATCCCCTTCAGACTGCCTGAGAGCCACCATGAGTCACGCCCGGATTGAAGCCATCATCGATGCCGCCTGGGAGCGGCGCACCGAATTCACCGTTGCCACTCAGGGCGAGGTGCGTGCGGCGGTGGACGAGGCGCTGGGGCTGCTGGATGTCGGCGCCGTCCGGGTCGCCGAACCGCGGCCGGCGGGTGGCTGGAAGGTCAACCAGTGGCTGAAGAAGGCGGTGCTGCTGTCGTTCCGCCTCAACGACAATTCGGTGATTCCCGGCGGGCCGGGCGGTGGCTGGTTCGACAAGGTGCCGTCCAAATTCGCCGGCTGGGACGAGCCGGCCTTTCGCGCCGCCGGGTTCCGGGCGGTGCCGTCGGCGGTGGTGCGGCGCTCGGCCTATATCGCACCGGGGGTGGTGCTGATGCCGTCCTTCGTCAACATCGGCGCCCATGTCGCTTCGGGGACGATGGTCGACACCTGGAGCACCGTCGGCTCCTGCGCCCAGATCGGCCGCAACGTCCATCTCTCGGGCGGCGTCGGCATCGGCGGCGTGCTCGAGCCGCTTCAGGCCGAACCGGTGATCATCGAGGATGATTGCTTCGTCGGCGCCCGCTCCGAAGTCGCCGAAGGGGTGATCGTCGAGCGGGGCGCGGTGATCTCGATGGGCGTCTATCTCGGCGCCTCGACCAAGATCATCGACCGCGCCACCGGTGAGGTTTTCTATGGCCGGGTGCCGGCCTATTCGGTGGTGGTCGCGGGCGCGCTGCCCGGCAAGCCGCTGCCCGACGGCACGCCGGGGCCGAGCCTCTATTGCGCCGTGATCGTCAAGCGGGTCGATGAGCGGACCCGCTCGAAGACCTCGATCAACGAATTGCTCCGCGATTGACCCATCCCATGGCGCCTCGCGATTCTCTGGCCGATCCGGTGGCCCTGGCACGGGCGCTGATCCGCTGCCCCAGCGTGACTCCCGAGGATGCCGGGGCGCTCGGCGTGCTGGGGCAGGCGTTGCGCCAGCTCGGATTCGAATGCCACCGCTTGCCCCGCCAGGCCCCGGGCACGGCGGCGGTGGAGAATCTCTACGCCCGCCTGGGCAGCGGCGCGCCGCATTTCTGCTTTGCCGGACACACCGATGTCGTGCCGCCGGGCGACCGTGCCGGTTGGTCGGTGGAGCCGTTCGGCGCCGAGATCGTCGGTGACCGCCTCTATGGCCGCGGCGCCGAGGACATGAAGGGGGCGATCGCCGCCTTCGTCGCCGCCGTGGCGCGGGTGATTCACGAGAGAGGCGCGCCGGCCGGTTCGATCAGCCTGCTGATCACCGGAGACGAGGAGGGCGACGCCGTCAACGGCACCCGGGCGGTGCTGCCCTGGCTGGCCGAGCGGGGCGAGGTTCCGGATTTTTGCGTGGTCGGCGAGCCGACCGGGGTTTCGGCTCTGGGCGATGTCGTGAAGATCGGCCGGCGCGGCAGCCTGAACGGCAAGCTGACGGTAACCGGGACCCAGGGCCATGTCGCCTATCCCGAGCGGGCCGACAACCCGCTGCCCCGGCTGGTGCGGATGCTCGATTCGCTGGTCGACGTGCTGCTCGACGAGGGCACCGCGCATTTTCAGCCCTCATCGCTGGTGCTGACCTCGATCGACACCGGCAATCCGGTGACCAACGTCATCCCCGCCGAGGCCTGTGCCCGCTTCAACATTCGCTTCAACACCCTCTATAGCGCCGCGGGGCTGGAGGGCTGGCTGCGCAAGCGCTTCGACTCGGTCGGCGGCGCCTACCGGCTCGACCTCAGCCTGTCCGGCGAGGCCTTCGTCACCGAACCCGGCGCGCTGACCGAACGGGTCGCCGCCGCCATCGCCGCCGTGACCGGACGCCTGCCCGAGTTCAACACCGGTGGCGGCACCTCGGATGCCCGCTTTATCAAGGAGTTCTGCCCGGTGGTCGAACTTGGTCTGGTCGGGCGGACCCTGCACAAGGTCGACGAGCACATCGCCCTTGCCGATCTTGAAACCCTCACCGCCATCTATGCCGCGCTGCTCGCCGATACCGTTTTTGGCGACCGGGGAGTCTGAGCCGATGCCGCCTTTGCGCGAAGTGGTCTACTCCCTCTATGGCGCCTATCGCCTCGCCCTGATGGATGCCCGGGGCATGGAGTTCCTCAATCGCAGCGTCGAGGGCTGTTTGCGCTCGTTCTGGGCGGCGGGACTCGTGGTTCCGGCCTATCTTCTTCTGGTTTTGATGCGCTTGGGCGAGGAATCCGGCAACGTCTCATTCATCCACTTCATGCTGGTGGAAATCATCGCCTATATCATCAGCTGGACCGCATACCCCCTGATCATGGATGATTTGTCGCGCATGCTCGATTGCAGCGACAGGTATCCGGCCTTTCTTGTGGCCTACAACTGGTCGTCTCCCTTGCAGATGCTGGTTTATTTGCCGGCGATCGCGATCAGTGAAAGCGGTGTCCTGGTGCCGGCGCTGGGCGACACCATCGCCACGACGGCGACGATCCTGGTGCTGCTTTATCAGTGGTTCGTGACCCAGACCGCGCTTCAGGTCTCGGGCTTTACCGCCGCCGGATTGGTGATTCTCGACCTTGTGTTGTCGGTGTTCATTACCGGTGCCGCCGATGGTATGCTATAAGGGCGTCCGTCGTGCTTTCATCCCGCTTCGTTTTTCCTGTTTCGGAGACCTCACCATGCGGAAACTGGTTCCCGTTCTTGCTTTGACATTGGGGCTCATCGCGGCTCCCGCCGTTTCTCAGGCGCAGACCTCTCCGGCGGTGATGACCGGCGCGGACGGGGTGCGCGCCACCCTGGTGGCCTTCCCCTCGACCGCACACGACGTCGAGAACATGTCGCTTCAGCAGGCGGTGGCGATTCTCGGCGGCGCGGCGCTGGGCGCCATGCTGGTGGATAATTTCGTCGAGCGCGGCCTCGTCACCCTGGCTGGCAGCGTGATCGGCGCCGTCGCCGGCAACACCTGGTACGAAAAGCACTACTGGCCGTTCCAGTAAGGCGATTCGGCGCCACTATCCGTCATGGCCGGGTCATCAAGCCCGGCCATGACGGGTGGGGCGGTGCGATGCAACGCGATCGGTAACCGCTAGCTGCTCCGGGCGTCGTAGAAGGCTCCGGCGAAGTAGAGACCATCCGGCGGCGCCGTGGGGCCGCCGTGGCCGCGGTTGCGTGCCTCCAGGGCATCGCGCAGTCGTGACACCCGCCATTTGCCGGCGCCCACCAATTCCAGCGTGCCGACGATGTTGCGGATCTGGTGGTGCAGGAACGAGCGGGCGCTGGCGGCGATCTCGATCTCCAGGCCGGCGCGGCGAACGTCCAACCGGTCGAGGGTTTTGACCGGCGAGGTCGCCTGACACATGCTGGCGCGGAAGGTCGAGAAATCGTGGCGGCCGATCAGCAGTTGCGCCGCTTCGTGCATGGCGTCGGCGTCGAGCGGGCGCATGACCTGCCAGGCGCGCCCGGCCTCCAGGGTCAGCGGCGGCCGGCGGTTGATGATCCGATAAAGATAGCTGCGCCGGGTTGCGGAAAAGCGGGCGTGGAACTCCTCGGACACCGCTTCGGCCGTGAGCACCGCCACCGGCCAGGGGCGGTTGTAGAAGGTGAGGGCGCCGACCACGGTTTCCGCCGTCACCGCTTTCTCAAGATCGAAATGGGCAACCTGGGCCAGGGCGTGAACCCCGGCGTCGGTGCGTCCCGAACCATGCAAGCGCACGGTTTCGCCACTGAATTTGGTGATTGCCTCTTCCAGCACCTGCTGGACCGACATGCCGTTTTCCTGGCGCTGCCAGCCGACGAACGGACGCCCATCATACTCGAGGGTGAGTTTCCAGCGCGTCGTCATGGCCTGTCGGCGGGGCCTGGGGTTAAGACCCCAGCGGGGGGCATGGTTAAAACTCCAGCGGGGGCCTGGGCGGCCGGCGCCCCTGGTTGCCAAAGGCCATGGACTCCCCGAAGAAACGCGGCGCCGTCAACCACACCCCGCCCCTGTCTCTGAACCCGGGTCAGCCGCAGCGCCCCTTCGCCGCACGCGACGGTGAAATCGTCGCCAAGCAAACTGCCGGGCGCGCCCGCGCCGTCGCCCAACTCCGCCGCCAGCACCTTGATCCGCTCCCCGCCGTTTTCAAACCAGACTCCCGGCCAGGGGTTGAGGGCGCGAATCCGGCGCGTCAGTTCGGCGGCGGGGCGCGACCAGTCGAGCCGTCCTTCCTCGCGCTCCAGCTTGGCGGCATAGGTCACGCCCTCGGCGGGCTGGGGGGCGGCTGTGAGCCGGCCGGCGGCCACCCCCTCCAGCGCCTCGACGATCAGTCGCGCGCCCATGGCGGCCAGGGCGTCGTGCAACTCCGTGGCGGTGCTGGTGGCGGTGATCGGCACCCGGCCTTTGAGCAGCATCGGCCCGGTGTCGAGCCCGGCCTCCATGCCCATGATGGTGATGCCGGTTTCGGAGTCGCCGGCCAGCAGCGCGCGATGAATCGGCGCCGCGCCGCGCCAGCGCGGCAGCAGCGAGCCGTGGACGTTGACGCAGCCGAGTCGGGGCGCCTCCAGCACCGGCACCGGCAGAATCAGCCCGTAGGCGGCGACCACCGCGATATCGAGTCCGAGCGCGGCGAACTCGGCCTGGGCCTCGGCGGTGCGCAGGCTTTTCGGCGTGCGCACCGGCAGGCCGTGGGACTCGGCGAGAGTCTGGACCGGCGAGCGCTGAAGCTGTTGACCGCGCCCGGCCGGCCGGGGCGGCTGGCTGTAGACGCAGGCGACCTCGTGGCCGGCATCGATCAGCGCCCGCAGGCTGGGCACCGCGAAATCGGGGGTGCCCATGAAGGCGAGACGCAAGCGCCGTCCGGTCATAACTCTCCCACTTTCTTCAGTTTCTGGAGCCGGCGCAAAATCATATTGCGCTTGAGCAGCGACACCCGGTCGACGAACAGTGTGCCTTCGAGATGGTCGATTTCATGCTGGAGCACGGTGGCCAGCAGGCCGGTTCCGGCGATTTCCTGGGGCCGGTTGTCGCGGTCGAGATAGCGGACGCGCACCGCCTTGGGCCGCACGACATCGGCATATTGTTCGGGCAGCGACAGGCAGCCCTCATTGTAGAGGATTCGCTCCTCGTCGGCCCAGACCACCTCGGGATTGGCGAGGCCGATCGGATTTGGCGGCTCGTTCTTGTCCGAGACATCGACCACGATCACCCGCAGCAACTCGTCGACCTGGGGCGCGGCGAGACCGATGCCGTTGGCGGCGTACATGGTCTCGAGCATGTCGTCCATCAGGCGGTTGATCCGGGCGTCGACCTTGCCGACCGGCATCGACAGTTTCTTGAGACGCGGATCGGGAGCTATGATCAGGGGAAGGAGGGCCATCGTTCGTCCGTCGCTGAGGAAATCGCCATCGTCCATATAAGGTCGAGATATGGCCTTGGGGGCACGGCGTCAAGCGAAGCGCGCGTCCGGATTTGACCGTCGCGGCATTCGCTTCCATAGTAGGGCTGCGGATAGCGGGGAGGCGGAGCATGCGGATGGTGAAGGCCATGGTTCTGGCGGGGCTGGCGGTCTTGTTTCAGGGCGGCGCGGCGTTCGCCGAAGAGGGGCTGCAACTGGGACGCAACCCCGGCGAGTGCGAGATTTCCGCGGCGCTCGGCATCGCCAAGCAGGGATGCCCCGCCGTGCCCCAGCGGCTGCCGATGGTCAAGAAACCGCCGCCGCCGCCGGTGGTGGTGCCCGAACCGGTGGTGGTGGTCGAACCGCCGCCACCGCCGCCGGCCTTCACCGCGTCGTTCCAGGTCGCCTTCGAATTCGGTTCGGCCAAGCTGTCCCGGGATTCCATCCAGTTGCTGGGGCGGATCGGCGGCGTGCTCGGCTCGCCCGAGGCGTCGAAGGTGCGGTTTCGCATCGTCGGCCATACCGACGGCGTCGGGCGCGCCGGGGATAACCTCCGGCTCTCGCGCCAGCGGGCGGCGGCGGTGCGCGATTTCCTGGTCCGCCACGCCGGCATGAATGCCGGGCGTTTCGAGGTGGCGGGACGGGGCGCGACCGAGCTTCTCAACACGGACGACCCGGCGGCCGCTGAAAATCGCCGGGTCGAGATCACGAATCTCGGCGAGTGAGGGAAGCTAAAAAATTGTTGGGGCTGTGATCCCGATCACTGTATAATTGTCGTTGCGGTGTCACTATTCCCACATCGAAGGACGCGATGACTGACAAGATCATTTGATGTCCTTTGCAGGCAGGTTTAGACCCCCGCATATCGGCAACCGCAATAAGTTAAACCATCATCAGGAGACTCCCAATGCTGACCATGGTTCGCGACATCGCCACCTATGCTAGCGCGGCACTCAACTGCAAGCGCGGCGCCACCGCCATCGAATACGGCCTGATTGCCGCCGGTATCGCCGTCGCCATCATCACCGTGGTTTCCAACCTCGGCAGCTATCTGTCCACCGATTTCGGCAAGATCGCCACCGCGATCAAGCCGTCGTAATGAACGACAGGTCTGCCGCCAGGGGCTGGAGGGCAGGGAAGCGCGGATCGTCGATCCTTCCGGTCTGTCCCTGCCTTCGCCGCGGCGGCTCTGTTCTGACAAGGAGCTATGCCATGCTGACCATGACTCGCGACATCGCCACTTATGCTGGCGCGGCCCTCACCTGCAAGCGTGGCGCCACCGCCATCGAATACGGTTTGATCGCCGCTGGCATCGCCGTCGCCATCATCACCGTGGTGTCGACGCTGGGCGGCTACCTCAGCACCGATTTCGGCACCGTCGCCACGGCCCTCAAGCCGTCGTAAGCGTCGGTCCGGGTTTCCGCGGTTGTCTGAAGAACCGGCGGCCCTTCCGGGACGTGTTTCCCGGGAGGGCCGGTCGGGGCTGTGCCGCTATGGTGGAGGGGGCGTCGTGACCGCTACCCAGTTTGTTCCTGTAGCGTTGACGGTGGTGTTCGTCGCGACCATGCTGGTGGCGATGGTGTGGGATATCGCCACTTACGAGATACCCGATACACTCTCTTTGGTTCTGGTCGCGGTTGGCGCCGTGGCGCTGCTCGCCGGTCAGGGGTGGGGAGGGTTCGCCGGCCACGCCTTGGGCGCTCTGGGAGCCTTCGCTTTTGGCGTCCTGATGTTCGCTCTCGGGCAGTGGGGCGGCGGCGACGTCAAGTTCATGGCCGCCTCGAGTCTGTGGCTGGGCTGGCCGGTGCTGATTGGCTATCTGTTTTGGGTCGCGATCGCCGGCGGCGTGCTGGGGGTGGCGGTGCTGGCCTTCCGGCGCTTTCGCCTGCCCGAGGCGTGGGCCGGCAGACCGTGGATCGCGCGACTGCACCGGGCCGAGCAGGGGTTGCCCTATGGCGTCGCTCTCGGCATCGGTGGTCTTGTGATGCTGCGCCCGGCGGTCGCGTCGGTGTTTCCGTAACGCTTAGACGACGAACGGTCCGGATGTCGGGACTGTGGAGAACTGGCTATGGTACGCGTCGTTCTCATCGGCTTCGCCCTGTTGCTGGCGGCCGCGGCCGGTTGGATGGTCAAGCTGTATCTCTCGGCCCAGCGCGAGCAACTGGTCGAGATGGCGGCTGCCCTCAAGCCGGCGGCCCCATCCACCTCCTCGACCGAGGTGCTGGTGGTCCGCGACGGCGTCGAGATCGCCGGGGCGTTGAGCTCCGCGAACATGCGCTGGCAGTTCTGGCCCGATCAGGGCGTCAGCCCCCATTACATCACTCGCAAGTCCCGCCCCGACGCCATCGACAAGCTGACCGGCGCCGCCGCCCGCCAGCCCTTGTTTACCGGCGAACCGGTGACCGAGGACAAGGTGGTCCTGAAGAAGGATGGCAGTTTTCTCGCGGCGGTGCTGCCCGAGGGCGGGCGGGCGGTGGCCGTGAAGGTCGATGAGGCGACCGGTCTTTCCGGCCTGATTCTGCCCGGCGACCACGTCGACGTCATTCTCACCCACGATGTGCCGGTGCGACAGGATGACGGCCAGGGCGGCGTTTCGATCAGCAAGCGGTTCGTCAGCGAGGTCATCGCCCAGGATCTGCGCGTCATCGCCATCGATCAGGAAATCCATCACGACGACAAGGCGGCGAGCAAGATCGGCAAAACCGTGACCCTGGCGGTCAACGCGGCGCAGGCCGAGACCGTGTCCCTTGGCCGGGTGATGGGGACCATGTCGCTGTCGCTGCGCAGCGCCTTCGGCGGCGATACCGCGGGGCAACAGCGGAGTCGCGGCTTCACCTCGGCGACCGACATCAGCGCCGCGCTTACCGCGAGCGCCGCCGTCCCGCCACCGCCACCGGCTCGCACCACGCCGACCTACAACGTCACCGTGTATCATGGCAACAGCGCCCAAACGGTGGCCGTGGTGCGATAGGAAAGAGGAAATCTTCAATTTTTTCCGCAAAGGTCTTTACATCGACTGGCCACGAGTCCGATTGTCAGGAGTCCGATCGCAAGGATCGAGTCGGACTTTAAAATCGGTAGTTGAGCATGAATAACAAGATCAGCACCGAGGCCATCGCCGCACTCAAGCAGCTCGATACGCACTTGAACCCGCTCTGGCAACTGGGTCGAAACGCGGTTCTGGCCTGGACATCGGTGCGCACCGGCCTCAAGGTCGCGGTGATCCCGGTGCGCCAGCTTCTGCAACTGCTGGCGAGCCAGCCCGATCTGTTGCAGGGGCCGCGCTATCAGGATGAACCGAAATTCCTCGAGCTGTGCCGCACCGCCAAGCTCGAGGCGGTGGACATTCAGACCTCCTTGCGTGTAGGCCCCCAGGAGGGGCTCGTGCCCTGGCAGACGGTCGAGGGCATCATCAAGCGCTACTCGATCACCGAGACGCTGCACCGCGCCGTGATGCTGTTCGATATCGTCGGCTATTCCAAGCTGGACCCGCTGCACCAGATCGGACAGCTCAACTCTTTGGAATACTGCATTAATTCCGCTCATCGCCGTCTGATGGGCTGGGGGGTCAAGGTCGATCTCGCGCGCTCGACCACCGGCGATGGTTTTTATGTCTGGAACCGGGCGACCGGCTTGGTTGCCGAGGTCTCGCTGCTGATTCTGCTGCTGATGGTGCTGGCCGAGAACGAGATGGAACGCGCCCAGGAGCGGCATGGCTTGGTGCCGCTGCTGCGCTCGTGCTTTTCGGTTGGGCGCCACTACGCCTATTATCAGATCGAGGGGCTCTCGCCGCGCGGCTATGATTACATCGTCGGCGACGTCACCATCTCCCTGGCCCGGTTGATCCAGAAGACCGAGACCGGGCAGTTGCTGATCGGCGACTTCGAGCGCCCCAGAAGCGAGGGCGGCACGGAGACCATCGCGACTCCGGCTTTCGTTCTTCAAGCCGACAAGTATTTTCGCAAGCTGGTTGGCCGGGAGTTCAACGGCGTGCCGATCAGTGAACTCGGGCTGATGCTGACCGCCGACCGCGACCGGGGGCCGGAAAAGCTGGTGATCGGCGACAAGCACGGGCTCAATCACACCGCCTACAACGCCACGGCGCGCATCTATCGCGGCGGGCAGATTCCGATCATGGTCGGAACATCGGGCGAGCGGGCGGCCAGCGAGCGGGCATCGACCGCCGAGTCTATCGTCGCGGAGATCGCTTCGGGGGCTCGCTAGGCGGTGGCGCCGCGTCGTGCTTTTTCAGCGCATCCAGCAACTTGCGCTTGAAGACTCCGCCATCCGCGGCGCTCTTGGCATCGAGAAAACCGCGCACGGCGGCGCGCGCGGCCTCCTTGTCGTAGGGCTCCTTGCCCTCGGAGGCGAGGCGGGCGCGGTCAAGAACCTTGGGATCGATGCCCTTGCGCAAATCCGCGATCTGCTGAAGCAGTGTTTTGCGCGGATCCGGCTTCATGGCCATGGCGGGACGCTCACTCGTGGCGAATCAGGGTGCCGGCTCCGCCCTCGGTGAAGATTTCCAGCAGCAGGGCGTGGGGCACCCGGCCATCGAGAATCACCGCCGCTTCGACGCCCTGCTCGATGGCGGCGACGCAGGTTTCGATCTTGGGAATCATGCCGCCCGAGGCGGTGCCGTCGGCGATCAGGCCGCGCGCCTGTTCCACGGTCATGTCGGGGATCAGGGTCTTGTCTTTGTCCAGCACGCCCGCGACGTCGGTGAGCAGGAAGAAGCGGCAGGCGTTCATGGTGCCGGCGATGGCTCCGGCGGCGGTGTCGGCGTTGACGTTGTAGGTCTCGCCATTCTTGCCGACGCCGATCGGCGCCACCACGGGAATGATGTCCGACTGTTCCAGCGTTTCCAGAATGTCGGGATTGATGTGCTGGGGTTCGCCGACGAAGCCGAGGTCGAGAATCTTCTCGATATTGCTGTCTTCGTCGCGCTGGGTGCGGCGCAGCTTGCGCGCCTGGATCAGGTTGGCGTCCTTGCCCGAGAGCCCGATCGCCTTGCCGCCGGCGGCGTTGATCATCGAGACGATCTGCTTGTTGATCGAGCCCGCGAGCACCATCTCGACGATTTCCACCGTCTCCTTGTCGGTGACGCGCAGGCCATCGATGAACTCGCTCTTGATCGCGAGGCGCTTGAGCATCGCCCCGATTTGCGGCCCGCCGCCATGCACCACCACCGGATTGATGCCGACCTGCTTGAGCAGCACGATGTCCTTGGCGAACATGTGGCCCAACTCTTCGTTCTCCATGGCGTGGCCGCCATACTTGATCACGAAGGTGCGTCCGGCATACTTGCGCATGTAGGGCAGGGCTTCGGAAAGCGTGCGGGCCTTGGCCAACCATTCGTCGCGCGAAGTCGGCACCGGCGATGTGTTCTTGGGCTGGGTCATGAGAGACTGTTTAGCGAAATCCGGGGCGGCGGGGAAGGGCGATGTTAGAACGGGTCGCGAAGGGGGGACGCAACCCCGTAGCGTGTATCCACTCTAAAAACAAAAAGTTAGAGTATGATGCGGTTCCGCTTGATCGCATCATGTTCTAGCTCGCCAACTCGGTCAGGCTCGCCCGCAGTTCCGGAATGCCGGCGCCGTTTTCGGCGCTGGTGATGTGGGGTTCGGGGAAGGCGGCGGGGTGGCGCTTCACCGAGTCCCGGGTGGCGCGGATGATCGCCTCGAGCGGGCCGGGTTTCATCTTGTCGGCCTTGGTCAGCACTACCTGGAAGGGCACGGCGGCGCCGTCGAGCAGGCTCATCATCGAGAGATCGGGCGGCTTGGGACCATGGCGGCTGTCGATCAGCAAGCAGACCCGGCGCAGGGGCACCCGGCCCTTGAGATAGCGCCGCACCAGATCGCTCCAGGCTTCGATCTTGGATTTCGACTCCCGGGCGAAGCCGTAGCCCGGCATGTCGACCAGCATCAACCGCTCGCCGAGATTGAAGAAGTTGAGCTGCTGGGTGCGGCCGGGGGTGTTGGAGATGCGGGCCAGGGTGGTCCGTCCGGTCAGAGCGTTGACCAGACTGGACTTTCCGACATTTGAGCGGCCGGTGAAGGCGATTTCGGGCTGGGCCGCTTCGGGCAACTGATCGAGGCTGGCGGCGCCCCAGACGAACCGGCACTCGGCCGCGAACAGCAGGCGGCCGGGCTCCAAATCCTCAGGCACCAGGAGTTCGCCGCCCACGAACTCCTGCACCCGGTTGCCTTCAAGGCTCAAGAGTTCACCTTCACACCCATGCCGCGCATGATCAGCCATTGCTGACCGATCGAGAGCAGATTGTTCCACGCCCAATAAATCACCAGACCAGCCGGGAACGAGGCCAGCATATAGGTGAAGACGAAAGGCAGGACCGCGAATATCTTCTGTTGCATCGGGTCGGGTGGCGTCGGGTTGAGCTTCTGCTGGAACCACATGGTCACGCCCATTACCAGCGGCCAGACGCCGATCATCAGCACCGACGGCGGCGTGAACGGCAACAGACCGAACAGGTTGAACAGCGAGGTCGGGTCGGGGGCCGAGAGGTCGACGATCCAGCCAAAGAACGGCGCATGACGCATTTCGATGGAGACGAACAGAACCTTGTAGAGTGCAAAGAAAATCGGAATCTGAACCAGGATCGGCAGGCACCCGGCAAGCGGATTGGCTTTCTCCCGCTTGTAGAGTTCCATCATCTCCTTGTTCATGCGCTCCTTGTCCTCGCCGCACCGTTCGCGGATCGCGGTGATCTGCGGCTGGAGCTGCTTCATCTTGCTCATCGAGCGGTAGGACTGGTTGGCCAGCGGATAGACCACGGCCTTGACCATCACGGTAAAGAGCAGAATCGCGAAGCCAAAGTTGCCGAGCAGGCTGTGCAGTAGATCGAGGCAATAGAAGAACGGCTTGGTCAGGAAGTAGAACCAGCCAAAATCGACAGCAAGGTCGAACTTCTGGATATCAAGGTTGTCGGCGTATTTGTCGAGCAGCTTGACTTCCTTGGCTCCGGCGAACAGGCGGCGCTTGGTCTCGATGGTGTCGCCGGGCTTGGCGATTTGCGCCTCGCCCAGAAGGTCGATCTGATAGCGGTCCTCGCCGTGTGCGGCCTTCGTGTACAAAAAGCGCGCGGTCATCGGCTTTGTCTGGTCGGGGACTAAAGAAACCAGCCAATATTTGTCGGTGATTCCGATCCATCCACCGGTCGTCGGTTTCTCGATGGTTCTCTTTTCCTGAAGGTCTTTGTATTTGACTTCGTTGAGCGTGCCGTCGAGCACGCCGACCGGGCCTTCGTGCAGAATGTAATAGCCGGCGGTGGCCGGCGTGCCCTGGCGCGAGACCAGACCATAGGGCAGCAGGGTCACCGGTTGGGCGCCGGTATTGCGCACCCGGTCGGTGATCCGGAACATGTAGTTGAGGTCGATGGCGATATCGCGCTCGAACACCAGGCCGTGACCGTTATCCCAGCTCAGGGTCAGCGGCTGGTCCGGAGTGAGCTTGTTGGCCGAGGCGGTCCAGACGGTGTTGGCGTCGGGCACCGCAACCCCGGACTCGGCCGGAACCCAGCCGAAATCGGCATAATAGGGGTGCTCGGTGCCCGCGGGGGCCAGCACGACGATTTCCGGGCTCCTCTTGTCGGGAGTCTCGTGGTAGTCGGCCAGCGAAATGTCGTCGATGCGACCGCCGGTCAGGCTGATGGTGCCGTTGATCCGGGGAGTGGCGATCTTCAGGCGCAGGCTGGACGCCGCTTGTTCGGCGACCATTTCGGTGCGGTCGCGCGGCTTGGGCGCGGCGGCGACTCCCGCGACCGGAGCCGCGGTCTGACCCGGCACCGCAACCTGAGGCGCGATCACCTTGTCCGCCTCGGTCTGGGCGAGCAGGGCGCGTTGCTGCTCGGCCTGCTTCTGGCGCGGCACCTCGTAGATCAACTGGAAGCCGATCAGGATCGCGACCGACAGGGCGATGGCGACCACCAGATTATTCTGCTCGTTCATGGCTCCTCGGGAGTGCCTGGCACGCTGGGGGCGGTTCGCGCCCCGGACGGGGAAAAATCGGGGTGAAAACGGGGAGAGGCCGGCGGCACCGGATCGTAGCCGGACCCACCCCAGGGGTGGCAGCGGCACAAACGCCTGAGCGTCAGCCAACCGCCCGAAAGCGCGCCATGCCGGCCCAGCGCCGTGAGCGCGTATTCGGAGCAGGTCGGCAGATAGCGGCAACGCGGACCGAGAATCGGCGAGATCAGCCAACGATAGGCCAGCACCAGCCCCCGCAGCAGGCGAGCGGGCACACTCACGACGAAACCGCCCCGTCGCGCCAGGCGCCGAGCCGCTTCATCCCGGCCGCGAGATCGGCCTTGAGTTCGGCATAGCCCCGGACCAGGGTCTCGGACCGTGCGATCAGCACGAGGTCGTAGCCCGGCGTGCCGTGAGCGGCCAGTAATTCCATCGCGGCGGCACGCAGCCGCCGCCGCGCCCGGTTACGGGCCACGGCGTTGCCAACCTTTTTGCTCGCGGTCAAACCGAACCGCACCGCCGGCCCTGAGGCCGGCGGGTGCTGGCGTTCGTCATGCCGACGGGCCTGGAGGATCAACCCAGGGGCCACCCACTTGCGGCGGGCGCCGGCCACGGCGAGAAACTCCGGACGACGCATGAGCCGACCGATTCCAGACCGACCGCTCGCCGCGACTCCAGGCTGCCCGCTGCCGGACTCTTCAAGCCGCCCGATACCGCTGGGGGGATTGTCCGTCATGAGCCGCCTCGTGGCTGGGGGCAACCCTCAGGCCGAAAGCCGCTTGCGGCCTTTGGCCCGGCGATTGGAGAGAACCCGACGACCGCCAACGGTGGCCATCCGGGCGCGGAACCCGTGACGACGGGCGCGCACGATCTTGCTCGGTTGAAAAGTACGTTTCACAACCAGACTCCGTCCAAATATCAAAAGCTGAAAGGTTAAGGACCGGTTCTATAGTGACTCGGGGAGGCCGAGTCAATGGAGCTGCCGGATAAACCGTCAATCAGCTGCGGACAGCGCCACCGCGGCACCGGCATCGCCCTCGGCGGGCAGCAGCAGCGAGGCCAGAAAGGCGATGGCGGCCAACCCGGCCACGCACAGGTAAAGCCCTTCGAATGTGCCGGTCCAGCGGTAGGAGGCTGCCGCGAGTTGCACCGCCAGCGGCCCGACACCGAAGGTGAGGATGAATTTGGCGCCGTAGGCCAGCCCCCGATACTTGCCGGGAGTGAAGCGGGCGAGCAGCAGGTTCTCGATGGGAATCTGGAGATTCTGGCAGCCGACCAGCACCAGCGCCAATCCCAGCATCGGCGCGCCGAGCGCGAAGCCGGCCAGCAGCGCCGCCGGCACCTGGGTCAAAAGGCAGACGGAATAAAGCCGCCGGCCCTGAAACCGGTCCGCGAGTCGACCGCCCCAAAGCTGGGGCAGGGCGCCGGCCAGATAGATCACGGTCACGAGGCCGCCGACCCCGAACGTGCTGTCGCCGATCAGCGGTCCCAACCCGTCATTGAACCATTTGGGCATCGAGACCATCACCGAATTCCACATCAGCCCGCCGCAGGTCATGGTCAGCGACAACACGATGAAGGCGCGCACCGTATCGCTGCGGCTGGTTTTGGGCAGCGGCCGGACATCGGCCTGACGGTCGCTGACCCATCCGGCGGCGATGCAGGCGGCGAGCCCGACTCCGGTGGCCACGCACAGGGCGCCGGGAATGATGAAAGCGGCACGCCAGGACATCACATCGGTGAGCGTGCCGGCGACCAGCGCCGCAGTGGCCACGCCGACGCTGCCGAACAGCCCCTGGCGGCCCAGCGCCGTGCCCTGGTTGGCGGCGCTCTTGACCAGCCACGACATGCCGACCGGATGATAGATCGAGCCGCCCAGCCCGAGCGCCGCCAGCGCGAACATCAGGGACTCCGGCTCGTTGGCAAGACCGGCGGCGATCGAACCGCCGCCGGTCAGCCAGAAGAACACCACCATCATGCGGGCGTCGCTCCAGCGGTCGCCGAGCCAACCGGCCAGCGGCGCCCCAAGGCCGATCATCAGCGACCCCAGAGTCCAGACCCTGATCAACTCGTCGTAGCCGAGGTTCCAGGTCGGCACCAGCGCCAGCACCACGGTCAGATAAAGCGCGGTCAGCACATGCATGAAGGCGTGACCGACATAGATGAAGGCCAGGGTCGCCTTGGTTCCTTGAGGTGGCATGGCCGTGTCCTCTGTGTGCGGGAGCAAAAGTTAGGGCGTTTCCGCTTAAGCGCAACGGATGGGGGTGTTCTACCGCGCCCGGCTTTTGACGGTTTTCGCGATCAGACGATCCAGGGCCTTGGCCTTGTCCGGGGTGCCGATCGCGTCGAAGATCTGGCGGGCTTTGGCCCAGCGGGCCTGGGCGCCGGACAGGTCGTCGCAGCGCTCGGCGATCAGGCCGGCCTGGATTTCCAGCTCGGCCATGCTCTCCCGGTGGCCGAGGGTGGCTTCGAGACTGATCGCCTTGTCGATGATTTCGCCGGCCCGCGTCCAATCGCGGCGCGCCATCTCGACCTGGGCGAGGTTGCGATACAGCCGGACCATGCTTTCGGGACGGGCCAATCCGGCCTGATAGGTCAGGGCGATGCGAAAGGCTTCCTCGGCGCGCTCCAACTGGCCCCGGGCGAGATGAATCTCCCCCAGCGTGCCGACGGCGCCCGCCAGCAGCCCCTGGCCGCCGGTGCCCGCTCCGAGCTTGAGCACGGTCTCGCAAGCATCCTGGGCCAGATCGTGGTCGCCCAGTTCCTCGGCGATGATGCCCAGCAGGCTCCAGCCCAAGGAGTGTTCCGGTGCCAGCTCGGTGGCCTTGAGGGCATGGCCGAGGGCGGTTTCCGGGGCATGCAGGCAGGTCAGGGCGGCCAGATGCCGGAGCAGACGGGCGCCGGCGCCGGGATCGTGGGCATCCTCCGCCGCCATGGCTTCGGCGAGCGCCGAGAGCACCCTGATCGCCGGGCCGGTGTCGCCCTCCCTGAGCGCGGCCAGGGCCGGTTCGATCGTGCGCGCCGAGCGTGACCAGGTGCCGGCAAGTCCCAGCAGCGTGGTCGCGGCGAGAAAGAGGTGGCGCCCCTGCTCCTCGAGCCGTTCGGCTCGTTTGCCGGCGGTGGGATCGGCGTTCGGTCCGCTCCTGAGGTGCTTGAGGCATTCGGCGAGCAGCGTTTCGGCGCGCGGCGAGACGTCTTCGGGAACCTCGACCGGTCCCGGCGCGCCGACAGCCGTGCCACCGCCAAGGGGGGCGCTCCGGCCGCGCCGCCGGAACGTCATCACCGTCAAGGCCGCCGCCGCGAGCAAAAGCAGCGACAGACCGGCAATCACCGGCACATCGGCGTTCGCGCCGATCAGGTCCGTCGCGCGCTGCCGCGCCGCTTCGATCCACCCATCCACCGGTTACCATCCATCACTGTCTCGAGCTGGCGCCGACCATAGCCGAGTTGGCGTCACGACAACAGTCGCGCGGCGAACCGACGCCGGTTGGCCGGGACACGGTTCCGGACGGCTTTCCGGTGGCGGGCATCGGCTCCACACGCTTTTTCCCGCTTGGGAGCGCCTCCAACATAGTGCTTCCAACCTATTGAATAGGCTGGACGCGGCCGGTCTTCTATGTTTGAATCGGGCAGGGTTGGTCCGACTCTCGAATTTCGGGGGCGGACACTGGAGGGGGTCATGGAATTCCAGATCGTCAGCGCCGCCGCGGGGGCCGAAATCAGGATGGTCGGCCGGCTCACCTATGACGACCACGGCAAGTTCCACGATATCAAGGCGCTGGTCGAAGACAGCAAGGCCAAGGCCGTGGTGCTCGATTTGTCGGGCCTGGACTTCATCGACTCCGCCGGGCTCGGCATGCTGGTCGTGCTGGAAGACGCCGCCCGCACCGTCAATGTCGGCATCACGATTCGCGGCGCCCACGGCACCGTCCGCAAGCTGATGAATCTGGTCAATTTCGGCACGGTGATCCGGCTCGTCGACTGAGCGTCAGGGAGGCTTCCGGCCTTCCTTCGGAGGCCAGGGGCTCCGCCCCTGGATACAGACCCCGCTCTAATGAAACAGGGTTTCGCCGAGGCGGAGCACGGTTTCTTCTTCGAACGGCCGTCCGACCACTTGGAGTCCGAGCGGCAGTCCCTCGACCGAATGGCCGGCCGGCACCGAAATCGCCGGCAGACCGGCGAGGTTGACGGTGACCGTGAAGATGTCGTCGAGATACATGGCCACCGGATCGTCCATTTTCTCGCCGATCCCGAACGCCGGCACCGGCGAGGTCGGGTAGACCAGGGCGTCGACCTGTTTCAGCGCCGCCGCGAAATCGTCGGCAATCATGCGGCGGACCTGCTGAGCCTTCTTGTAATAGGCGTCGTAATAGCCGGCCGAGAGCACGAAGGTGCCGAGCAGGATGCGCCGCCGCACCTCGGCGCCGAAGCCGGCCGAGCGGGTCGCTTCGTACATCTCGATCAGGCTGTCGCCCTGGTTGACCACCCGCTGACCAAAGCGCACGCCGTCGTAGCGGGCCAGATTCGACGAAGCCTCGGCCATGGCGATGATGTAATAGCAGGGCAGGGCGTAGCGGCTGAGCGGCAGCGACACCTCGACCACCTCGGCTCCGGCCTCGCGGAAGCGCCGGGCGCCCTCGTCCCAGGCGGCGGCGACGTCGGCGCGCAGGCCGTCGAGCCGGTACTCCCGGGGAATGCCGATGCGCATGCCCTTGACGCTTCGCCCGAGCGCGGCTTCGTAATCGGGCACCGGCAGATCGACCGAGGTCGAGTCCCTTGGATCGAAGCCGGCCATCTCCTTCAGCAGAATCGCGGCGTCGCGGACGGTGCGGGTGATCGGTCCGGCCTGATCCAGCGACGAGGCGTAGGCGATGATCCCCCAGCGCGAACAGCGGCCATAGGTCGGCTTGATACCGGTGATGCCGCAAAAGCTGGCGGGCTGACGGATCGAGCCGCCGGTGTCGGTGCCGAGCGAGGCCAGTGCCGAACGCGCCGCCACCGCCGCCGCCGAACCGCCCGAGGAGCCGCCGGGCACCAGGTTCTTGTCGTCGTCCCGGCGCTTCAGCGGATTGATGGTGGCGCCGAAATGGCTGGTCATGGTCGAGGAGCCCATGCCGAACTCGTCGAGATTGGTTTTGCCCAGCATCACCGCGCCGGCATCCCAGACCTTGGCCGAGACCGTCGATTCGTAGGGCGGCTTGAAACCGTCGAGGATGTGGCTGGCGGCGGTGGTGGCGATGCCCTTGGTGCAATAGAGGTCCTTGACCGCCAGCGGCAGCCCTTCCAGCGGCCGCGCCGTCCCGGAGCCAAGCCGGGCGTCGGAGGCGTCGGCATCGGCGAGCGCCCGCTCCGGGGTCTCGGTGATGTAGGCGTTGAGGGCGCGCGTGGCGGCCATGGCCCCGAGATAACTCTCCGTCAGTTCGCGCGCGGTGAAATCGCGGCGGCGCAGGCCGTCGCGGGCCTCGGCCAGGGAGAGAGCGGTCAGGTCGGACATGGCTGGTTACGGCCCCGTGTTGGAATAGTGGTCTGCGGGCGCCGCCAAGGCGACGCCCGCCCTTGTCATAGGGCCAGCGCGTCGCCACATCAACGGGGTTGACGATGTCGGAGCCGCTCACATCGCAGGCCGCTCTTTTGTGCGGTGCACCTAACGCGGCTCAGTGACGGCGACCCCAGGTCGCATGCCGGGGCGTCGGCGGCGGTTGACAAGTGTCGTTGGCATGATGAGAATTCACTCCGAAAAGCCGGGAAAAACATCGGCGGTTCGGGAGATGCGCCGCGCTTGGCGCCCGGTGATCAGAGGAAGAACAGGAATGTCCTCAACGCAGGCGTTCGCTATCGAGGTGCTTGGCCGTTCGGCGGGGATCGTCGTGGCTGAGCCGGGCGGTTTCATGTTTTTCGCCGCGGATGGTGCTTTCCGCGCGCTTGATCGCCGGGTGTTCAAGCATGTCGGACAGGCGGAGCAGGCGGCGGTCCTGCTCGCCAATGATCACGGTAAGCGCAGCGTCCGCTGACATATGATGGTTTCCAAAGGCCCCCGGCCTTTGGCGGGTCCAGGGCGGAGCCCTGGCCTTCGGCGACCAAGGGGCCTTGCCCCTTTTGGAGCCCCGCTGGGGCCTTGGGCCCCAGACCCCGTTGACTTAGCTGCCGCCGGGGTTTTCGATTGGTAATGGCCGGGGGTCCGGGCGGCCCTTCCAGGAGCGCCAGCCGGCTTCGACCCAGCGCACGAAGGAACGAGCGGAGGAGGCGACGGCACCGCCCAGCCCGCCATAGGCGCAGCCGAAGCCGGCGCGCACGACCATGGTCCCGAACCCGCCCCACCAGACGCCGGCGACCACCCAGGTCGAGACCGGCGGCAGCACCAGGGAAACCGCGCCGACGGCAATGCCGGCCATGCAGCCGAACAGCACCATGCCCCGATCGACCGACGGCTGGGATTTCGTGGCGGTGGTGGAGTCGGCGGCATAGGCCGCGGGCGGAAGGGCGGACAGCGGCGACAGCGCGAGTCCGAGCAGCAGCCAGACTGTCAGCGCGAGACGGCGAAACCGGGACAGGGCGGGCAGGTGGCTGGGCATCGGCGCCTCAAGCCCTTCGCAAATAGAGAAAGCCGGCCCCGATGGCCAGCGCCACCACGATCATGATGATCGAGGTCACCGGATGCACCCACAGCCAAGCCAGCGCGATGGTGATCATTCCGAGCACGATGGCGAGCAGGAAGGCGGCGGCGGCGGTCAACCCCTCCATGAGAGTGGCCAGGACGGGCACGACGCTGACCAGCGCCGAGAGCGGCCCGAGCAGCAGCAAGAAGCCGAGCCAGATCAGGAAAATGCCCAGGAAGCGCATCAGCCAGATCAGAGTCGATTCGCGCGCCGCCTGATCGTCGAGCATCGCCTGGGCGCTGCGCTCGCCGACCGTGGCCAGTTGCACCGTGTAGCCGCGGGTCACCGGATAGTCGGTGAAGCCCTCACCGCTCTGCTTGGCCACCACGCTCAGCAGCTTGCCGGCCGGAACACCGACATATGAAACGCGGATATCGCCGATCGCCGGACTCTTGGGATTGTCGCCGCGATAGAGCACACCGTTGGCGTCGAAGCGGTAGCCGGACGGGGTGCGTTCGGGGCGGACCCCCTGGAAGCCATCGGGCAGCCAGTCGTCACCGAACTCGAAGGCCAGCGAGTCGCCGTCGCGCAGCAGGGAGGTGCGGGTCAGGGCGGCCAGGGTGTTCGGCCCGAGCCGGAAGGCTCCGAGCTTGGCGTCGTCGGCGGCGATAAAGGCCGAGGCCAGCAGCATCGGCGGATTGACGTGCCCCTGGGGTATCTTGAAACTGCGGGAATTATAGCCGGTCGAACTCCAGACCTTCTCGTAATTATACGAGGTGGTGACGGTCTGGCTGCCGCCCCAATTGTCCTTGGTGTCCCGGCTCTTGTTTTCGCGCCATTGGTACATCTCGACCCGGCGTTCGGCCACCAGCAAGCCGGGAAGGGCGACGCCCATCGGGCCATCGGAGACGCCGGACGCGGTGGCCGTTCCGACCACATGGACCAGTTTGCCTTCGTTGGCGGGCGAAAGCGATGCCGGCGGCACGGAGATCACCCGGGCCACCGCCATGTCGATGGCCTGCTGGGTCTCGACGTTGTGCCCCTCGTTCCACCACAGCAGGGCGATCGGGAAGAAAATCAGCAGGATTCCCAGCGGAATCCCGATCAGCGATGCGCCGACCCGCTCGAAGAAGCCGATCTCTTGAGTCTGGGTATAGGTGGTTGGATCATAAGTCAACGCGGCGAACTCCGGTGCCGGTCGCGGGACCCTTTCAGGTGCCGCGAACCATACTCCGGAGTCAAGCCCAATGCGTCGGTTTATCCGGCTTTTTCCCTACACCGCCACGCGCTTGACCGACAATCGCGTCAAACAATGTTCGATCCACAGGGCGCTTAGCCTCTCATGGGTGCTGTTCTGGCCCAACCGTTCGCGAAGGTTGCGGAAGTCGACCACATCCAGCGGCTGATCCTGATTCTGACAGGTGAAAACCACCGTTTCTTCACCGTTGAGCGGATCCCGGTGGATTTGCAGGCACTGGGCGCAGATTTCCTTCATCATGCACTGCATCGGCGAGTTGATCGAGCCGATCGCCTCGTGGTCGGGATCGAGGAACGGCCGCAGCACGGTGTGCCGGGCCTCGCCGACCGCCGCCATCATGCGGTCGGAGCCGATGACGATGATCCGGTCGACGGCATCGAGCGGAATCGTCGTCTCGCCCAGGGCGCCGCTGGCGTAGGCATGCACCGCCTGAACCATGTTGCCGACAAAGCTGCGGTCGCCGGGGCGGCCGGGGACGAAGCCGGGCGCCTCATCGCAGCACCAGACCACCAGATCCGCGGCGGCCTCGATCTGGGCGACCTTGAACCGGTCGATCAAGCTCTTGTAGCCGGCGAAGTAAATCACCCGGCACCCTTTGGCCCGCATCGCCTGACCGATGGAGAACAGCACGGCGTTGCCCAGGCCGCCGCCGACCAGACAGACGGTTTCGCCCTCGGGAATCTCGGTCGGCGTGCCGGTCGGTCCCATCAGCACCACCGGCTCGCCCTGTTTCAGCAGCGCGCACAGGTTGGAGGACCCGCCCATTTCGAGCACGATGGTCGACAGCAGGCCCTTTTCCTTGTCGACCCAGGCGCCGGTGAGCGCCAGCCCTTCCATGGCCAGGGTGGTGGCTTCGTACACCGGTCCGTCGAGCCGGATGGCCAGGGACTCGAAGTTTTGCAGGCGGTAGAACTGACCGGGCTGAAAGGCGGCGGCGGCGCGCGGCGCCCGCACCACCACCTCGACGATGGTCGGGGTCAGGCGGTTGATCTCGTGAACCACCGGCCGGAGTTCGCGGTTGAGGCTGGCGACCAGATCCATCGGGGGAACCGGCGAGGGCTCGCGCCGGGCCAGGGTGCGGCAAACCACCGGGAAGCCCTTGCGGGCGCCGGCCATCGCCCGCACCACATTGCCGGCGAAGGACGGATGCAGATCGCCGAAGAACGAGACGCAGCGGCCATCGCTGGTCTCGGAGGTCAGCACCGCGACCTTGGACGGCTTCGGCGACGCATCGGGGCGGATGTGGTTGCCGTTTTCGTCGAGCGCCCGATAATACTTGCCGTCGAGTTCAAGCAGGCCGGGGGTTTCGCGGGCCAGCACGGTGTTGGGCTGGGTGCCGGCCGCGACCAGCACGGTGCGCGCGGGCAGGGTGATCTCGCGGCCGTCGCCGGTCTTGAGCCGCAGCGCCTCGGCATGGCCATAAGCGTCTTTGACCACTTCGGTCGGCGTCGCCATCTCGAGGAAGCGGATGCCCTCCTCCATGGCCAGCGCCACCTCCTCGTGATTGAGGGTATAGCTGGGGGAGTCGGTCAGGCGGCGGCGATAGGCGACGGTCGAGCCGCCCCAGCTGTCGAGCAGCACCCGGATCCGGGGGGCGCGTTGCTCGGCGGCGGCGGCGGCGCGCTCGGCGCGGATGGCGCGGGCGTGGCCGAGGAACTCCCCGGCGACCGTGCGATCCTCGGCGCTCCAGCGGGCGTGCACGGCGTCCTCGCCCAAGCCGGCGACCAGAATCTCATAGCGGCTGAGGAACTTTTCCACCTGCACCGGATAATAGGCCAGCGACTCGGTGGCGGTGTCGATGGCGGTCAGGCCGCCGCCGATCACCACGATCGGCAGGCGCACCGTGAGGTTGGCCAGGGACTCGGCCTTGGCGGCGCCGGTGAGCTGAAGCGCCATCAGGAAGTCCGACGCCTGGCGGACGCCGCGCGCCAACCCGTTCTTCATGGGAATCACGGTCGGCCGGCCGGCCCCGGCGCACAGCGCGATGTGGTCGAAGCCGGCGGCGAAGGCCTCCTCGACGGTCAGGGTGCCGCCGAAGCGCACGCCGCCGATGATCGACATGCTTGCCCGCCGCTCCAGCAGCAGACGGATGATCTTGAGGAAATTCTTGTTCCAGCGCACGGTGATGCCGTACTCGGCAACGCCGCCGAATCCGGCCATCACCCGCTCGTCGAGGCGGTCGTACAGGTTTTCGATCCGGCGGATCGGACTGAACGGCACCCGCTCGCCCGAGGGCAGCACGCCCGAAAGATTGGCGGGCAGCGGCTCGATCTTCAGGCCGTCGATGCCGACGACGGTGTGTCCTTCGTTGAGCAGGTAGTGCGACAGGGTGTAGCCCGCCGGTCCCAGCCCGACCACCAGCACCTTGTAGCCGGACAGCGGCCGCGCCACCGGACGGCGCAGGTTGAGCGGATTCCACCGGGTCAGCAGGCCGTAAATCTCGAAGCCCCAGGGCAGGTGCAGCACTTCCTTGAGATTGCGGCTCTCGGCCTGGGGAATGTCGACCGGCTTCTGCTTCTGGAAGATGCACGCCTTCATGCAGTCATTGCAGATGCGGTGACCGGTGCCGGCCACCAGCGGATTGTCGATCACCGCGATGGCCAGGGCGCCCAGCGGTTGCCCCGCGACCATCGCCGAATGCATCTCGGAAATCTTCTCTTCGAGCGGGCAGCCGTTGAGCGGCACGCCGAAGGGGCTTTTCTGGAAGGCGCCGGTCTTGCGATCGGTCAGGCCCTTGGAGCAGCTGTCCTTGCCCTGATGATGGCACCAGATGCAGTAGTTGGCCTGATCGAGGGCGCCGGCGAGATCGGTGCCGTGATCGGTGAGGTCGAAGCCGTCGCGCAGGCGCTGATCGTGATCGGGCAGGCGCATGGCCGGCGCGCCGTTGACCTCGACCGTTTCCACCGGCACCAGACGCGCGGGGTCGGTCTTGGCCGGCTGCTGGAAGAGGATGCCCTTTCCGTGGCGCGCCCGCCCCGAGGGGCTGTGCAGCGCCCAGGCGGCATAGCGCTCGGCGAGGGCCAGGGGCTCGGCGTTGGCGGTTTCATCGGCGCTCCAGGCGGTCACCTGACGGGCGAAGTCGAGTTCGTTGAACGTGTCGCCGATCAGGGGGGCGAGGGCGGCGGTCAGGCTATCGCCGTCGAGCAGCGCCGCCTGATCGGGCTTGAGCGCCTTGGCGGCGCGACGCTGCACAAACAGGCGCTTGCAGGTGTAGAGCGGCGCCAGATCGTGATAGCGCCGGGACAGCGCCGAGATCTCCTCGCCGATGCCGAACAGCAGGCCGATGAAATCCTCGAGATGGGGCGCGAGGTCGAGCAGCAGCCCGCTCTCGGCCTTGGCGTCGAGGCCGTCGGGAAAACAGCGCGCCGCCAGCAGCCGTCCCGCCAGCGCGGGGTCCACGGATGAGAGGTGTCCGACAAAGGCGTTGTCGACACGGGCGAGGCCGGCGGGATCGTAAAGATCGCCGAAGACGAGATCGAAGCCGAGGGTAAGTGACATCACCGTATCCGTAACAGACAGTGGGCGCGCGCTGTCATAGCACGGTCATACGGGGGGGCGTCGACGGGTGATTGTAGTCCGTGTTCACGCGGCGGCCGTCAAAGAGGCGGGGGCGGGGATTTCGGCGGGCTGGACCGGGCGCCCCCCGCCGTCGACCAGGCCGCGCCGGCGCAGTTCCTCCAGCCGGTCGACGAAGAACGTCACCGTCGACGGCCGCTCCGGGCCTTCCAGCCAGTTCTGCTCGAGGAAAGCCAGAATCGCGGGCTGGCCGAGTTCGGCCTCCCAGAGAATGCCCAGCAGCGAGGTCAGTACCTCCTCATGCTCGCGCTCTTCGGGGCCGACGGCGAGGGCGGCGTCGGCGATCTCCCTCAAGCCGGTTTCCGGACCGGCGCCGAGACCGAAATCGGGCAGGTGGCGCCGCTCGGGGGCGCAGAGCAGCCAGTGCGCCACCTCGTGAACGGTGACCGAAGCCTCGGTGCGCCAGCGGATGACCTTGCCGTCCCAGCTGAACGCCCGCTGGGGCTCCTCGTCGAGGGTGCCGATGCCGAAGGCGCGGGCGAGGCGCATGGCGTCGGCGCGTTGGGCCGGGGTGTCGACCGTTCCCGGCGCCACCGGCCAAGTGGCGGCGATGCGCGCGAAGGCCGCCGCCGCTCGCGGCGTGCCGGCCAGCCGGTCGGCGAAGGCCGCGAGAATCCGCTCGAGGTCCGGCGGGGCGATGGGGGACATGATCATGATGGCGGGGCGCGGACTGTGGTTGCGGGGGGCGGACCGAGTCGTTACCGCGCGCCTCGCCGGCTTGCAACCGTTAACGGCGGGTGTTGCCCGATGAGCGGGCGTGTTGTACATGAACGATCAAGCGGCACCGTCGCCGTCCGGGTTCGTCCGGTGGCGGGAGGTGCCTTCACCGGATGACGTGAGCATGCCTTTTCCTGTTTCCCACCGGCCGTTTTTCACGGCTTCCCCAGGGCCTGCCACCGCGTCGCGGCGTGAGACGCCCGGACCGATGCTGTCGGTGGTGATCCCGTTCTTCAATGAGGGGGCCGGCGTCGAGGCGCTGTTCGAGCGGCTGATTCCGGTGCTCGACGGCTTGGGAATCGCCTGGGAGGTGGTGTGCGTCAACGATGGCAGCCGCGACGACACCCTGACGCGGTTGCTGGCGGTGCGCACCCGCGAGCCCCGGGTGCGGGTGGTCGAGCTGTCGCGCAATTTCGGCAAGGAGCTGGCGCTGTCGGCCGGTCTGGCTTACGCCGAGGGCGACGCCGTGGTGCCGATGGACGCCGACCTTCAGCATCCGCCCGAACTGCTCGCCGAATTGCTGGAAAAATGGCGCGAGGGCTTCGACGTCGTGATCGCGGTGCGCGACCACCGTACCGGCCAGAGCCTCGGCCACCGGATTTCCGCCAAGGTGTTCTACTGGCTGTTCGACCATATGTCGGAGGTCAAGCTGCCGCGCGAGGCCGGCGATTTCCGGCTGATGGACCGGCGGGTGGTCGATATCATCAACCGCATGCCCGAGCGCACCCGCTTCATGAAGGGCATCTTCGCCTGGATCGGCTTCCGCCAGACCTCGATCCCCTATCACCAGGGCGAACGGGTGGCCGGGGACAGCCGCTGGGGCTTTCTCAAACTGCTGCGCCTGTCGCTCGACGGGCTGACCGCCTTTTCCACCTTCCCCCTGCGGGTCGGCGGCGTGCTCGGGCTGACGGTATCGCTGCTCGCCTTCTTTTACGGTCTGTACCGGGTGGTGCGGACGCTGATCTGGGGCGCCGACATTCCCGGCTACGAGTCGCTGCTGGTGACCATCCTGTTCCTGGGCGGCATCCAGTTGCTGGCGCTCGGGGTGATCGGCGATTATCTCGGCCGGGTGTTCGCCGAGGTCAAGGGACGGCCGCTGTTCATCGTTCGCGCCGCCTATGGCTGGGGCGAGGAGCCGGCTTCACGAACGCGGGCCGGGTCTCCGGAAGAGCCCTGACCGGTTGCCCGCCAGAGCCGCGCCGCGCCCAGGCCGGTGACCACCAGACAAATCCAGGCGATGCGGGCCTGATAGCGGTGATTGGGGTTGGACAGCGCGCCGCAGACGAAGGCGTTGCCGAGAATCGCCAGCACCGCGACCAGCGCCAACCCGGCGCTCAGCCGCTCGCGCCGGCGGACCGCCCAGACCAGCAGGCCGATCACGCCGGCATAGCCGGCCAGCGCCAGCGGCGCCTGAAAGCGGTTGAGGCCGGCGAAATCGATGCCGGTGCGCTGCCGGCTCCGCCAGTAGGCCGGCAGCGAGTCGGGATAATCGGCGCGGAGAATCTTCGGGATGAACGGATTCTTGTCGACCGATTCGTTGAGATAGATGGTGTCGAGCCTGATCACACCGTCTCCGGTATTGACCTCGAACAGCTGGGCCAGCGTCAGCAGCGCGGCGTTGCGCAGATGCTCCCAGGGGAATTTCAGCACCGAGTCGGCGACGATCCGGGTCGACTCGGCCTGAACCTCGGGAATCCAGCCGCCGATCTCGTAAAACGGGCCGGGCAGCCAGAGGAAGGCGTTGGCCGAGTCGGGCAGATGATCCCGATAGGGGCAGAGCCGGAAGGTCGCGCCCGCCGGGCAGATCGCGTCGAGATATTTCTTGGCGATGCCGTCCTGAACCAGCCGGGCCAGCATCAGGTTGCCGGTGGGCTGGCTGATGAAGGGATGGCCGGTGACCCACCAGTTGGCGGCGGTGGCCGTCAGCGTGCCCAGCATCACCACCAGCGCCGGCAGCGCCACCCGCGCGCCGAGCCAGACGCGATCGCCCCAGAGCCGGGCCGCGCCCCGCAGCGCCAGGAACACGGCCAGCAGCATCAGGCCGAGCGCGATGTGGGAGGTGTGAACGGCGGTGGCCACCGTGAGCGCGCCGACCAGCGCCGCGCGCCGGGCCGCGCCCGGTTGCCGGGGGCCGAAAGCCAGCACGCCGAGCCCGAGCACCAGGATGCCGGTGAAGGCGTCGGGCATGATCTGGCCGGTGAACCAGGGCAGGGCGGTCAGCAGGGTCAGCACAGCGGCCAGAGCGGGCAGGACGACCGGCGTTCTGCCGGGAGCGAAGGCGTCCACCACCTCGCGCAGCACCCAGGCGGCGAGCAGGCATTGGAGGGTCACCACGGTCCACAGGGTGCCGCTGAGCTTGCCGAAGAGAGTGACCGTGACGTAGGTCGCGGTGCGGAACGGCGGCATGCTCAGGGTGAAGGGCATGGCGATGTAGTCGGCGCTGTCCCAGTAGAGCAGGGGAAAGCCGTTCCACAGCGCCGGCAGCGCCAGCACCAGGGCGGCCCCGAAAATCGCGGCCGCCGTGGGGGCAATCGCTTTCAGCCGGGCCGAAGCCGTTTCACCACTATCCGACATCACGCTGTCCGACATCACGCCCTCGGGCATCACATCGCCACGAAATCCAGTGCGACGTCGAAGTTTTTCACAGTATGGGTCAGCCAGCCAAGCGAGATCATGTCGACGCCGCTTTCGGCGACCTCGCGCACGCTTTCCGGCGTGATGCCGCCCGAGGCCTCGGTGATCATGCGGCCGCCGATCATGGCCACCGCCTCGCGCAGGGTCGCGGGCGGCATGTTGTCGAGCAGCACCGCATCGACCTTCAGCTCGAGCAGTTCGCTCAGCTGGGCCAGGGTGTCGACCTCGACCTCGATCTTGACCATGTGGCCGACATGGGCGCGGGCGCGCTCCACCGCCGGACGGATGCCCCCGGCGACCACCAGATGATTGTCCTTGATCAGCACCGCGTCGTCGAGACCGAAGCGGTGATTGCCGCCGCCGCCGAGCCGCACAGCGTATTTCTCCAGGGCGCGCAGGCCGGGGGTGGTCTTGCGGGTGCAGACGATTTCGGTGGGCAGGCCCTCCAGCCGCGCGACGATGGCGGCGGTGGCGGTGGCGATGCCGCACATCCGGCCGAGGATGTTGAGGGCGGTGCGCTCCCCGGTCAGAATCGGCCGCGCCGGACCGTCGATCACCGCCAGCGAGGTGCCGGCGGCGACGCTCTCGCCGTCCCGGTGGACATTCGAGATGCGCAAGGCGGGGTCGAGCAGGGTGAAGGCCGAGAGCGCCACCGTCAGCCCGGCGATCCGGCCGGGACCGCGGGCGACCAGCCGGGCGCGGGCGAGGGCGTCGGGCGGCACCACGGCATCGGTGGTGAGATCGCCGGCCCGGCCCAGATCTTCCTCAAGGGCGCGGCGCATCAGCGGCTCGTAAACCAGCGGATAGAGCGGTGATACCGGAACCTGGATCGAAGCAGGCATGGGCGTGTCTCGGCGAGCGGGAGTCAGGACAGGGCGGGCAGATCGGCGATGGTCAGGAACTGCCGGGGCAGGGGCGGTTCCGACGGCGTCGGGAAGTCGGCGCGGTAATGGGCGCCCCGGCTCTCGCGGCGGCGCAGCGCCGCCTCGGTGACCAGCCGGCCGGCGAGCAGCAGGTTGCGCGTCTCGCCCCAGCGCAGCAGTTCGTCATGGCCGGCGTCTTCAGGCGGACGCAGCGCCTGAAGGCGGCGGGTGAGGGCGTCGATCCGGCCGGCGGCGCGGGCCAACCCGGCGCCATCGCGCATCAGCCCGACATGATCGTACATGATCTGGCGCAGTTCGTGGGCGATGGCCCGGTGCTCGGGCGCCGTTCCCGAGTCGGGGTGCGCGGCGTGAGCGGCGGCACGCGACGGCGGCACTGTTCCGCCTGCCGCCGGGGCGTGGTCGCGGGCAATGTCGCCGGCAATGCGGCGGGCGAAAACGATGGCCTCCAGCAGCGAATTGCTGGCCAGCCGGTTGGCGCCATGAACGCCGGTGCAAGCGATCTCGCCGCAGGCCCACAGGCCGGGCACCGTCGTGCGGCCGTCGGCGTCGGTGACCACCCCGCCCATGTGATAATGCGCGGCCGGGGCGATCGGCACCGGGGTGGTGGTGGCGTCGTATCCCGCCTCCTTGCAGAAGGCGAGCACGGTGGGAAAACGGGCGCTGCCGGCCTTCGCCAGAGCCGGGCGCAGATCGAGACGGACGCTCCTTCCCGCCTGGAGCCGCCGCCACACCGTCCGGGCCAGAATATCCCGCGGGGCGAGTTCGGCCAGCGGATGCTCGTCGGTCATGAAGCGGTGCCCGCTCTCGTCGAGCAGAACCGCCCCCTCGCCGCGCAGGGCCTCGGTCATCAGCGGCATAGGCTTCGGGGTTTCGTCCTCGGCTGTCCGGGCTTCGCCCACCGCCAGCGCGGTCGGGTGGAATTGCATGAACTCCAGATCGCCGAGCCGGGCGCCGGCTCGTGCCGCGATGGCCAGACCGTCGCCGGTGGCTACCGGCGGGTTGGTGGTGCGCAGATACAATCCGCCAATGCCGCCGGTGGCCAGCACCACGCGCGGACAGCGGTAGAGCACTTTGCCCAGCCTGGGCTGGGTGGCGAGCAACCCGGTGACCCGTCCGTCCGCCAAAATCAGGTCGAGGGCGAAGGCTTCCTCGATGACCCGGATCGAGGGGCAGGCGCGCACCCGGGCGACCAGCGTCTGAACCAGGGTGTGGCCGGTGGCGTCGCCGCCGGCATGGAGAATGCGGTGACGGCGGTGGGCGCCCTCGCGGCCGAGCAGGGGCACCCCCTCATCGTCGAGATCGAACGGCAGCCCCTCGCCGATCAGCGCCCTGGTCTCGCGAGCGCCGTCTTCCGCCAGCAACCGGACCATCGCCTCGTCGCACAGACCGGCGCCGGCCGCCAGAGTATCCTCGGCATGGTCGGCGGGCGAGTCGTCGATGGCGACGGCGGCGGCGATGCCGCCCTGGGCGAGATCGCTGGACCCGCCGGCCAGAAACGGCGTCTTGGTCAGCAGCGTCACCGGCAGTGGCGCCAGCCTGAGGGCGGTCAGCAGTCCGGCCAACCCGGACCCGACCACGACGATTTCCGCATCACTGACCAGGGTCATCTACTTGCCGACCGCGATCATCCGCTCGACCGCCCGGCGCGCGGGTTCGGCGATCGCGGGGTCGATCTCGACCGCCGGAGACAAGGTGCGCAGCGAGTCGCGGATTTTCGCCAGGGTGATGCGCTTCATGTGCGGACACAGGTTGCAGGGGCGCACGAACTCGACGTTCGGGCATTCCACCGCCACATTGTCACTCATCGAGCACTCGGTGACCATCAGCACCTTTTTCGGCTGGCGCTGGTGGACGTAATCGACCATGCGCGCGGTCGAACCGACGAAATCGGCCACGGCGAGCACATCGGGCGGGCACTCGGGGTGGGCGAGCACCACCAGATCCGCGTGGCGGCTGACGTAATCCTTGATCTCGGCGGCGGTGAAGCGCTCGTGAACCTCGCACTGACCGGCCCAGGGGATGATCTCGACCTTGGTCTGGGAGCGGACATAGGCGGCCAGATACTGGTCGGGCAGAAAGATCACCCGCTCGACTCCCAGCGACTCGACAACCTCGACGGCATTGCCCGAGGTGCAGCAAATGTCGGTCTCGGCCTTGACCTCGGCCGAGGTGTTGACATAGGCGACCACCGGCACGCCGGGATATTTCTGGCGCAGCGCCCGGACGTCGGCGCCGGTGATCGAGGCGGCCAGCGAGCAGCCGGCCTCCAGATCGGGAATCAGCACGATCTTGTCCGGATTCAGCAGCTTGGCGGTCTCGGCCATGAAGTGGACGCCGGCCAGCACGATCACCTTGGCGTCGGTGGTCGCGGCCTTGCGGGCCAGAGCCAGCGAGTCCCCGACGATGTCGGAGACGCAATGGAATATCTCCGGCGTCATGTAGTTGTGGGCCAGCACCACCGCATCCCGCTCGCGCTTGAGCTGGTTGATCTCCTGGATCAGCGGCGCGTGAAACTGCCACTCCATGGGCGGAATCACCCGCTTCACCCGCTCATAGAGGTGCTGGGTGGCCAGAAGAACTTCGGGCGTCGGTTCCGGTTCAACGGAGGTAAAGCATACTGTCATGGCGCGGGCCAAGTAGGGGGACGGTCAGTGGCGTCCCGAAGGTTATGGACAACGAGGGGGCGGCGCCGAAACGCCGCTGGCTTACTATCGTGGTTCGTCCGTGGCGTAAACCAAAACGACGAACGCCGACCTAAAGTCAACATGGTTTTGACATTGGCGCAAAAACAGCCTGCCGCCGCGCCGGATGATGAATTTTCGACCGGGTTGCCCGGTGGCGTGTGTTGGTGGATAAGGAGATGGCTGCCGTCGTTCCGATGGCAACCGTGGGAGATGAAAAGCCTGTGCCATTATTGGTTCTGACGATTTTCCTGGCCCTGGCGGCACTCCTGGCGGCAGGACCGGTGTGGTGGCTGTCGCGGCGTCTCGGACGGGAAAGGGCGGCCCGGCGCGAGCTTGAGGCGCGTCTGGCGGCCCTGCTGGCCACGGCGCCATCGCCCGCCTGCGCCTGGACGATCGGGGCGGAGGGAGCGGAGCCGCTGATGGTCGCCGCCGACTTTCCGCCGATGCTCGGAGTGACGCGCGTCGGCGGCTTCGAGGCGTTGGCCGAGGCGTTCATGGCGGCGCCGGAAAGCGGTATTCGCGCCGCCCTTGAGCGTCTGCGCCGCGACGGCACCGGCTTTCGTCTCGAGGCGGCGGCTTCCGGCCGGCAACTGGTGGTGAGCGGACGCCGCCATGGCGGGTTGGATGTGCTGTGGCTGGAGGATGCGGCGGTGCTGGCCGATGAGCGCTCGCGCGGCGCCGCGGTTCTGGCCGCGCTGGGCAGCGCCTCCAGGCAGCGCGATCTCTTGCAGACGGTGCTCGATGCGCTGCCGGTGCCGGTCTGGTTGCGCCGGAGCGATCTGGCGCTGTCCTGGTGCAACCGGGCCTACGCCGCCGCCCTCGATGGCGATGTCGAGACGGTGCTGCGCGCCGGCACCGAACTGGGAAGCGGCAAAGCGCTGGCGCAGCGGGCCTGCGACGGCGGCGCGCCCCAGACCGAGATTCGCCGGGTGGTGATCGGCTGCGACCGCCACATGATCGAAGTCACCGAGGTGCCGCTGTCGGCCCCGGATCGCGTCGCGCCGGGAGAGTGGCCGGCGTTGCTGGGCTTTTCCTGGGACCGCACCAAAGAGGAGGCGCTGCGCGCCGACCTTGCCCGTCACGTTTCGGCCCACGCGGCGGTGCTGGAGCAACTCGGTTCGGCGATCGCCATTTACGGTGCCGACCGGCGTTTGAAATTCTATAATCACGCCTATGTCCGGCTGTGGGGGCTGGATGAAAGCTGGCTTGCCACCCTGCCCAGCTTCTCGGAGGTTATGGAGGAGCTGCGCAACCGCCGCCGGTTGCCCGAATACGCCGACTTTCCCCAATACAAGAAGGAATACCTCGCGCTTTTCGTCGATCTCATCGAGCCGCGCGAAGATTTGATGCACCTGCCCGACGGCACCACGGTGCGGGTGCTGATCGTGCCCCACTCCTTCGGCGGGCTGATGTTCGTGCTGGAGGACGTCACCAACTCGCTGGCCCTCGAGTCGTCCTACAACATCCTGATGGCGGTGCAGGCGGAAACCCTCGACAACCTCGCCGAAGGCGTGGCGGTGTTCGGCGGCGACGGCCGGCTCAAGCTCTCCAATCCGGCCTATGTCTCGATGTGGGGATTGAACCCCGAGTCGCTGGCCGGCGAGCCCCATATCACGGCGGTGCTGGAGCAGAAACGCGGCCTGATGGACCGGGGCGACGACTGGGCCGACCTCAAGGAGCAGATGGTCGCCGCCATTCTTGAGCGCACCGCCCGCAACGGCCGTCTGGAGCGCACCGACGGCTCGGTTCTCGACTTCGCCTATGTGCCGCTGCCCGATGGCGCCGTGCTCACCACCTATCTCGACGTCAGCGACAGTGTGCGGGTCGAGCAGGCCCTGCGCGCCCGCAACGCCGCGCTGGCCGAGGCCGACCGGCTCAAGACCGAGTTCCTGGCCAACGTCTCGTATCATCTGCGCACGCCGCTCAATTCGATCATGGGCTTTGCCGAAATTCTCTCGAATCAGTATTTCGGTCCGCTCAACTCGCGGCAGCTCGAATATGCGCGCTCGGTCCAGAGTTCGGGCGCCTCGCTGCTGGCGATGATCAACGACATTCTGGATCTGGCCACCATCGAGGCCGGCTACATGGTGCTGGAGCGCCGGCCGGTGGCGGTGGCCACCCTGCTCTCCGGCGTCGTCGCTCTGGCCCAGGAGTGGACGGCCAAGAAGGGCATGCGGCTGGAACTCGATTGTTCCGAGGGCATCGGGGAGATCAACGCCGACGAAAAGCGCCTGAAGCAGGCGCTGTTCACCCTGATCAGCAACGCCGTCCGCTCGAGTCCGGCCGGCGGCACCATCACCCTGGCGGCGCGGCGGCGCCATGAACGCGTGGTGTTGACCGTGCGCGACGCCCTGGCCGTGAGCGGCGGCGCCGTCGAGGTGTCGCCGCTGGAGCGCTTCGAGCCGCCGCGTCCCTTCGGCTCGCGCACCAGCGAGGAAGATTCCGGCCTTGGCTTGACCCTGGTGAAGAGTTACATCGAACTGCACGGTGGCGAGATCGGAGTCGAAAATCTGGCCGGCCGGGGGACGAGCATTCACTGCTCGCTGCCCGCGGACCCCCGGCCCGACACGGCCGGGGCCGACGAGGTTTCGTAGGGTGGGGCAGCGACAGCGGAGAGGAAGTGATATGGGCAGGACAAGTATTCGTCTCGGGAGCGTGGCTGCGCTGATGATGCTGATGGCCATGAGTCCGGTGCTGGCCGGTGAACTCGCGCTTTCCAGCCCGGACATCGCCGAGCAGAGAAGCATTCCCGAGACCTTCATCAATAATTCCGGGGGGGGCTGTGGCGGCGGCAACCTGTCGCCGGCCCTGCAATGGCGGGGAGCGCCGGCGACGACCAAAAGCTACGCTCTCACGGTCTATGATCCCGATGCCCTCACGGGCAGCGGCTGGTGGCACTGGGTGCTCTACAATATTCCGGCCTCGGCCGACCGCTTGGCGCGCGGTGCGGGCGACCCGGCGCGATCGCTGCTGCCGACGGGAGCGGTGCAAGGACGGACCGACTTCGGCACCGCCGGCTATGGTGGCCCCTGTCCGCCCCGGGGCAACCGTCCCCACCACTACATCTTTACCATCTTCGCCCTGGACATCGACGCTCTGCCGGTCAAGAGCGGCGCCACGGCGGCGATGGTCGGCGCCGCGATCTACAGCCACAGACTGGCCGAAGCCAAACTGACGGCGATTTACGGAAGATATTAGCTCCGGTTTCCAAAGGCCGCCGGCCTTTGGCGGGGTCCAGGGGCAGAG
>CAIOBP010000064.1 GCA_903856295.1 uncultured Rhodospirillales bacterium | reverse complement strand
GCCATCGTGAGCACGGCCATCAGTGCTTCCTATAGATGAACTTGCCCTTGATGTGCTCATGGACGAACTTGCCGACCGATTTGGCGCTGGTCTTCGGTGAGGGTGCGGATCAGGTCCAGGGCGACGGTGTCGGCGTCCCGGTCCCAAAACGGCGCCCCCGGCCGCTGCCAGCCCACCGGATCGGTCAGGTCCCGTTCGGGCTGCCAGTTGGCCCGCGCCCATTCGAGAATCGCCGCGCGGGCGGCATCGGGCTCGCCGCCCGCGCCGGTGGCCAGCACCCGCAGCGGCTCGACGATCTCCGGAAACAGCTGGGTGGCCAGCCGCACCCGGTAACCGGGGGTGAAATCCGGCGGCACCAGATGCCGGCGGCAACGCTCGACCTCCTGGGCATCGGAGGCGCTGCGCCACTGCCAGCCGGCGCAGCGGGGACCGATGCAGCAGCTGTTGGGCGCGAAGACATCGCCGGGAGCCTGGACGCGGGTGCCCGAGAACGGGCACCAGACGCGGCGTTCGGCGACGTCCCGCAGGCTGATCAGATGGGGCGGCGGGGGCGAGGCGCTCATGCCGGCCGCTTCTCGATCTTGAACTTCGCGATGGCGTCCTTGGTGGCGTTGGAGAGTTCGCGCAGCTGCACCAGCCGCAGGGAAATCTGCTCGCCGGCCTCGACATTGTGCTCGCCGATCTCGGCCAAGCTGTTGGCGGTGGCGTCAATTTCGACGATCGCCGACTGCTGGGACATCATGGCCTCGGCGATCAGCTTGATCATGCCGTCGGTTTCGACCACCTGACGCTGAATGTCGTCGACCACCTGACGGGCCTGCCCGGCGGCGGCCAGCCCGGCCTGCAGGTCGCGGTTGGCGGTCTCGACCAGCACGCCGATCTTGGTGGCGAAGCTGCCGGCATTCTCGGCCAGCGCCCCGATCTGCTGACCGATCACCGCGAAGCCCCGGCCGTTCTCGCCCAGCCGGGCCGCTTCGACGGCGGCGGTGGTGGCGAGCACGTCGGTCTTGGTGGCGATCTGCCCCAGAGCGGCGGTGACCTGGGCGACCTCGCGGCCGTTGCGGGCGATGGTTTCCATCAGTTCGGCCAGTTCGGCGATGGTGATCTGGCCGCGATTGACCAGGGCGGTCGCCTGCTCGGCGGCGGCGGCGGCACCCTTGGCGTTGCCGCTGACCTTGGTGATCGCCTCGGCCGACATGCGAATCGCCTCGCGCACCTGCTCCAGCGAGCGCGCCTGCTCGGCGGCCCCGGCATTGACCTCGACCACGGCGCCGCTGCAATCGCTGGCAGCCAGGGCCACGGTGTTGGCGTCGCGGCTGATGCCGGCGAAGGCGTCGCACACCGAATCGAACAGCCGGTTGACCGCGGTGCTGATGGTGGCCACGAAGCCGGTGCGGCCTTCGGTCGGGGTGCGGTTGCGGAAGTCGCCGTCATGGGCGGCCATCTTGATCAGCTCGCCGATTTCCTCGGCGACCCGGGCGGCGGTGGCCATGGCGGCGATTGGCCGCGACACCATGGCGCTGATCAGCACGGCGCAGAAAATCGCGATGCCGATGGCGACCATGGTCAGGGTGCCGATGGTGATCTTGGCCTGAAGCACGTAGGCGTTGGCCTCTTCCTCCAGTACTTCCTGACGTTTGACCTGGAGCGAACGCAGCGCCAGGGTGGTGGAGGAGATTTCCTTGCCCAGCGCCTCCATCACCTCGTCGGTCATCTTGTCCAGCTCCTGGGACATCGACATGGCGCTGGTAAGATTGGCGCTGTAAGCCTCGGCGAGGGTGGCGATTTCGGCGAGCTTGCCACGGCGTTCGGCTGGCTGACCCGCGGTCATCTCCTTGATTTGAGTGACATAGGTGGCGGCCAGCTCCATCGCGCGCTTGGCGAGGTCCGGCCTGAAATCGGCGGTGACCCGCGCCATGTCGAGTCGCGAGCGCATCAGGGTCTGAAGCGGCTCCATGACCGCGCCCTCGGCCCGGTAGGTCTTGCCGAATTCGTCGAGCGTCGTCCGGCTTTTGACGCCGAACTCGTCGGCGGTCTTCAGCAGCGCGACCTTTTGCGTGCGCAGCTTCACCGCTTGTTCGACCCGGGCGTCGAAGGAATGCACCAGCTCGGTCACCCGCTGGATGCCCTGGCGCCGGTCGGCGCCTTTGGTGAGCTTCAACGCTTCGTCGAGGGCCTTGAAGGCGGTGTCTTTGCGGCTGTGGTAGGCCTTGAGCTTTTCTTCGTCGCCGCTGGTCAGGTATTGCCCGGCGTAGCTGCGCAGCGAGGCGACGTTGCGGTCGCCCAGCAGCACCTGAACCGTCGACTGGCCGACCCGGCCCGATTCAGCGAACTTGTCGACCGTGCCCTCGAACGAGAAATAACTGACGGCGCCAACCACGGCGAGCACGAGCAGAACCGACATGAAGCCGCCCCAGATCCACAAGCGAACTTTGGTTTCTTCCGACACTTGACACCTCCGCAGGGTTTCCTGCCATATTCCCAAACTGAGAGCCTAATGCAAGAGCGCTTTTTCCACCGT
>CAIOBP010000063.1 GCA_903856295.1 uncultured Rhodospirillales bacterium | reverse complement strand
TTTCGCCGCGCAGCCGGGCCTCCCTCCGTTCTTCGGACGCTTACGCGTCCTCATCACTCCGGGAGGCCCGGCTGCGCAGTATCAGCAAGCAATTAATTTACAGAAGCTAGTATGCACAAACCTCACCTTCGCTCTCGACGACTTCGGGACCGGCTATTCATCACTGAGCCACCTGCACCGGTTTCCGATCGACGAAATCAAGATCGACAAGTCCTTCATCGGAGCGATCGGCAGTGGCGAACGGGAGCGCAAGATCGTGGCGGCCATCATCGATCTCGCCCACGCACTCGATATAACCGTGGTCGCCGAGGGCATCGAAACCCCCGAGCAGGCGCGCCTGCTGCGTGAGTTCGGTTGCGATCTCGGCCAGGGCTTTCTGTTCGATCCGGCGCTGGCCGGCCCGGACTTCACGGCCCGATTGGGGGCCGTCCACGATCTGCCGTGATTGTTTTTGGTCGGGATCAGATGCCTTCGGTGCCGAAGACATGTGCGTACAGGCTTTCGATCCGGTAGGTCTGGATGCCCTCCGGGTTGTCGATCGGCGGGGCGATGATCCGGCCGTCGATGTGGTCGAAGCCGGCACAGACGGCAGCGGTGGCCAAGCTCAGGGATCGCACCCCATGCAGATAGGCCCTGAGGCCGCTCCGTTCGACCCGGGTCTTGAACGCTTCCATCTTGTGAATGAGTTCGCCCTCGCTTTGGGAGCATTCGGCGATATCCGTTCCGACCGCATAGATTCCCGCCGCGATCAAATCGTCGAAGTGTGGGTAGTCGATGTTTACCCGCAGCATGATGGCCCGCGCGTGGGGCTTGAGCACGGAGGCTGCCTGCTGGATCGGGGCGTTGGAAATGCCGAGATGGGGATAGGTCAACTCCCAGACCAGATAAGGCTGGAGTTCAGGCCGGATCAGGGCACAGACGCTAAGGTAGTCCCGCCGCGCCCGCGGCGAGACCAGCGTCGCGAAGTGAACCGGCACCACGATAATGTTCCGGTGTTCGCTCTTGAGCAGAACGTGGATGTCCTGGAGGACTTTGCGCAACACCAACCGGTCGAGAGCGGTGATCACGTTCTCGTCGATCTCTTCGTCGAAGAGGGTCTCGATCGGACGGATATCCTCACCGACCTTGAACGCCAACTGGCAGAGGTAGGAATTGATCACTTTCTTGCTAACCTGCCACATCGGCAGGTAGGAAAAGATCACCTCCGCTTCGCTCCAGTCGAACGGCGGCGGCTCCGGCGGTGCCGCTTTCATCCCGGAAGCGGTTGGCGGAACCGCAGGAGGGGAGCCCAAGCCTAAGAGTTCCGCCTGCCGCTTCAGCTCCGCCTCGATCTTGACCAGGGTCCGCTCGATCACCTTGGGCAGAACGTTGAAGACCTGCCATTGCGGATCCGCCCGGAGTGGCCCGCCGACTTTTGCCGGAACAGCCGTCACCAACGGTTCCGCCGAATGCTCCGGTTCCATCTCGGTCCAGAGCGGGCCATCGCCAACCCGTTTGGGCTGAACCGGCATGACTTGCCAGCCCGGTTCCGCCGCCTTTGGCGAGGCGGGGTCTCCGGCCGCTTCCAGGTCGGGCGTGGGATTGGCGGCGGCGAGATCGGCGAAAGCATGTTCGGCTTGCCGTAACAAGTGGGCCACCCCTTCGAGCCGTGCGATGGTGCTGCCTTGCCGCGCTTCGGGCGGGGGCATGAGTTTCCACTGCTTGAGGTCGTGTTCAATGGTTTCAAGGACGGAGAGCAGATCCTTGAGTTGGGTTTTCGGGAGGATATGCCGACCGGGCGGTGCCGGCACATCCCGATCAACCCGACTCTCTTCCGCCTGCTTATGGCTGAGGGTTCGATCGACGGCTTCGAGGGGGGCTGTTGCCGGATGCTCGAGGCTGTCGACCCGGGCCACCACCGACCGAAGCCTCAACCCCGCCACCTCCGCGATCCCCGCCTCCTCGCCCATCAACTTGGCGGTGATCTCCTGGGTCAGCAGCGTGCACTTGATCCGGGCCTCGGCTTCGGAGAGCCCGGAAAACAGGAAGTAGTAGTGATCGTCACCCTGGCGGACGTATTGGTCTCCCGGTGAGAGACGGCGGGCCAGGATGCCCTCGATGATGTAATGAACCTTCTTCCCGACCTGGGACCAGCGCGGGCCGAAGCGCTCGGCAATCTTCGACAGGTTGACCAGTTGCATCCGGCCGCTGACCGCGCTGCCCTGTTCGGATACCGTCGCCGCCAACCGGCTCTCGTACTCCTGCACTGGGTCGGCGGCCGCGGCGGCCGGGCGCGCCGGTGATTTCTGCGCCGATAGCGGTTCCAACACCGCCTCTTCGGCGGACAGAAACGACAGCAGCTTTCCCAGTAGCTCTGTACGGAACGGGCGTCGGACCATGTCGCACCATCACAGGACGATGTGCCGCATGCGGGGTCCCGAATACGGCGATCTCATCAATCGCCATCATAGCAAGTCTCGGCTATGGGAACACCCTCAAAAATTTGTATGAAATACTCACAGCCAGCATCTTCCATTCGGTTGCACTGTGACAGCTTCGTCGCAACTGCCGGACTCGGCTTCCGCTGTTCCCGAGTTCAGCCGTGAGCCCGGGGCGGGCAAGCGGAGCGGCAAAACGAATCCCCCGAAGGGGGGGGGCGATTTTTTGCCGGACTCGCTTTCCGGGGCCGGCTGGCTACTGCGTGGTGGTCTACAAGGTGGGTCTCTGCCCGGATTCTCAAAAGACGGAGATGCAGGTGGCGGTCGAACGCGCACCGGAGGCGGAGGCCATGTCGACCAGGACTCTATCGCATCGCGCATTCTATGGCATAAGGGGGCGGCCATGCCACAGGAACCCAGCCACACATGATTCGCTTAGAAACCATCAGCAAGCACAACAGTCATCGAATCCTCTTCTTCGAGGCTTCCGCAGCGCTCAACAGGGGCGAGAAAATCGGCCTCGTCGGCCCCAACGGCGCCGGCAAGACCACGCTGTTCCGGATGATCACGGGAGAGGAGTTGCCCGACGAGGGGCAGGTGACTGTCGAGAAGCAGGTCTCGATCGGCTATTTCAATCAAGATGTTGGCGAAATGGCCGGCCGCCGCGCGGTCGCAGAAGTGATGGATGGCGCCGGCCCGGTCAGCACCGTGGCGGCGGAATTGGCTGATCTCGAAGCGGCCATGTGCGATCCCGACCGCGCCGACGAGATGGATGCGATCGTCGAGCGCTACGGCGAAGTGCAGGCGCGGTTCGAAGAGTTGGGCGGCTACGAACTGGAGGGGCGAGCGCGGGAAGTGCTCGCCGGGCTCAGCTTCAGCCAAGAGATGATGGAAATGGACGTCGGGGCGCTGTCGGGCGGCTGGAAGATGCGCGTCGCGCTCGGCCGCATCCTGCTCATGCGGCCCGACGTCATGCTGCTTGACGAGCCGAGCAACCATCTGGACCTCGAGAGCCTGATCTGGCTGGAGGAATTTCTGCAAGGGTATGAAGGCGCCCTGATGATGACCTCCCATGACCGCGAGTTCCTCAACCGGGTCGTCACGAAGATCATCGAGATCGACGGCGGCTCGCTGACCAGCTATTCTGGCGATTACGCCTTCTTTGAACGGCAGCGGTCGGTCAACGAAAAGCAGCAGCAAGCGCAATTCGAACGGCAGCAGGCTATGTTGGCGAAGGAGCTGAAGTTCATCGAGCGCTTCAAGGCCCGCGCCTCGCACGCCAGCCAAGTGCAAAGCCGGGTCAAGAAGATCGACAAGATCGAGCGCGTCGAACCGCCGAGGCGCCGCCACGTCGTGTCGTTCGACTTCCCGCCGGCCCCGCGCTCGGGCGAGGATGTGGCGGTCTTGAGGAACGTCCACAAGGGCTACGGTAGCCGGACCATCTATCAGGGGTTCGACTTCGTAATCCGCCGGAAGGAGCGCTGGTGCGTCATGGGCGTCAATGGCGCGGGCAAGTCGACGCTGTTGAAGCTGGTGGCGGGTTCGACCGAACCGGACACCGGGACAGTCACGGTCGGCGGCAGCGTCAGGATGGGATATTTCTCCCAGCACGCGATGGAAGTGCTCGACGGCGGGGCTACAGTGTTCGAGTCCCTGGAAGGAGCGTTTCCGCAGGCGGGCGTGGGCGTGCTCAAGGCGCTGGCCGGCTGTTTCGGATTCTCCGGCGATGATGTGGAGAAAAAATGTCGCGTTCTGTCGGGTGGAGAAAAGGCCCGGCTGGTGATGGCGCTCATGCTGTTCAATCCGCCGAATTTCCTGGTGCTCGACGAGCCAACCAATCACCTCGATCTCGACACCAAGCAAATGTTGATCAAGGCGCTGGCCACCTACGAAGGCACCATGCTGTTCGTTTCGCACGACCGACATTTCCTGGCAACGCTGTCCAACCGCGTGTTGGAACTGACGCCAGAGGGCATCCATCAGTATGGCGGCGGCTACACCGAATACGTGGCCCGCACCGGGCATGAAGCGCCTGGGCTCCGCAGCTGATCTGGTGCGGGCACTCTCATGGCGAACCTCCCTCCGTTCGCCATCTTTGAATCAGATCGCCGGTCCCACGCCACCCAATTTCATTGAGTCGCACTCAGCGGGAGTTGGTACAAGATATGTCGATGCCCAGCCAGGAGGTCAACATCAAAGCCCCGGGAGCGGCTCATAATGGGCTGGGCGGCAGAATGCCTCAGATGCGCACCAGACTGACAGAACGAGGGCGCGGCAGGCTGTCGCAGGCAAGCGGTATTCCCCATGCCCATCTACATCAATCCGCTTCGGCCTTGCAGGCTAGCCTGTAGGCTGAAAAGCCAGCCCGTAAATTTATTGCCTGATTTCAATAGGTTATTACGATAAATGGCGGAGGGAGAGGGGCGTTTCGCAACCCATTAGGAATAATTTTAGCAAAACTTAGGGCAAGGTCACGTCAAAGTTCCGACGGCAAAGTGGTGAGCGAATGGAATGCGAATATTAAAAATCATATAGATAAATCAAGGCATTGCGATTTTCGTCTGTTTTCAATCTTAACTTCGGATCGGCTGTCAAAATTCTGAATGGCCCTGCTATGCGGTATCTGGCTCGAACCATTTGCTGTTTTCAGGTGTCAGGGTCGCTGTCGAAATCACCCAATCGATGGTCTGTACCGGAAGTTTTGGTAAAAATCTCTTTGGTGAGCGGGGGACACGCCCCGAACTTATTCTCCCGAATTTGAGAGCAATTCCGATCAAAAATTCGCATCCCAGCCGAAATGCGGGTGGGATGCGGATAATCTCCGGACACAATCGAGGTCAGTTCGTGTGGTCGGGGCCAAAGATTTCAGTCAGTGGCTCGCCATCAAAGAGACGTTCACTCCATTCGTCCAATTGGTCGATGCCAGCGGCACGAACACGATCCTCAATGCCAGAGGGCAACGTCTTGTCGCGCCGGCGAAGCAGGTGGAGCAGCGTATCTGCTTTGCCCTTGGCTTCACCCTCGGCCAGGAGCCCAGGGCGTACTTCAGCAATGATTTCCTGTTCGATCGTTAGCATCACATCTTCCTCCTGTCCCGGCAGAATGCCTGTCAGCACCGTTCGTAAGCGCGCCCGGTCGACGCTGCTGGTCTTGAAAAGGTATTTGACCACGAGAACGACCAAGGTCAAGCCGACTTCCGCAGCTACGGCGATCAGGCGCTCCAGCGTCGTCAAAGGGTCATCGTCGCGCGTGGCATATTTCAGGACCAGAAGACCGGCCTGAAGGGGCGGAAAGTTCGATAGCTCGCGGTCCTGAATGACGCCTAGATCGACCAGCGTGTACCAAAAATTCGGCAGCCGCTCGGTCACCAGATTGGCCGGCAAGCGATACGCTTCGCCGAGCGACAGGGGCAACGTCCAGAGGCGGGTGCCGTGATAAAGCAGGATCGGGTAGACTGCGGCGGGCACGATTCGGACCGTGCCGTCGGCTTCCTTATGGCGGCGTGCGCCACGTACCGCAATCCCGCAGAGTGTGGTGAACATTTGGAGCAGGGTATCAGATTCGGGGCTGCTCTTATGCTCGATCAGGGTCCAGACCAGAACTGGTTCGCCGTCGGCGGTTTCCAGCGCGAACACGCGATCACCGCGATGCTCCGTCAGGAGTGGGTCGATGAAGGTTTCCGAGCGATCGACCGCCGGGGCCGCTGACAGGCGTGCGACCACCGTGTCGGGCAGGCGCTCACGCAGAAAAGCATCGGCACAGCCCGGTTGGTCGAGCAACTGCTTCGCGAATTGGTCGTGGCGCTGGATCAGACGAGGGCCATCGGCTGTGGCGCCATCGTTGACCGGCGGAGGCTCAGAATGCGCAGCCATGCTTATCGGTTCCGGTGCCTTTCATGAGCGGTCTTGCGTCAACCAACCACTCGATGCCGGGAGGGTACACCATATTAGAGGGCTCTGTCTCGGTTGGCGGAGTTCGGCATTGACACCTCGAGGAATGGTGCAGGTTTGGGCACACACAGCCGTTGAGGCTCTAAGAATTGCCCCGATTTCTCTGTCCTGAATCCTCTTCTTTCAATCCCCAATGTAGATTACAGTTACCTTTACGGCGGAACCGGCTGCCGTAGGAGGAAACCTTTCCCTGAATCTTGCTTTCGTCCTCGCACCTTCTATTTGTCACTATCGGTGATGCCGGTTGATAAAATATCGGAGAACGACGGCACAGGGGAATGGTCGGCGGTCGATCCTGGAATTGTGTACGAGGTATCGGCGAGAATGCAGCACTCGACGGGGCGCAGATCATGGATATGACAACGTTGTTTTTTGCACTGGCTATGATATGCATCGTCACAACTGCCTTCACTTGGTTCCTGCACTTCAATAGTCGCGTCGTTGGTACATTTGCCGTTGCATGCTCAAACAGTTGCTTCACCGTTGGATTCGGACTTATTGCACTGCGCGCCCATATGAGTGGCTTTCTGTCATTCATTGTCGCCAACAGCCTCATATCGATCGGGCACATCCTGATTATTTATGGCATTCAACAGTTCATCGGCAGGCGGACGTATCCATTAATATCTTTCTTTGTCTTTACCATATACATGGCGGATTACTCATATTGGTACTATATTGACAATAATTTTCGGGCTCTTCGCTGTTTCACGTGGGTAGCTTGAGTTCTAGCTTTCCGGCGACGAGGTAGATTATCGCGGCCAGGTTGCGGGTAGAGCGGTATCCCCGTGCCTTGGCCTTGGCTGCCTGGACCAAGCTGTTGATGCCCTCGA
>CAIOBP010000062.1 GCA_903856295.1 uncultured Rhodospirillales bacterium | reverse complement strand
CGTTCTTCGGACGCTTACGCGTCCTCATCACTCCGGGAGGCCCGGCTGCGCAGTATCAGCAAGCAATTAATTTACAGAAGCTAGTATGCACAAACGGAATATGACCGGCTGCTACCTTCGATGACTGGCTCAGCGGTTGCTCACCCCACCGAATGATAAGCGAGTCACCATCTTGGCGACTGTGGCGTTGCCATTGCCTTCGGGCGTCAGGATAGCCGCAATCCCAGCGGCGGTCCCCACGGTACCGCCTATGGCCTGGACCATAGGGTGGTTCACCGACGCGGCAATGCCGGTGGTAGCCAGATTACCAAGGTCGTGATTATGGCGGCTGTTCTCTCGCTTCCCCGCAGTACTATGTACCCATACGCGGAAGGCCGCGGAAAGCCGCCTACCAATTTGGCGCGTGAGGTGGCGTAATTCTGCACTGGTGCAAGCACTGGTGTTTGCACCGGTGTTAAGGACGGTGCGATGGGCCAAGTTCATTTTATCACGGGTGTCGAGCGGCGTCGGCGGTGGAGCGACGACCAGAAGCGGGCGATTGTGGCGGCGGCGTTTGCGCCCGGCGCGGTGGTTTCCGAGGTTGCCCGGCGCGCTGATGTCAGCAGCTGCCTGATCTATCGTTGGCGAAACGACTTTCGGTCTTCTGCCTCCGGGTTTGCTCGGGTTGTTTTGTCGCCATCCCTTCCATCCCTTCCTGCAGTGGGCACGACGTCTGAAGCGGTTATCGAGATCATGGTCGGAGGCACCGCGCAGGTCCGGTTGCCCCCAACGGTTTCACCCGAGTTGGCATCGGCGATCGTGAAGGCGCTGGTGCGGTCATGATCTCGTTTCCGTCTAGCGCGCGGGTCTGGCTGGCGGTGGGGCGGACGGACATGCGCCGGGGCATGAACGGTCTGTCGCTCCAGGTTCAGGAAACGCTCGGCCGCAATCCTCACGCGGGTGACCTTTTTGTTTTTCGAGGCACTCGTGGCGACATGCTGAAGATTATTTGGCATGATGGCGTCGGGATGTCTTTGTATGCAAAGCGTCTTGAGAAGGCCAGATTTATCTGGCCAACACCAGCCGATGGTGTTGTCGCAATTTCTGCGGCGCAGTTGGCCTACATGCTCGATGGAATTGACTGGCGTAATCCACGTCACACGTTTCGTCCTGAGCGAGCAGGCTAAGCCTGTCCTTAATTTTCCTCGTGACTTCGGCGCGTTCTTGTGCTTATATACTTGGCATGAACACGCCGCCGCCCACTCCAGAACCTGAGACCATCGAAAGCCTGCGCGCCGCGCTGGCAGAGATGCGGGCCCGGGCCGTCGGTGCCGAGATGATGGTCGAGCATCTCCGGCTGGAGATCGCCAAACTGCGGCGCGAGCAGTACGGCCAACGCTCGGAACGGAGCCGTCATCTGCTAAACCAATTGGAGCTCCAGTTCGAAGAGCTGGAATCCTCGCTCACCGAAGACGAGGCCCTGGCGGCGGTCGCGGCAGCAGCAGCCAAGGCCAAGCAGGCCGAAAGCGCGGTCAAGAGCTTTACCCGCAAGCGCCCGGTGCGAGGCCCGCTGCCAGCCCATCTGCCGCGCGAGCGCAACGTGCTGCCCAGCCCCTGCGCCTGCCCGAGCTGCGGCGGCAAGCTTTCAAAGGTCGGCGAGGACAT
>CAIOBP010000061.1 GCA_903856295.1 uncultured Rhodospirillales bacterium | reverse complement strand
TCGAGGGCATCAACAGCTTGGTCCAGGCAGCCAAGGCCAAGGCACGGGGATACCGCTCTACCCGCAACCTGGCCGCGATAATCTACCTCGTCGCCGGAAAGCTAGAACTCAAGCTACCCACGTGAAACAGCGAAGAGCCGCAGAAGACCGCAATCATTTTTATGAGCAACGGCGACGGCGTCTCGGATGACAATTTCTCCGACGAAATCATCAACAAGGCCGCGAAGTTCACATTTAGCGGCCAATGATGCCGATAAGACTTGGTGATTGAACACTAAAAAACGGCCGGACAAACCTGTCCGGCCGTTCCGATTGGGCGGAGATCAATCGCCCCAGTTCGAGTACTTCTCGCAGGTCTTGTTGATGGCCGCGCCCTTGGAGGTTTCCGAGAACTTGGCGAGGTCGCCCTTGAAATCTTCCGGAGTCTCTTGCCACATGCAGGTGCAGAAGGCCTCGGCCTTGGTCTGGCCGGCAATCGGGCTCTTCGCGTCGCCGCCTTCCCACTTCTTCAGGGCGTAGGCCTTGCACTGAGCGAACTGGGCGTCGCCGGCGGGCACCGGGTCATAGGCATCCCCGGCATAGGCGGCGCTGGTGGCGAACAGGAAGAGCGCGGAAAAGACGGAAAGAAGCAAACGAGTCATGTGATGGATACCCTCTCTGTCGTGGGTTACGCTTTGAGTCCGCCGTCATATCGGCCGGATTAAGGTGCCAGCACGGCCAGCGCCTCAGTTGCAAATGTATCCGCAAACGCACCAGACCGCCACCACTTCGGTATCAGGGCGAACCACAGCCCCGCCTTCGTCCGCCTGAGCGGACTCGAAACGCCGACTGCCCGCCGGGTGCCTCAATGATGACCGGAGAGCTTCTCGATGATTGCCAGCAGCAGCCCGGTCAGCGCCAGCGTGAGATGAATGCCCAGCGCCCAGCCGATCTCATTGACGGTGAACTTCTGGAAATCCATCAGGGTTTCCAGAATATAGATGGCAGAGATCAGGATGATCGCGGTGGATATCTTCAGCTTTATCGCACCGGAGCTTACATTCACCAGATCCTTCAGCGTGTCGCTTGTGCCGGTCAAGTCAAACTTGGCGACGAAACTGTCATAACCGCTGATGATGACCATGACAATCAGGCTGGCGATCAGGGTCATATCCAGCATCGACAGCATCGACAGAATCATGTCCGAGCCATCCATCCCGCCAACACCAATGGCAATCTTGTAGATTTTCTTTAGAAAGAAGGCGCCAAAGACAAACAAAGATAGGATCAAGCCACCATAGAACACAACCAGCATCCACCTGCTGTAATACATGGCTTTTGATATCACGGTCGCCGTCTTGCTCATGCCAATCCCCTTGGTCGTGTGACGAGATCTGTTTGATCGGAACCCGGCGCTCCCACCTCGCGCCCCCGCTATTTCAGCCCGAGGTCCTGCTTCAGGCTGCGGCCGCCCGCGCCGCGCCGCCAGCGATAGACCTGCGCGGCCTCCAGCACCCTCTGGACGTAATTGCGGGTCTCCGCGAAAGGAATCGACTCGATCCAGTCGAGCGGATCAACGCCCGGTTTGCGGGGGTCGCCGTAGATGCCCAGCCAGTCGTCGATCCGGCCCGAGCCGGCGTTGTAGCCTGCGATGGTCAGGATGTATGAGCCGTGATAGCTCTCGAGCAATTCCTGAATTTCCGCGGTCCCGATCAGAATATTGTAGTCGTTGTCTTCGCTGAGCCGGGCATCGGTGGGGTCGTGTTTGAGACTGAGCTTGTGCGCCAGCCGCTTGGAGGTATTCGGCATCAGCTGCATCAGGCCCCGGGCGCCGGCCGAACTGACGATCTTGTTGTTGAAGGTGCTTTCCTGACGAATCAACGCTAAGGCCAGCGCGCCCTCGATCCCGACATTGCTGCGCAGGCTGACCTCCGGATAGCCGGAGCCGGTCAGCACCACCCCGGCCTGAAAGGCCTGCTTGGCCACGAAAATCGCCTCGTCGGGCCGGTTCAGTTCGATCGCCAGCCGTCCGAGCAACGGCCAGTCGGCGGCATCCGTGACGTCCCGGGCCATCCGGCGCAAAAACAGCCCGACCCGGCCGGCGCTGTCGCCGGGATCGATCTCGTGCAGCAGGCGCGCCGCCTGCACCAGATCGCGCCGGGCGAAGCGGAGCGCGGCCTCGGCGCCGGGCACCGGCTCGGCGGGCATGGCCGGCGCGATCTCCCGTCCCAGCGCCAGCGTCGCCATCTGGCCGTAGAACATGGTCGGGAACGCCGCGGCCTTGCGGTACCAGTCCTGGGCCTGCTCGTGATCGTCGAGGGCGTCGGCGGCCCGGCCGCACCAATAGGCGCCGCGCGCCCGGCTCATCGGTGCGGTCACCGCCTCATACAGGCGCTGGAAATGGCCGAGCGCCTCGGCCGGCAGGTGCAAATGACGCAGCGCCAGCCAACCGGCGAGGAACTCCGCCTCGGCCAGGGGCTGGCCCGCGCTCAGGCCGTGGGCGGTGACCAGCAGATAAGCCGCCGACGGGTTGCGCTGCTTGAGCAGGAGGCGGACGAAGAAGTTGCGCTCCGTCCACCACAACGCCGGCCGCCCCAGCTCGGCGGGGGGATGATTGAGAATCTCGAGGGCGCCGGCATAGTTTTCCTTGGCCCGGCGCCAGTGCAGCCGCTCATAGGCGAGCCCCGGATCCCCCGCGAGTTGCGGCGGCACCCGGCGCAAGGTCTCGTCCAGGCCGGGCTCGTCGCCGGCCAGGGCGAGGCGGGCCAGGGCGAGCGCCCGCTGCCCCTCATCGACCAGCGGCAGCAGACGCTGGGCCGCCAGCGCCTGATGGTCCCAGAGCACGCGCTCGAGCCGGGCCAGATGGTCGGCCGGTTGCAGCACGGCGGCGAAACGATGACGAAACGCGACCTCGTCCTCGGCGGCGGTGAAATTGGCCTCGAGCCAGAAGCGCTTGACCAGGGCCGCGGCCTTGTCGCTGTCGCCGCGCGCGACCAGGGCGTCGGCGTAGCGGCCGACACCGAGCGCGCTGACCGGCGCGTGCGCCTCGAACCACGCCACCACCTCGGCGGCCGGCATCGTCGCCGGCATGGTTTCCTCGGCCTGGCGCGCGAGCCCGTTATGATTCGGCCACGCCGGATTGGAGCGGATGAAGGCGGATATCTCGGCGAAGCTGTGGCCGCTCCTGGGGCGCGCGAGGTCCATCCAGCGGATGATCTTCGCCGGCAGGCGTTCGTGGGCCCTGGCCGCGGTGGCCACGGCGTCGCCCCATTGCTCGCGCTGGACGGAGCGGAAGGCGTCGCGGTAAAGGACAAGGTCGGACTCGGACAGATCCCGCGCCGACGCCGGCGCCGGCCACACGAGCAGCGCCGCGACCAACAGCGCCAGCCCCGCCACCGCCCGGCACCGGCAGCCGCGCCGCCGGGGAACACTCCCCGCGCCCGTCATCGCCACACCGTCGGTACGCGGCTTATCCATGACCTTGGGCACGATTCTTCGACACGGGCGGCACCTGTTGCTGCTACCGGTTGATCACGCCAAGCAGGCCCGGTTTCTGGGCTGGCTTATGGCGCAGAGCAAGATTGCTGAGGAAACCCTGGAGTGTGACCCGGACATTCGAGACCGACGCGAAGGCGCCGGCAAGTTGCGCGGCGTCACTGCAGATCTCGGCCCGTGTGTGCAGGTTGATTCGATTGAACTTCTGACTGGCGACACTGTAGGTCCAGGCGGACGGCTTATTGAGATGGTCGTGCAGCGCGCTCAACGCGTCGACCACGTCTTTGTTCGTGCTGCTTTCGTGGCGCGAGGTGGCCTCGATCAGCAAGCCGACGGCGGCAAGATCGAAAAAATCCGGCACCTGAGTGGTATCCTTCGCGGTCGCGAGCTTGGCTCCCCGATGATTCTTACCCGATCTATTGGGAATTTTCAATTATATTCTTTCGGTTACGCCGTTATCTTCAGACGTTGGCCGAGCCGTCGCGAGACCGCGTCGATCGCCTCCCGGCGGGCGCGGCGCCCGCCCACGGCCTCGCGCAGCAGCGCTTCGGGGATCGGTTTTTCCGCCAGCAGCTCGACATAGCCCTCGGTCTCCGGCGCCCCTTCAAGCTCCCAGAACTCTCTGGTTTTATAGCCGCTGAAGGCCAGTCCCTTGACCACATAGCCGAGCATCGCGCTGAAGAATTCGGGGCTCAGCTCGCCGCTGCGCATCGCCTGATGGAACTCCTCCCGCTGTTCGTGGGAGGCGACGCAGCGGTACAGCAGGCGGGCGATGGTGTCGGCGAGCAGGAAGGTGGCGTTGCGGGTATCGCGCAGGATCGCCTTCTGCTTCTTCGGCCGGTTGCCCTGGGCGGCCTCGCGCGCCGCCACGACCTCGGTGAAGGCGTGGCTGACCATCCGTTCGGCGAGATTGAAGAAGACGATGGTGTCGAGATTGTCCTCTTCGAGCGCGGCCCGGGCCAGCAGCGCCGCCTCGTCGGGAGCGTCGTCGTCGCGCCGGAGAACCGGTCCGCGCTCCAGCTCGCGGATGGCCAGAATCTGGGTGATGTGATCGCGCAGAATCTTGTTCTTGGGCAGGCCGCCCTCGTCGAGCCGGGCATTGAACCCCGCCTCGTCCCGCAGCGGGCGCAGCACCTGCTCGACCCGCCGGTAATGCAGGAAGCCGTGCGCCTTGTCCTGATGACGGCGCCGCACCTTATCCATCTCCCGGTCGGCATAGGCCACGGCCTCGGCGCCCGACCCGGCATCCCCCAGGGACATGACCACGGCGCGGAAATCGGCGCCGCTGTTGGCGCAATGCTCGCGCACATAATAGAGCCGGTACAGGTCATCGACGGCGCCCAGGCAGGCCTCGTCCATCATCTCGGTCTTCATCACCTGATTGATGCCGCCGATGAAATCCCGCTCGCCCTGCTGGCGCTGGTAGCGCAGGGCGTGGTGGTGCTTGCGCTTGTCGCGCTGAAACAGCACGTCCTCGCCGCCCATCTTCTGGACCACCCAGCAGCGGGGGCCGCTGCCGACGATCTCGAAGCGGCCATTGGCCTCCGCCAGCAACTCGGCCGGACCGAGCAGGGTCTCGAAGGCGGCCCGGGACATCAGCGGCTTGTAGGCGAGCATCGGCCGGATGATGGTCTGCCGGAGTTCGCGGCCGTCATGGGCATCGCGCACCAGCCGGATGGTGGTGTTGCGCGGGCAGAGCGTGCGCTTGTGCAGGCCGGACTTGCGGGAATGCTTGGCCGAACGGACGAAGCAGGCGATGAAATACTCGAGGTAATTCGTCACCGCCCGTTCGATGTCTTCCCGCCGGGCGTGACGGCCGGCGGCGTAATTCAGCGCACCCGGTTCGATTTCGAACGGAATGTTGCGCCATTTCAGATTTTCCAGATAGGCCGACAGGCCGAACAGCCAGTCGAGTTCGCCGATCAGCCGCTGGCGACCGGCGCTGTCCCCGGCGCTTTCAGCCTCTTTGAGACCGGCGGCCGTGACGTCGAACACCGCGCCCCACCACTCGTTGAGCGCCTGTTCTGCGACCGCGAACACCTCCCGGCCATACAGCGACCACAGCTTCGGGTCGGCGGTGAAGCGGATTTCAGGCAGAATGTGGCCGCTGTCGAAGGAGCGAATGTCGGAAACGATCTCGACCGTGAACGCGACATCCTCGGGCACCGCCCGGCTGTCCTTCAGCGCCGCCGCGATCTTCTCCAGCAGCCCCTGCTGCTTCAGCCGGGCCAGCAGGGCGCCGGAAAAGATTTCCGTGGCCGGGGACAGACTCACCGCTTGGCGCCGCCGCTCCCAGAAAGCCAGCTTGCGGCGGTAGGTGGCGACGTGGCGGCAAAACTGGCGCTTGCGGTCGGCGAGGGTCAGGCCGGCGGCCTTCTTCTTGCCGTCGGCCGGCGCCGCCACCTGGGGAAACAGGTAGTCGCTGCCGGCGGATTTCAGAAACTCGAGAGCGCTGATGTGCGCCGGTCGCGGACCGAACGGATTGCGGATGTCGCGCCGGGCCAGTTCGCCCAGCACCGCGCCGAAATCGGCGTCAACCTCGGCGCTGGCCAGCTCCTCGGCCAAATGGCGGATGCGGGCGATGAACGGCCCGTGACCGCGCGGCGCGTCGCCCTTGGGCAGGCTGGCCCCGAGATGCAGAAAGTTCTCGGTGGCGATGTCGCAGAGGAAATCCTGCACCAGCCGGCCATCGAGCCGGCGGCGGCGCAAGCGGGCGAAATCGTCCTGGGTGATCAGATGATGCTCGCCCGAAACCGGCAGCGAGTCGATATAGCCCTCGTTGAGCTTTTCCAGCAGGTGAGCGTGCCACGAGGCGGTGGTGGCGCCGCCCAGTTCGCCGCCATTGATGAAGATCACCGTGTCTTCGAAGATGTGGCCATAGGTGTTGCGGCAGACCCGGAGCGCACTGTCGAGCAGCAGATTGCTCTCCAGCCATGACTTCTCCGACATTTCCGAGAACGCCTTGTTGACGGCGTTGGCCAGCATGAACATCACCAGCCAGCCGTAATAGTCGGTCTTCTCGACCATGCGCAGGCCGGGCGAGGCGCCGTGGACGCCCTGGATGATGGCGCGGATGCGCGCGACATCGGCCAGAATGTCGCCATAGGACTGGTCGGAAATCTCGGTGCCCGGCCGGGTGTTGAGGAAATAGAGCGCGGTCAGCAGGCTGGTGGAAATCTTGGCGTCCACCTCCTCGTCGCGCCCGAGCATGCTGATGGCGTCCTGGCGCATGGCCAGCGCCAGCTCGACGGCGGTCCTGGTCTCGGGAAACAGGTCGGCGACGTCGGCGATATCCTTGAGTTCCTGAAGAAAAAACTCCCACATCTGGGAGGTGTGCCCGAGAATCGGGTGCTCCATCAGCTTGTGGGTTTTCTTGGCCCGCTCCGGCATTGCCGCCGTCCGCATGACGTCCGGCACGATTCGATCGGATGATCTCAAGGCACTCTCCCCACCCGCAGACGGCTCGACGCATCCTAGACGCGCCGAGTGGGCGATACAAGGCAGGAAGCCTTGAAGATTCCGAGGGTTAGGCCGACGCGCGCCCGCCCTGCGGCGAAGTGTCGCAAGCGGCAGGGTGGCCGGCGCCCGTCCATGGTCGCGACGCGGAACTCCCCTTGGGGTTGCGAGTCGCCGCGTCGCCGCCGCGCCACCGCCGCCGCGCCGCGGCCGCGCAACGGACCGCCATCTTTGCCGGCCAGGAAGCAACTCCATTGCGCAGTCGGGCCGGCGCACCGGGGCGCGTCACCTTGCCGCGAAAGCGGAGCGGCGCGGTGTTGACAACTGCGTGATTTTGGGCTGCAAATCCGCCTGCGGTCGGACGGTGGCTCTGGGGAGCGCCGTGGGTGGCCGGGTATTCGCAACCGGGTATTCGTAAGAGGAAGCGGCGCGCGTCATGTTTTCAAAAATCCTGATAGCCAACCGGGGCGAAATCGCCTGCCGAATCATCAAGACCGCCCGTCGCATGGACATCAAGTCCGTGGCCGTCCATTCCGAGGCCGACGCCAACGCCCTGCACGTCGAGATCGCCGACGAGAAGGTGTTCATCGGCCCGCCGCCTTCGGCCCAGAGCTATCTGATCGTCGAGAAGATCGTCGACGCCTGCAAGAAGACGGGCGCCCAGGCGGTTCACCCCGGCTACGGCTTCCTCTCCGAGCGGGCGGCGTTCTGCGAGGCGCTGAAGGCCGAGGGCATCGCCTTCATCGGCCCCGACGTGCTGGCCATCGGCGCCATGGGCGACAAGATCGAGTCGAAGAAGCTGGCCGCCAAGGCCGGGGTCAGCACCGTGCCCGGCTATCTCGGCGTGATCGCCGACGATGACGAGGCGGTGAAGATCGCCGGCGAGATCGGCTATCCGGTGATGATCAAGGCCTCGGCCGGCGGCGGCGGCAAGGGCATGCGCGTGGCCTGGAACGACCAGCAGGCTCGCGAGGGCTTCCGCTCGGCGACCAACGAGGCGCGCTCCAGCTTCGCCGACGACCGGGTGTTCATCGAGAAATACATCGTCGAGCCCCGGCATATCGAAATCCAGGTGCTGGCCGACGGTCACGGCAACGCCGTCTATCTCGGCGAGCGCGAATGCTCGATTCAGCGCCGCCACCAGAAGGTGATCGAAGAGGCCCCCAGCCCGTTCCTCGACGCCGCGACCCGCAAGGCGATGGGCGAGCAGGCGGTGGCCCTGGCCAAGGCGGTGCAGTACAAGTCGGCGGGCACGGTGGAGTTCATCGTCGACGCGCAGCGCAACTTCTATTTCCTTGAGATGAACACCCGGCTCCAGGTTGAGCATCCGGTGACCGAGATGATCACCGGGGTGGATCTGGTCGAGCTGATGATCCGGGTCGCGGCCGGCGAAAAGCTGCCCTTCACCCAGGACGACATCAAGCTGCGCGGCTGGTCGGTCGAGGCGCGGATTTACGCCGAGGAGCCGACGCGCAACTTCCTGCCCTCCACCGGCCGGGTCACCCGCTACCGGCCGCCGGTCGAAAGCCAGTTCGTGCGCGTCGATACCGGCGTTTACGAGGGCGGCGAGATCAGCATGTTCTACGATCCGATGATCGCCAAGCTGATCACCCGCGGCGCCGATCGCGAGACCGCCATCGGCCATATGAAGGACGCCCTCGACGCCTTCCAGATTCGCGGCGTCGGCCACAACATCAGCTTCCTCGCGGCGGTGATGCAGAAGCAGCGCTTCCTCGACGGCCGGCTGACCACCAACTTCATCGCCGAGGAGTTCCCCGAGGGCTTCACCGGAGTCGACCTCGACGCCGAGACCAGCGACCGGCTGGTCGCGGTGGCGGCGTTCGTCCACGACAAGCTGGCCGAGCGCAACCGCACCCTCTCGGGCCAGATGCCCGGCTACCAGCCGCCGCGCCAGAACTTCTGGATGGTGCGGATCAACCGGGCCAACACCCCGGTGTTCGTCGATGAGACCGAGCGCGGCGCCGATGTCCGGGTCGGCGGTCAGGTGCTCTCGCTCAGCACCAGTTGGGAGATCGGCGACACCTTGTGGGTCGGCTCGGTCGAAGGCCGCAAGATGACCGTGCAGGTCGATGTGACCAATGACGGCTACGTCCTCTTCCATGGCGGTGCCCAGATCAGAGCCCAGGTGCTGACGCCGCGCGCCGCCGAACTCTCCGACCTGATGATCGAGCGCATCCCGCCCGATCGCTCCAAGATGCTGCTGTCGCCGATGCCGGGCCTGCTGATGCAGCTGCCGGTCAAGGTCGGGCAGGAGGTCAAGGCCGGGCAGGAGCTGTGCGTGGTCGAGGCGATGAAGATGGAAAACATCCTGCGCGCCGAACGCGATGGCGTGATCGCCAAGATCAATGTCGAGGCCGGCAGCAGCCTCGCCGTCGATCAGATCATCCTCGAGTTCGAATAACCCCATGACCGGGGCGGACGACACCACCATGACGGTGCGCGTCCGCGTCTCCGGGCGGGTTCAGGGGGTGTGCTATCGTGACTGGACGACGGCGCGGGCGCACCATCACGGCCTGTCCGGCTGGGTGCGCAACCGCGCCAACGGCACGGTGGAAGCGGTCGTCGCCGGTGAACGCTCCGCCGTCATGGCGATGATCGGAGAGTTCCGGCAGGGGCCGCCGGCCGCCCGGGTCGACGAGGTGGTCGTGGCCTCCGAGAGCTTCAGCGGCTCCGGCTTCACCCGCCGGCCGACGCTGTAGTCATGCTGGCACGGGCCCTTCTCGCGCTTGCCCTGCTGCTCCTCGCCCTGCCTGCCGATGCCGGCGAGCCGCAGCGGACGCGTCCGGGCCATATGGCGCCGCCGGCCGAGGATGATCCCCATTTCGAGCAGTACCGGCTGATGATGCTGCCGAAAAGGCCGCAGGTGGTGGCGCGCGACAAGACGAAGGATTGGCACAAGGCGGGCAAGCCCGACAAGGAGCTGACCAAGGCCTGCCGGGCCGGACGGTTCCATGAGCGCGAATATTTGTTGTTCCGCGCCATCTATAAAGAGGATGCGCTGGGCGTGGCCTTTGGCCACGGGCTCAATCTCGTCGACCCGGATCACAAGGCCAAAGCCGACACCATCTATCTGTTCTGGCAGGGCGGCACGGCGATGTGCCAGGTCCTGACCACCGCGAACCTCGACCCCAGGGCCACGGCGGGGAAATAACCCCGGCGCATCGCCGTCGCGCGGCCCCGCCAATTCCCCTACTCTTTGAACGGTTTTTCCCCGGGCTGTGATGACCATCACAGTGCCCCGGTGGAAATCCGCATACGGGGCTCACTCAATACAGACGCGCCCAGACAGGGCGGCACGTGCTCCAGCAGAAGCAAAAAGGAGTGTTCGTCATGGCTTCCACGGTTTCCAGCTCCGCTCCCGTGGTGTCGACCCAGAATATTGGCGTCAACCCCAACGGCTCGATGCCGGCCTCGCTGCTGGTCGGTCTGGTCGTGGACCCCGCCGGCAGGGCACTCACCAGCGACCAGATCGACGCCGGCACGTTTGGGGTCGGCACCCGCAGCCTGATCTCCGACTTCATCTATCCCGATCCTCAGAATGTCAAGCGGCGTCGAATATCAGGCCGCCATCGGCGTCCAAAAGTAGGCCACTTGCTTCCTACCAGCAGTTGCAATGGTAGGCCGGTTGTCCAGGTAGTCCATAGGGATGCGCGCGCCTGCTGCGCCC
>CAIOBP010000060.1 GCA_903856295.1 uncultured Rhodospirillales bacterium | reverse complement strand
TGCCAAGCGGCAGGTCGGCGCCGAGGGATGGTCTCTCCGGTCTCACCAAGGGATAAATGATGGGAGGCCGGCGTCCGGCGTCAGGGGCAGGCAGCTACTTCAACGCGAGTTCTAACCCACGAGTCGCAGCGACGGGCCTTTGTTTCCGGGTGTTGATTCACGCCGGTCTTAAGAACGGTAACCTTTCGACGACCAGAGAGATCAGTGAGTGTTACGGGATATCCAGCAATCACTTGATGAAGGTTGTTTATGACCTTAATGTTAAAGGATATTTAGAAACTATTCGTGGAAAAAAAGGCGGGATTCGTTTGGGCCGTTCGCCGGAGCAGATCAATCTGGGCGCTCTGATCCGGGACGTCGAGGATGACATGGCTCTGGTGGAATGCCATACCAGCGACACGCAGTGCCGAATAAGCTCGGGCTGCGTGTTGAACGGTGTGGTCGCCGATGCCCTGAAGGCGTTTCTTGCGGTTTTCGATCGGTATACCCTGGCGGATTTGCTGGAGGCGCGCGGCGATCTGGCGCGCTTGATGGATATCGACCTCAATGCTCCGGTATCGGCCCGGCGGGTCGGGCGCTAGGGGTTTTTCGTCTTTTTCTTGATGAAGAGTGCTCCCATCGTGCCGCGCTGCCGGCGTTCGTTCGGATGCTAAAAATCAGAGCTCTTTGAGCCTGGAGACCTTGCCAGGGCGCGGTATCCGTGTACTCTGTGGTTGAGGGGGCTGAGCGCGGCCGCTCAGTTGCCGGGAGGAAGATGGCCGTAACCGGGGAGGTGGCGCGCTTGGACAGTGTGGGGTATCGGGGATGAACATCCTGCTTGCGGATGATCACGTGCTGTTTCGCTCGGGGATGCGGTATATCCTGGCCGAGTTCGGCAGCGATGTTCTCATCCACGAGGTCGGGACCGGGGAAGAGGTGCTTGCGGCGGTGCGCGGCGGGGGCTTCGATCTGGTGCTGATGGATATGTTGATGCCCGGCATGGATCAGCGCGATGTCATCGGCATGATTCACGCACTTCGTCCCGCTCTGCCGATCGTGATCGTCTCCATGCTCGACAGTCCGGGCGTGATTCGCGGGGCGCTGGCCTCGGGGGCCTCGGGCTTCATACCCAAGACCTCGACCTCGGTGATCATGACCGAGGCGTTGCGGCTGGTGATGGCCGGCGGCGTGTATCTGCCGCCCTCGCTGCTGGTGGCCGAGGCGGATGCCGGGCCGGACGAGGCGGGAGCGGGCGTCGCCCCGCCCGCGGACACCCGCCTCACCCGCCAGCAACGGGCGGTGCTGGGCGAGCTTTCGGTTGGCAAATCCAACAAGGAAATCGCCTTGTCGCTGTCGATTTCCGAGGCGACGGTCAAGGTTCATCTGGCCGCGATCATGCGGACCTTGAAGGTCCATAATCGAACCCAGGTCGTGTTGACGGCCAAGCAATACAAGTTATTGGACTGATCGCCGGGTGGCTTTCCCCTCCGGCCTCCATCGTTCAGCGGGCGTGCGCATGATGGGACGTTCCGAGCCGGTGGTGTGGGTGGTCGGCGGGGCCTCGGAGCCGTGCCGCCGCTCCTGGACGCGCCGGGACGGCAGGGCGGTGCTGGTGGCGGCGGGGCTGGCCGCTCTGGTGTTCGCGGCCGATTTTCAGACCGGGTTCGGCTCGGCTCTGCCGGTGCTGTATCTGGCGCCGCTGGTGGCGGTGCGGGAGCTGTCGTGGCGCCCGGGGGTGATCGTGACGGCGGTGGTTGCGGCGGTCTTGACCTTGCCCGGGTTGGTTTGGGCGCCGGTTCCCGCTGTGATCGACCGGGGCGTCGCGCTGGCGGCGATCGTGGCGGCGGCGGTCGGGCTGCTCCGCTGGCGCGCCGATCGCGAGGCGCTGGCCGACGCGCTCGCCACTGCCGAGCGGCTGACCCGTGGCAAGGCCCGGTTCCTCTCCGCCGCCGGGCACGATTTGCGTCATCCGCTTCAGGCCGGTGTGCTGTTTCATGATTTGCTGAGCCGGCGCCTGGGCGGTTCGCCCCATGCGGAGTTGGTGGCGGGGGTCGGTCGCGCGCTGGAGATGCAGCGGCGGCTGATCGACGGCATACTCGAGCTGTCGAGGCTGGATGGCGGGCGGGTGCGGGGTTGCCCGGCCCGGTGCCCCCTTGGTGAGGTGTTCGGGCGGCTGAGCGACGAGTTCTCGCCGATGGCGGCGCGGGCGGGGCTGACGCTGGCTGTGGTGCCGTCCGGCGCCGTGATCGTCACCGACGCCGAATTTCTCCAGCGGATACTGCGCAATCTGCTGGATAATGCACTGAAATTCACCGTGCGCGGCGGCGTGGTTCTCGGGTGCCGGCGCCGGGGCCGGATGTCAAGCGGCGTCGAATATCAGGCCGCCATCGGCGTCCAAAAGTAGGCCACTTGCTTCCTACCAGCAGTTGCAATGGTAGGCCGGTTGTCCAGGTAGTCCATAGGGATGCGCGCGCCTGCTGCGCCCCCTCCACGGGCTG
>CAIOBP010000059.1 GCA_903856295.1 uncultured Rhodospirillales bacterium | reverse complement strand
ATGGCGGCTAGCGCTACCTTCGCTTTGAACTCAGCGGTGTGCTTCTTGCGGACTTGAGTCACGATATGCTCCTATGGTTGTGCCACTTATAGGAGCGGGACTCTCTCATCGCCAGCTGTCCGAAAATTGGGGCCCCCCTCACTCCGCCAGGGGAGCGTCCTCCAGCAACCGGGCCAGTCCGAGAATCGCGTTCATCGGCGTGCGGATTTCATGGCTCATGTTGGCCAGAAAGCGGGACTTGGCCTCGTTGGCGGCATCGGCCAGCGCCTTGGTCCGGACGAGTTCGGACTCGTAGTGCTTCCGTTCGGTGACGTCATGAATGATCGACAGCAGGAGATGCTTGCCATCAACGAGAATCGGACTCGAATGAACCATGACATCCCGGATGTCGCCGGAGGCGATCCGGTGGCGGAATTCGAAAACGGTCTGGCGCTTGTGACAGACCTTATCGATCGCGTCTTCGACCGCATCCTGGTCAAGCGTATTGATCGAACAGATGCGCATGGCGGTCAGTTGCGGCTTCGACCAACCATAAAACGCGACGGCCGCCTTGTTCGCATCGATGATCCGGCCATCCTCGGGGGCAATCAGGAGTTCGGGAACACCGCAATCGTCGAACATGACCTTGTAACGCGCCTCATGTTCGGACAAATGGCGCTCAAGTTTCCGCTCGGCGGCGCGCAAGGCGAGATGGGTTCTGACCCGGGCCAGCACTTCGGCGGCCTCGAACGGCTTGCAAATGAAATCGACACCGCCGGAGGCAAAGGCGCTGATCTTGATCTCGGTATCGGTGGCGGCGCTGATGAAAATGATCGGAACATTCTTCAGCGCCGGGTCGGCCTTGAAGCCCCGGCAGACCTCATAACCATCCATTTCCGGCATCTGAACATCGAGCAGAACCAGATCGGGAGGATGACGCCGCGCCACCTGGAGAGCCATGCGACCGCTGCGGACCAACCTCGCCTGATAGCCCTGCTGGCGCAGGACGCTGGAAATCACACTCAAATTTTCGGGGGCATCGTCAACAACGAGAATGGTGCAGTTCTCGACAGAGCCGGCACCGTCACGATCATGATCCGCCATGATCCCCCCCCGCGAGAAAACGCTCCAAAGCATCCCAGTCGAACCGGCCGAGCATCGCCAGAAGAGACTGGACCATCTCCGGTTGATCTTCGGGAATCCGCTCGATCAAGCCACGCATCTTGAGGTCATCGGCCCGGGCGATGGTTTGTCGCATCTCCTGGCGCAAATCTGAGGGAATACGGGCAATGGCGTCAGCATCGATGGCTTGGGCATCCCTTTGGGCGGTTCCTGAGAAAACCTCATCCTCATCCTCATACTCATAGTCGATCTTGAGCTGCTCTCCAATCGCGGTCAACAGTTCGTCATCGCTAATAGGCTTGCGCAAAAAGGCATCGGCGCCACTGGCCAGCACCGCGTCGCGCTCCTCCTCGAAGGAACTGGCGCTGAGGACGACGATCCGGGTCTTGTCGCCATGGGGCAGACTGCGGATGCGGCGGATCGCCTCGTGCCCGGTCACGACAGGCATCATGATGTCCATCAGGATCAGATGCGGCCGCCAGTCCTGCCAGAGTGAAACCGCCTCGACGCCATTGACCGCTTCCCGCAGGCTGAAACCGATCGGCTCCAGCAACCGGCGCACGAACAGGCGGTTGTCCTCCTTGTCGTCGACCTCCAGCACGCGCCGGCTCCCCTGGACGAGCCGGAGACCGATCACCCGCCGCCGGGGTTTGCGCGGTTCCGCCTCCCCGGCCGCCGCGTCGGCAACCGTGACCGGCAGGGCGAGGCGGAAGGTGCTGCCGCTGCCGGGAGTGCTCGCGACCGAAATGTCGCCGCCCATGGCGCGGGCATACTGGCGGCTGATGGCCAGCCCCAGGCCGGTGCCTCCCTTCTCCAACCCGGTCGCCGTCTGTTCGAAAGCCTGAAACAGCCGGGCCTGATCGTGCTGTGGAATGCCGGGACCGCTGTCTTCGACCTCGACCTCGAGCTGCTCCGGGGGTCCACCCCCCTCCACCATCCGCGCCCGCATGGCGACGCCGCCGCGTTCGGTGAATTTGATGGCATTGCCGACCAGATTGATCAGTATCTGCCTGATCTTGACGCCGTCGCCGATCACCAGGGCCGGGATGTTTTCGGCAATGACGACGTCCAGGCCCACCCCCTTTTGCTCGGCCGAGTGCGTGAACAGCAGACGCAGATCATCGAGCAGGGCCGGCAGATCGAACGGCTTGGAAACGATCTGCAGGCGCTCGGCATCGATTTTCGACATCTCGAGCACACTGTTGATCAGGGTCAGCAGGTTGTTGCCGGCCCGGTTGATGACCTCGAGGCTTTCCCGGTTCTTGTCGTCGCGCGCCAGATTGCGCTGCATGATCCCGGCAAAGCCCAGGATCGCGTTCATCGGCGTCCTGATCTCGTGGCTCATGTTGGCGAGGAAGGCGCTCTTGGCCCGGTTGGCCGCCGCCGCCTGTTTCAGGGCCACCTCCAGCGCCGCCGTCCGCTCCCGCACCAACTCCTCGAGGTGCCCCTGGTGGCGGGTCAACTCCCGCGCCAGCGCCTCCAGTTGAGTGTTGGCGGCGGTCAGGTCGCGGGCATGCTCGGCCACCCGCTGCCGCTCGATCTCGAGCGCGCCGTAGGCCTGATTGCGGCTGCGAACCGTTGCCAGGAGCGCCGCGATCAGCACCGCCTGAATGGCCACAACCGATACCGCGACGATGATATGCCAGCGATAGGCCTGCCACAGCGTCACCGGCTGGTTGAGCATCCTGGTGTCGGCGGGCAGTCCGGAGGCATTCAGACCGAAGCGCTCGAACGGCGGATAATCGAAGACGGTGCCGAACACCTGATCCGCCAGTTCGGCCGCCGCGTCGGCATCCCGCAGGCCGTTCACCAGGATGCCGACGATCAAGCGGCCGAGACGCTCGGCGCTTTCGACATAACCGCCGACGACGCCGGAACCGATCACGGAATCGAAGCTGACAAAAACCGGAACCGGCGCGGCTTCAGCCAGCCGGCGCGCGGTCTCGAAGGGCGAGACCCTGGCCCCGCTGTTGTCCGCGAAAACGGGAATGTAATAGATCGCGCTGTTGGCGCCCAGGCCCCGCGCGCGCTGGAAAAGATCGGAGAACGAATAGTCGTCCCAAATCTCGACGGTCATTTTTTTACGCAATTCATCCAGAACCGGGTGAATCTTGATCATGATCTGGGTTTGCGGAGCCGAACGGTCGGTCACGACGACCAGCCGGTTGAGCGACGGCACGACCTTCGGGATGATGCCCAGGGAGGCGTCGTACTTCATGTTCAGGCGGACGCCGACACCGTCGCTCGGCGTCCAATCGGCGATGCCATGATTGACGTAGTAGCGGCGCGCTCCGGGGAACAGCTGGGGACGGTTGCGCAGAAAGTCGGCGGCATCGAAGCTCTCGGCCACCACGGTGTCGATGGCGGCCGAGGCGTATTTGTGGGCAAGGTAGTTCTCCAGCGCCTCGGTCGCCGCCTTCTTATCCAGCCGCGCGACATCGATGCGTTCGTCGAACAAGACCGGACGCATCGCCGGGGTCAGCTGGGACAATTCATTGAGCAAACCCCGGCGCAGCAGTCTCTGCCAGGGCAGGTCATCGTGGTAGCTGTACAGCATCAGCACCCGATGGCCGCCCTGCGCCAGCGCCCCGGATGGGGCGGCAACCAGCCACAGGCCACAGGCCACGAGGCAAGCGAGGCGCGCGAGCAGGCGCCGATGTCCGGGCCAGTCCATGGCGGTCAGAAATTGATCATGAGCCGGATCAGCCCGCGATCGGCGACCGGCCGGTTTTCGGCGACGACTTCGCGGGTGAAGGAGCCATACAGTTTGACGGAGTCGAAAGCGTAGGACACCACCGGGCCGAACGCCTGCGCCATGCCCCGCGCCTCGGCGACGGTGACGCCGCTGAGGGCGTCGTCCGTGGTCTGCAAGTAGCTGTATCCGGCCAGACCGGCCACCCATTTGCCGGAATGGACGCCAAGGAAATAATCGACCATGAACTCCTGCCCGCTCAGATAACCGGTGGCCGTGTTCACGGTGTTGAAGTTGTACATGATCCGGGCCGAGGCCTCGTATCCGGAATCGCTCAAGTAAGTCACACCAACATTGGGCATGATGCCGTAGGTGTTGCGCCCGGTGTTCGCGATATCGGTCTTCTTGTAGCTGCCGGTCGGCACCGTGAAGTCAACGGCGGTGACCCAGTGCAGGTTCGGCGTATGCCAGGCCAGCACCGCCGGGACGAGCAGGATGTCGCCGAGCCCGTCCTTGCTCTGGCGCCGGGTTCCGACTCGGGCGTCGACATGGGCCACAGGAACGACGGCATAGTAGCCCCACTCCCCGCCAAGGACCGTGTGCGGGGTTCGGTGGATATAGCGCAGGGATTCGCTGACCGTGGTCACGTCGAAGACAGTCGGCCGCTTGTTGCCGTCGGCATCGTTGAGCTGGTGGGCATGATAGTATCCGGTGTAGCTCATGAAATAATCGCCCGGGCCCAGCCCGACACCGGCCATGATATTCGAGCCGCTGCTGAAATACTGACTGCCGCCGCCCTCGGTGGCAAGGGCATCCGCGCCAGTGAGGGCCGCAAGAGCCGCCGCGCAGGCCGCGATAAGAGTGCATCCATGCTTTTTCATTATCGCGCACCTTGGATTGTTAGTCGAATCTGGTGATCGTTGATGGAAGCTGGCGTCATCGGCGGAACAGCTGAACCTCTCGCTTTCAGACCAGCCTCGCTCCCGGCATAGTACCCCCCCTTTTCACGGGTCACCAGCTTCATGACACCGCCCGAGGTGCCGGCCCCGGCCGGCCAAAGCCTGTCCTTGCACACAAAACTCGCAACAGTCCAAACAATCGGCACCCAACCAAGCCGAACCGGCGCCCGGCCTCGGCGAGGCAGAGCAATCCAAAAAAAACGTTGCCATCAAGAAGCCATAGCATCAGAATTTTGCGCTCAAGTTAAGCTGAATGCCAGTCGATTTCAGGAATTTTCAGATGACCGAACGGCCAACCACCTCTCTGGCCAAACAACTCATCGTGATCATATTGATCTGTATGCTGCTTCCGGCCCTGGCCGTTGGCTGGCTCGGCTACAGCGAGGCTTATGACAGCATCAAAGCCGAAAAGATTCGGAACGTCGGCCGGGTCGCCGACGTCAGACACGAGCAACTCGTCACTATTTTCCAGAGAAGCAATGCCAGGGCCAAGGCGTTTCTCTCGGATATCAGCGCCCGCTGCACTGATGGCGCGAATGGCGTCCGGGAGGTCTGCGCCAAAGAGGCGCTGCAAATTTTTTTCAAATCCGAGCGCTCGCTGGGCGCGGCGTTGCGCCTGTCCGGAGCCGGAAGCGACCTCACCGTCGGCACCGCCTTCGCTTCCCTCGATGACTGGAAACCGCTTCAATCCGGTCAACTCGCGCGGGTGTCCGCGCCGGGAACCGGCAGAGAGCGGAGTTACGATGTGATCGCCGAGGATTCGGCTCATGGCATGAGGCTGGCGGTTACCTTCTCGGTGGATATGATTCAAGGAATATTTGTGAGTTCTTCAGACCTTGGTCAATCTGGCGAAACGTTTCTTGCCGACAGCGATGGTTTCTTTATCACCAGGGGGCGCTATCCCTCGGTTCAGGGACACAGCCACCCGATTTCAGCCCATCCGATGCAGGCCTGCCTCGCCATGGAAGAACGCGAGGTGCTGGATCAGGACTATCGTGACGTCGCCATCATTCATGGCTTCCGGTTCGTGCCGGAAATCGGCGGCGGCTGCATCATGGCCCATGTCGATCAGGCCGAGGCCTTCGCGCCCTTGCGGGCGATGCAATGGCGCATGGCGTCGCTGACCCTGCTGTTCATTGCGGTGGCCGGCGGGGTCTCGGTGGCGATCGGCCGCAATATCGCCAAGCCGATCACCCGCCTGACCCTGGCGACCCGCGAAATCATCGGCGGTAATTACCAGACCCGCGCCAAGGTGACGGGAAACACCGAAATCGCCGTGCTGACACGCGCCTTCAACCAGATGGCGGCGGCGATCGCGCAGAACGAGGCGCGGGTCCGGGCAATCATCGACGGCACTCTCGATGCCTTTGTCGGCGTGACCCTCAAGGGCGAGGTGGTCGCCTTCAATCGTGGCGCCGAAACGCTGTTCGGCCTGCCGGCGAGCACGATGATCGGATGCACCGTCGCCGGTTCGGCCCTCCCCGAGTCGGTCTGTCAGCATTTTGCCGAGGCGCTCCATCGGGCCGGGGCCGGCGAAGCCGTATCGCGGGAGAACGTCGAAATCGAAGGCATCCGCGCCGATGGCCGGCCGCTGGTCGCCGAGGCCCATCTTTTCACTGCCGGTGCCGACGATGAAACATTGGTCATCGCCTGCCTGCGCGACATCGCCAAGCGCCGGCAGGCCGAGATCAAATCCCAACGGCTCAGCCGCATTCTCCGGATGATGACCGAGGGCGGCCAGGCTTTGGTCCGCGCCACCGACGAGAGCGAACTCTATCGCACGATGTGCAATGTCATCGTGGAGTTCGGCGGCTATCGCATGGCCTGGGTCGGTCTGGCCGACCATGATGACGAGAAGTCGGTGCGCCCGGTCGCCCAGGCCGGACATGAGGCCGGCTATCTCGCCATCGCCCAAATCTGCTGGGCCGACGTCCCGCGCGGACGCGGCCCCACCGGCACGGCGATTCGCAGCGGCGCCCCCCGCTTCAACAACAATTTCACCGCCAACCCGCTCATGAGTCCGTGGCGCGAGGCCGCCCTGGAGAGGGGCTATTTTTCCAGCATTTCCCTGCCGCTCCGGGATAAGGACGACATCATCGGGGCGCTGACGATTTACGCCAACGAACCCGAGACCTTCGGGCCGGAGGATGTCGGCCTGCTGTGCGAACTGGCCGAGGATGTCTCCTACGGGATCACCGCCCTGCGCACCCGCCGCAAACACGAAGAGATGGAACGCGCGCTGCGTCATGCCCAAAAGATGGAGGCGCTGGGCCATCTCACCGGTGGCGTCGCTCACGATTTCAACAACCTGCTTCAGGTGATCCTGGCCAACCTCGATTTGTCCATGAATTGCGCCGGGCGCGAGGCCGCAATCGCCGGCTATCTGCAAAACGCCATCACCGGCGCCGAACAGGGGGCCAAGCTGACCAGCCAACTGCTGGCTTTCGCGCGCCGCCAGCCTTTGCGTCCGGAACCGGTGCAGCTTGAACGGCTGGTCGGCGACATGGCGGACCTGTTGCGCCGGTCCCTGGGCAATCTCATCGCCATCGAGGTCGTTGCCGCCGGTGGATTGTGGACCGCGATGGTCGATTCCAACCAGCTTCAGACCGCGCTGCTCAATATGGCCATTAATGCCCGCGATTCCATGCCGGACGGCGGCAAGATGACAATCGAACTGAGCAACAGCGCCCTCGATAAATCCTATGCCGCCATCAACCGCGAGGTGACGCCAGGCCAATATGTGCTGCTGGCCGTGACCGACACCGGGATCGGGATGCCTCCGAAAATCCTTGAGCAAGCCTTCGAACCCTTTTTCACCACGAAGCCGGAGGGGTTTGGCACCGGCCTGGGCTTGGCAATGGTCTACGGTTTTGTCAAACAGTCGGGAGGCCATATCAAAATCTACAGCGAAGTCGGACATGGCACCACGGTCAGACTCTACCTGCCGCGCACCCGCAGGGCCGTGGCCGAGCGGCAAGTGGAGGAAGCCAAGGCCGAGCGGGGCAACGGCGAGACCATCCTGGTCGCCGAGGATGATGACAGCGTTCGCTCCTCCGTCGTCACCCAGTTGGCCGAGTTGGGCTATCGCGTCCTGGCTGCGGCCAACGGCCAAGCCGCGCTCGATATCCTGGCCCGCGGAGAACGGATCGACCTGCTGTTCACGGATGTGGTCATGCCCGGGCCGCTGAACGGCCGGGAACTCGCCGAGCAGGCCCACGCCATCGTCCCGGGGCTGCCGGTGCTTTACACCTCGGGCTATACCGAAAACGCGATCATCCACCACGGGCGTCTGGACGAGGGGGTCTCGTTGCTGAGCAAACCCTACCGTTTGAACCAGCTCGCGCGCGCCGTGCGGTCGGCCCTGGAACTGTCGCCGGGTTCGGTCGCGCCATCACCGCCACTTGTGGGAACGACGTCAACGCCCCCCAAAATCCTGCTGGTCGAAGACGACATGATGATCAACATGTCCTTGACCGCTTTCCTGACCGGAAGCGGATATCAGGTCAGCGCGACGGACATTCCCTCAAAGGCTTTGCAAGAACTCGATGCCGATCACCAAATCAAGGTCCTGATTACCGACTTCACCCTTCCGGAAATGAACGGGCTGGCGCTCATCAGAGAGGCCCTGACCCGCAAGCCCGAGCTGGTAATCGTCCTCACATCGGGTCACGACATCAACGCGGCCCAATTCGCAGGACAGCCGATCACGGTCCTGAACAAACCCTTTCACCCACCGGCCTTGCTGGCGGCCATCCAAAAATCAATGGCACTGCGGAACACTGGCCCCGCCGAGACCTGACAATTGAAGGGCTTCGCGTTGCTCGGCATCGTCGACATGGCTCCTTAGCGCCTCGGAGTCGACCAGACGATGTTGCTGGTCTTTATCAACCGAGTACGATGAACCGAAGATGAAGCTGACGCACTCGTGGACGTCATCTTCAAGCTGTTCGGTGACGACGGCAAACAGGGAGCGGATCGAAACCATGCCGACCACCCGGCCATCATCCGCCACGGGAAGATGGTGGTATTGCCGTCGGCGCATGAAGGTAAGCGCATCGATCACGCGCGCTTCCGATGGCAGCGTCTCAGGATCGCGCGTCATGACGTCGCCAAGACGGGTCTTGCCAGCATTGCGTCCGGCGCCAACGACGCGAACAATGAAGTCGCGTTCCGTAAATATTCCGAGCAGCAGGCCTTGAGCCGTGCCATCGTCGGTGATGACGACGGCGCTGATGTTGCGGTCGATCATCCGCTTCACGGCAAGGCTGACGAGGTTCTTAGGAGACAGCGCGGTGATATCCTGGTTGCTGACCACATGGGGTATAAGCTTTCTCTGGGGCATTTGTTCCTCCCGCCAATTTTACCTTGGTACGACAGAGCATTCCCCTTTCCCGCCGAGAGGGGCTCATCCGCGGGAACTGGTATGATGACCGATCTGGGCAGCCTCCTTTCCAAGTGAGATGTGACGCGTCAGGATGTCCGAGATGGCGACGTGCAGTTCACTCGGAAGGATCGGCTTGTGAAGCAGGGTCAGGCCATGGCTGCTGGCCTCCCGGATGCGGTCGGGCGCGGTGTCGCCGGTAATCAGAATACCCGGGATCGGACGATTGAACGTCTGCTGGATATGCTCGATGACCTCCGCGCCAGTACATATGCTGCGCAAGCGAAAATCGGCGATAATGATGTCCGGCGCCCGCCCGCACTGGGCCAGTATTTCGATCGCCTCCAATGCCGTGCGGGCGCTCAAGACCGTGTAGCCCCAATCTGCGATCACCAGACTCAAGCCTTTGAGCACCGCGGCCTCATCATCAATGATGAACACCACGCCCCGCTCGCGGACCTGCTCGATTATGGTGTCGGACTTGAAATAGGCGAGATTGCAGGCTTGGTTAAAGCCGACCAGCGGCACATTGACGCCGAATGACGAGCCGCTGCCTTCCCGGGAGCGGACGTTGACCGGGCAGCGCAGCAAGCGCGACAGCCGATCGACGATGGCCAGGCCGAGCCCGAGTCCTTTGTTGCGGTCGCGTTCGGGATTGCCAACCTGGAAGAACTCCTTGAAGATTTCGCGCTGAAGATGTGTGGGAATTCCGATGCCGGTGTCGACAACCTGAATACACAGCTTCTTGTTCTTGCGCCGGGCACCGATCAGAACCTTGCCCTGGCTGGTATAGCGGATGGAATTGGCCAGGAAGTTGCTTAAAACCCGATACAGCAAGGTGGGGTCGGTTCTGATGATCGCCCGGCTGCCCACCGCTTTCAGCGAGATTCCCTTGTCGCCGGCCTGGGGTCCGAATTCCACCACCAACCGGTCGAGCAGAGTCGAGAGGGCAAAATTCGTTTCGCGCGGCGCCACAATGCCGGCGTCAAGCCGGGAAACGTCGAGAAGAGCGTCCAGCAGCATGTTGAGAGCGTCCAGGGACCCTTGCATATCCTTAAGCAAAGGCGCGGCTGGCGAGCCGAGAATCTTGGACTCAAGGGCGGACGCGAACAAAACCAGCGCCTGAACCGGTTGCCGGAGATCATGGCTGGCCGCGGCCAGGAACTGCGACTGGGCAATACTGGCGCGCTCGGCGGCTTCTTTGGCCGATTTCAGGGCCTCCTCGACGCGCTTGCGATCCGTGATATCGCGAGACACCCGGACAAAGCCGCGGGGACAGCCATCACCATCCTTCAACGGCGTAATCACCGCATGGGCCCAGAAACGCTCGCCGTTCTTGCGGAGTTGCCAGCCCTCGCTTTCGCAGCGCCCGGTCTGACGCACGGTTTCCAGCATCGAGCGGAATTCGGATTGGGCATCGGGCGGATAGAACAAGGCGATCGACCGGCCGCTCAGCTCGTCCGGAGAGTGACCGTAGCTCTGCTCGACACCACTATTCCAGGTTACGATTCTGCCGTCACGATCAAGCCAGGAAATCGCGTAGTCCGGAATGTTCTCGATCAGGACCCGGAACTGCTCCTCGCTGCGCCGCAATTGCTCCTCGGCGCGCTTGCGCTCGGTGATATCACGAACGATACCGGCAAAAAGCCGTTTGCCATCAATGCGGCTTTCGCCCACCGCAAGGTCCATGGGAAACACCGACCCGTCTTTGCGCTGCCCCGTCACCTCACGGCCAACCCCGATGATCCGGGCTTCTCCGGTGGCCTTATAGCGGGCAAGGTAGCCGTCATGCTCCGAGCGATAGGGTTCGGGCATCAAGACCTTGATATTGCGGCCGATGACCTCGTCGGCCTTATAGCCAAAAATGCGCTCGGCCGCCGGATTGAAGCTTTCGATCCGGCCTTTGGGGTCGATGGTGACGATCCCATCGACGGCGGCGCTGAGGATGGCGACGGTTTTGCCGTTGGAACTTTTGAGCGCCGTGCGCAGGCGCCGAGCCCGTGCCTCCGACCACCCGAGAGACCCAACCAGCATGGCGGCCAGCACTGAAATCCCTACCGTGACATCCATCGAGACGACCCTCCGCTTTGGAATATGACTGGGCCGCCCCCTTTTCCCGCGCAGCGCTCCCAACCATATCCCTCTGTGAAACAAAGGTATGACTCCGCATGAAATCGTCAACTCCCAATCGCGGCCGGGCATCCTACAATATTTGACAGTACAAATCCGGGGACCGGCCATGAATTTCCGGCGCATTAAATTATAGAAGCCTGAAAAGCGTCTTCAATGGAGGATCAAGCCATGGCATCTCACCAGCAGCATTGCACACCCTGCGAAGGTGGCGCCCCAGCTCTGAGCGCAGTCGAGGCCGAACATTTTGCCGCGATGGTCCCGGGTTGGACTATCCAGGATCAAACGCGTCGCCTCGTGCGACCGTTCAAGTTTCCGGATTTCGCCAGTTCACTGGAGTTTGTCAACGCCATCGGCATGATTGCGGAAGCAGAAGGCCACCATCCAGACATTTGTTTCGGCTGGGGCTATGTCACCGTAAGCTTATATACTCACGCCATCAGCGGTTTGCACAAAAATGACTTCTTAATCGCAGAGAAAATCAACAATATATCCTTTGTACCGATAACAGACACCGGGGCCTTGTCTTAGGACCGGAGATGCAGCGCGTCATCTCACAGCGTGGGCCATGATCAGGCGTGAGGTGGCGTTCAGCACGGCGATCGGGAAGCAGGGCTTATGCAGGATATCACAGCCCGCCACGGCCGCCTCGGTGGCAAGGGCGCCGTGGGTGTCGCCGGTCAACAGCAGGGCCGGAATTGGGATGCCGTAGCGTTCACGAATTTTCGCGATGCCGTCGAGGCCGTTGATGCCCCCGGACAGGCGGTAGTCGCTGATGATCAGGTCGAGTCGCTCAAGCCTCAAGGCCAATGCAACCGCGACACTATTGGCAATTGTGACGTGATGCCCGTTATCCGTGAGGATCGTCTTCAGGGAGGAGGCCTGAACACCGTCATCCTCGATCACAAGGATATGTGCGTGCCGAATTGAGGCCGGCGGGACGGCAACGACAGCTTCAGTCTGGGGACCGTTTTCAGGTGCGGTGAGTGCGGGAACTTCTATCGCGAAGACAGAACCTTTCCCGACAATTGAACGCAAGAACAATCTATGACCCAGCAAATCGGCGGTCAGGGAAACGATGGCCAGCCCCAAGCCCTGCCCCTTGGTCCGGTTGCGTTCGGGATTATCGACCTGCCGGAACTCCTCGAAGATCAGACGCTGCAGGTCGGGCGGAATGCCCTTCCCCGAGTCTCTGACTTCAATTCGATACCGATCGCCACGTCGTCGAACCGCGACCAGAACACACCCTCGGTCGGTGTGCTGAACGGCATTAATCACTAGATTTCTCAGAATCCGGCCAAGCAACAGCGTATCACTATTCGTCCAGCAGGTTATGGTCCACAAACGGAGCAAAATACCCCTGGCCTCAGCCATGGCGGTAACTTCATCCAGGATTGTCCTCAGCAAAGAGTCCAAACGAAAAATTGGCCCGTCGCTGCGACTCGTGGGTTAGAACTCGCGTTGAAGTAGCTGCCTGCCCCTGACGCCGGACGCCGGCCTCCCATCATTTATCCCTTGGTGAGACCGGAGAGACCATCCCTCGGCGCCGACCTGCCGCTT
>CAIOBP010000058.1 GCA_903856295.1 uncultured Rhodospirillales bacterium | reverse complement strand
CCCCCCCCCCCCCCCCCTTCGGCGACCAGGGCTTTGCCCTGGACCCACTGGGGCCTTAAGGCCCCAGACCCCTTTGCTTAACCGACGATTTCGATGCCGGAGAAGAAGAAGGCGATTTCGATCGCCGCGTTCTCGGCGCTGTCGGAACCATGGACCGAGTTGGCCTCGATCGACTCGGCGAACTCCTTGCGGATGGTACCGGCGGCGGCGTTGGCCGGATTGGTCGCGCCCATGACGTCGCGGTTGGCCAGCACGGCGTTCTCGCCCTGAAGCACCTGCACCACCACCGGGCCGGAAATCATGAAATTGCACAGGTCGTTGTAAAACGGCCGCTGGGCATGCACGGCATAAAACGCCTCGGCCTGAGCCCGACTCAGCCACAACCGCTTCTGCGCCACGATGCGCAAACCGGCCGCCTCGAACTTGGCATTGATCGCGCCGGTCAGATTACGGCGGGTGGCATCGGGCTTGATGATCGACAGGGTCCGTTCAACGGCCATGACATGTGTCTCCTGAATGAGTGTCCGTGTGGGGTGCGGCCTTATATCGCTGGCGCGAGACGGTGCGCAATGGGCTTGACAGCAAACGAATGTAGCTACATAATGTATATCCCGTTCAGCGCCCGCATATTGGGGCAAAATAGTTATGGGAACTCATGACAACGACGTGATTGCCGTCGAATGGGATCACCAGAAGAACCAAGCCAACATCCGCAAACACGGCATCGATTTTGACGACGCTATTTCGATCTTCGATAGCGACACGATGGAAACCATCGACGACCGGTTTGAGTATGGAGAGGAGCGGATCGTCGCTCTTGGCGAGATGGATGGTCACATTCTTGTGGTCGTCTATACCCAACGGGACGATGTGATCCGCATCATTTCAGCAAGAGAGGCGGAACGCCATGAGCGAAACGACTATTATTCGGCGCTCACCGGGAGATCGCCGGACGGGTAAGACCGACTGGGCGCGGCTTGGCAATCAGACCGACGCAGAGATCGAAGCGGCGGTGGCGGACGATCCCGACGCCGCGCCGATCCTCGACAAATCCTGGTTCGACCGCGCCGTGGTGGTGCGGCGAAGCAAGCAACTGGTGAGCCTTCGTCTGGACCCGGAAATCCTCGACTATTTCCGCGCCACCGGCAAAAACTACCAGAGCCGGATGAACGCGGTACTGGCTGCCTATGTCGAGCATTGCAAGGAGCAGGAGCGGCTTGGCAAAGACTGAGCGCGGCGCGCCTTTCGCGCCGCGCCTCCCCGTGCTATCAACCCGCCGCCATGCTTCATATCAATGACCTCACATTCCGCTTTGGCGGCCGGATGCTGTTCGATCAGGCCACCGTGGTTGTGCCGCGCGGGCACAAGGTGGCGCTGATCGGGCGCAACGGCACCGGCAAGACGACGCTGCTCAAGCTGCTGGCGGGGGACCTGCACCCCGACGGCGGCTCGGTGTCGCTTGGGGTGGGCTGCCGGCTCGGACGCCTCTCCCAGGACGCGCCCGACGGGCCGCACAGCCTGCTCGACACCGTGCTGGCCTTCGACACCGAGCGCGCCAGCCTGCTCGCCGAGTCGGAGACCGCCCACGATCCGCACCGCATCGCCGAGATTCACACGAGGCTCGCCGATATCCAGGCCCATTCCGCCCCGGCCCGCGCCGCCGGCATTCTCTCGGGGCTGGGCTTCGACGCCGCGACCCAGGCACGGCCGGTGGGTGAGTTTTCGGGCGGCTGGAAGATGCGGGTGGCGCTGGCCGGCATCCTGTTTTCCGCCCCCGACCTGCTGCTGCTCGACGAGCCGACCAACCACCTGGACCTGGAGGCGACGATCTGGCTCGAGGGCTACCTCAAGAGCTACCCCCACACCATTTTGCTGGTCAGCCACGACCGGGCGCTGCTCAACAGCGTGCCGACCCGAACCATTCACATCGATCAAGGCAAGCTGGTGGCCTATTCCGGCGGCTACGACCAGTTCGAACGCACCCGGCGGGCCAATCTGGAGCGGTTGGTCGCCTTGCAGTCGCGCCAGATCGCCCAGCGCGCCCATTTGCAATCCTTCATCGACCGCTTCCGCGCCAAAGCGACCAAGGCGCGCCAGGCCCAAAGCCGGATCAAGGCCCTGGAGCGCATGGAGCCGATCGTCGGCATCGTCGAGGAAAACACCCCGGTGTTCGACTTCCCCAGTCCCGAGGGGTTGGCGCCGCCGCTAATCAATCTGGAGAACGTCACGGCGGGGTATGACGGCCGGGCGGTGTTGTCGCGGGTCAATCTGCGCATCGACATCGACGACCGCATCGCCCTGCTCGGCGCCAACGGCAATGGCAAATCGACGCTGATCAAGCTGCTGGCCGGGCGTCTCAAGCCGATGGCCGGCGAGGTGCGGCGCTCGGGCAAGCTGCGGGTCGGCTATTTCTCCCAGGATCAGGCCGAGGAGTTGGACCTCTCGCTGACTCCGATCCAGCAGATGCAGCGGCTGATGCCCACCGTCGCCGAGGACAAGGTGCGCGGCCACCTCGCCCGCTTCGGTCTGGCCCGCGACCGCGCCGAGAACGTCACCGCCAAGCTGTCGGGCGGCGAGAAGGCGCGGCTGCTGTTCGCGCTGATGACCCGCGACGCCCCCCACGTGCTGATGCTCGACGAACCGACCAATCACCTGGACATCGACAGCCGCAGCGCCCTGATTCAGGCGATCAACGGCTTCGAGGGCGCGGTGATCCTGATCAGCCACGATCCGCACCTGATCGAACTGACCGCCGACCGGCTGTGGCTGGTCGAGAGCGGCTCCTGCACCAGCTATGACGAGGATCTCGACGCCTACCGCGCCCTGCTGCTGGAAAAGGCCCGCACGGCGGGACGGGGCGACTCCGCGTCCCAGCCCGCCGGCCAGCCGACCAAGAAGGACCAGCGCCGCGCCGCCGCCGACATCCGCACCGCCCTCGCCCCCCTGCGCCGCAAGGCCGCCGATGGCGAGAAGCTGGTCAACAAACTGACCGCTGAAAGCGCCCGACTCGAAGCCAGACTCGCCGACCCCGCGATCTATGCCGGCCCCCCCGCCGAGGTGGCAAGGCTTCAGATCGAACTCGGCGACCTGAGAAAGCGCCTCGCCGGCGCCGAGGACGACTGGCTGGAAGCCCTGGAAACGCTGGAAGCCGCCGCCGCGGATCAGGGCGGCTGAGGCTGGCGCTCGACTATCAAAGCTGATATTGGAACAGCCCCTTAGCCAAACCGGACCCCGCCCCCGTGCCCACCAGCCACGGCTTCACAGACGATCGTCGCATCTCCGAGGTTCTGACCGAGTTTCGCCACGCCCTGCCCGCCGAGACGGTGACGCTGGCCGATGCCATGGCGGCGCTTGGCGACCGCACCATCGGCGGCATTCTGCTCGTTCTCGGCCTGCCCACGGTCATGCCGGTGCCGCTCGGGGTTTCGGTGCTGTTCAACCTGCCGATTCTGCTGTTCACCTTTCAGTGGATGCGCGGCGGCGACGACCTCAAGCTGCCGGGCTGGCTGCTGCGCCGTTCGGTGTCGACCGAATCGGCCGCGCGCATGATCGATGGCGTGCTGCCGCGGCTGCGCTGGATCGAGAGCCTGCTCACACCGCGCCTGCCCCACCTCACGGCCAGCGGTTTCGAGCGCTGGCTCGGCACCATCTGCTTCGTGATGGCGGCGATCGCCATCACGCCGCTGCCGCTGATCGGCTGGCTGCCCGGCTTCGGCCTGCTGGTGATCGCCCTTGGGCTGATCGAGCATGACGGCCTGGCGGTGGCGGTCGGCCTGGGCTTCGCGGTGGCCTCGGCGCTGGTGGCCACCATCATCGTCGCGAGTCTCGCCTATGCCGGCACCCTGATCCACGGCATGCCGCTGCCGTCCCCCTGAACGGGCGGCCGCAACGGTGCCAAAATGTCAAACCCGCGGCAAAATATGCCCGGCACGGAAAAACCGGCTTTTCTGTGTTGTCCTTTCGGGTCCCGATTTGTTAGACCACTCGGCTATGTACGGGGGCTTTCTGACTTTGCGCGATGAGTGAGGCTCTCGCGCAGGGCCGGTTGTCTGTAACACTCAACGGCGAAAGGCCGCACATGTCTCAAACTGAAGTCGTCACCGCCGACAAGGCGAAGGGTCGCAAGGCTCCTCCTGCCGCCTGGGTCTTCTTTCAGCGTTGGCTGGCCAATCCGTTGTCCATGGGCTCGGTCGTCCCCTCCTCGATCGGCCTGCGCAAGCTGGTGGCAAAGCACTTGGTCTGCGCCCAGGACGAGATCGTCGTTGAGTTCGGCGGCGGCACCGGCGCGATCACCCGCGCCCTGCTGGAAGCCGGCATCCCGGCCGACCGCGTGTGGTCGATCGAAATCGATCCCGAACTCGCCTCCTTCCTCAGCCAGACCTACCCCGATGTGAAGGTCGTGCACGGCGATTGCCGTCAGACCCGCAAGTTCATCGGCGAAGATCTGGTCGGCAAGGTCGGCACCGTCGTCGTCGGCATTCCGATGGTGCTGCTGCCGATCGATCTCCAGCGCGAGATCATCGACGCCATCTTCAGCGTGCTGCCGGAAGGCCGCCGCTTCATCCTCTACACCTACTGCGCCACCTCGCCGCTGGACATGAAGAAGCTCGGCCTCAAGGGCAAGCGCCTGGGCTGGACCCCGCGTAACTTCCCGCCCGCTTCGGTCTGGGGCTATTCCAAGGCGTAACCTCTTCTTTTGGTTAAGCTGTTCAGAGGGGAGGCTTCGCGCCTCCCCTTTTTTCATGGGGTCTGGGGCCGCCGACCCCGGTGGGTCCAGGGCAAAGCCCTGGTCGCCGAAAGGCCTTAGGGCTTGCGCGGCGTTCGGTGCAGCAGGCCGTCGGTCCAGGCGGGAGGCAGCACCCCGAGCAACCAACACGCCGCGTACATCGGCCAGGGAAAGGCGATGCGCGCCCGGTTGCCCTCGAGTCCGCGCCGGATGATCACCGCCGCCCGCTCGGGCTCCATCAGGAACGGCATCGGAAACGGATTGACGTCGGTCATCGGCGTCCGGATGAAGCCGGGACAGATCACCGAGACGCCGACTCCGAACGGCGCGAGATCGCCGCGCAGCCCTTCGCCGAAAACCCGCTCCGCCGCCTTGCTGGCACAATAGGCCCCCGATCCGGGAATACCGCGAAAGCTGGCCAGCGAACTGACGATGGCGATCTGGCCCCGGCGCCGATCCCGCATCGGCGGCACCAGCGGCAGCACGGTGTTGAGCACCCCATCGACATTGACGGCGAAGGTCTGGCGCACCGCCGCCGCGGTTTCGGCGCTGCCGTTGCTGCCCAGCGCGACTCCGGCGTTGGCGACTCCGAGATCGAGGGGATGCCGGCGATCGGTTTCGGCGATCCAGCCGGCCAGCGCCGCCGCGTCGCGAATGTCGAGGAGCGCGGACTCGACCTCGGCACCGCGCGATCGGCAGCGCGTCGCCACCGCTTCCAACCGCTCCTGATTTCGGCCGGTCAGGGCGAGAAACCGCCCCGGCGCCGCATAAAGCTCAGCCAGCGCGGCACCGATGCCGCTGGACGCACCGGTAATCAGAATGCTGCGAGGATCGCGCATGGTAGGTCTCCTGGCTGTTGTCGCCTGTGGTGAGCTGAGGCTATAACAAACTGGCATCAAGTCAGTGAGGGTTCGTGGCTATTCTCTACCCCGTCGTCAGCATGACCGGCTTCGCCCGGACCGAAGGACAGCTTGGGGGCTGCTCCTGGACCATTGAGGTCAAGAGCGTCAATGGCCGCAACCTCGATATCCGCTTCCGCCTGCCCAGCGGTTTCGACGGGCTGGAAGCGGTGGCGCGGACCGAGATCGGCCGGCGCTTCAAGCGCGGCTCGCTCAACCTCGCCCTCACCATCGCCCGCGCAGCCACCGGCGGGCAGGTGCGGATCAACCGGCCGCTGCTCGACCAGTTGCTGGCGCTCGCCCGCGACTATGCCGGGGAAAGCGCGCCGCCGCCACGCTTCGAGGCTCTGCTCGGGGTGCGCGGCGTGATCGAGGTGGTGGAAGAGAACGAGGCCGCCACCCTGGAAGGGCTGGAAGCCCCGCTCACCGCCGATCTCAAACTGGCCCTCGACCGGCTGGCCACCGCGCGCGCCGAGGAAGGCGCCCGCCTCGCCGAGGTGCTGTCCCGGCAGCTTGAGGACATCGCGGCGCTGGTTCAGGCCGCCAGCGCCTGCGCCGCCACTCAGCCGGCGGTGCTGCGCGAACGCCTGCGCACCCAACTCGCGAGCCTGACCGAAGCGGTACCGGTGCTGCCCGAAGAGCGACTCGCCCAGGAAGTGGCGCTGCTGGTGGCACGCGGCGACGTCCGCGAGGAACTCGACCGCCTGCGCGCCCACATCGCCGCCGCCCGCGACCTGATGAAGGCCGGCGACGCGGTGGGACGGCGGCTGGATTTCCTCTGCCAGGAATTCAACCGCGAGGCCAACACCCTCTGCTCGAAATCCACCGACACCGAGTTGACCCGCATCGGCCTCGCCCTCAAGGCGACCATCGAGCAACTGCGCGAACAGGTTCAGAACATCGAATGAGACCCTCAGAGATCCGCCGCCGGGGCCTGCTCTTCGTCCTGTCCTCGCCCTCGGGCGCCGGCAAGAGCACGATTTCCCGCCGCCTGCTCGACGGCAACCCGCAGCTCTCGATGTCGGTGTCGGCGACCACCCGGCCGCCCCGCCCCGGCGAAATCGACGGCGTTCACTACCAGTTCGTCGACCACGGCCGTTTCGAGGCGATGGTCGCGGCCGACGCCTTTCTGGAACACGCCACGGTGTTCGGCAATCGCTACGGCACGCCCAAGGCGCCGGTGCTGGAGCAGCTTCAGGCCGGGCACGACGTGCTGTTCGACATCGACTGGCAGGGCACCCAGCAGCTCAGCGAATCCGCCGAAAGCGATATCGTGCGGGTGTTCATCCTGCCGCCCTCCTCGACCGAGTTGGAGCGCCGGCTGCGCGGCCGCGCCCAGGATTCCGAGGCGGTGATCGCCCAACGCATGAGCAAAGCCAACGACGAGATGAGCCACTGGGCGGAATACGACTACGTGATCGTCAATGATGACCTCGAAGCCAGCGTCACCCGCGTTCAGTCGATCCTCACCGCCGAACGGCTGAGACGCCGCCGTCAGGTCGGGCTCACCGACCTGGTCAGGACGCTGCAATTGCGGCCGTGAGGATGCACGCCTCGGCCACCGAGGGCGAGACCCCGCCAAGAGGACCGGCGCGCAGGCGGCAGCGCCAGCGCAACACCGCCGACAGCGAATCATCGACCAGCACCGCGGCATCGCGGATCAGCCGGCGCAGGCTTTCGGCCGGTTCGCTGCGGGCGCCGTTCTCCACTTGCCGCGCCACCGAACTCAAGGCGAACAGCCCGTAACAGGCGGAACCGCCAGACAGGGCGTGGGCGGTTTCCACCATGCCGCTCAGGTTGTCGGCCTCGAGCTGACAGCGCAGCGTCTCCACTCGCGGCAGGATGGTCGGCGCCAGCAGGGCGATGTAGGAATCCAGCTCTTCGTCGTCAAGCATCGACGCCAGTTCATCAAGGATGGCGCGGTCGAAGATCGGACTGGAGTCGCCGCAACCGCAGAAATCGCAGCGCCGCCCCGACCACGGCCCACCGCACCGCGGTGCCGGACAGGCGATATCGAGACGAGTCGGCACGCCAAGCGCGGAGGACTCAACGACAGAACCGGCGCCTCCGCGAAGGCCCGCCTCATTCTGTTCGCGCCCATCACCGCTTTCGATGCCCAACGTCACTTTCCTCCTCGTCGCGCGGCGCCGAAACCTGACACCACAGACTTCAGAACTCCAGCCTCACCTCACCCAGAAAGACCAAGTGGAACTACCTAGACGACAAGACACAGGCACTTATGCGCCACACCCAACCCTCACTCTAATCAGCCTAAAGAAATCGCGCCAAAAATTGGCCCGTCGCTGCGACTCGTGGGTTAGAACTCGCGTTGAAGTAGCTGCCTGCCCCTGACGCCGGACGCCGGCCTCCCATCATTTATCCCTTGGTGAGACCGGAGAGACCATCCCTCGGCGCCGACCTGCCGCTT
>CAIOBP010000057.1 GCA_903856295.1 uncultured Rhodospirillales bacterium | reverse complement strand
GTATGATTTATGGGCAGCATCTTTTGAATCAAAATCAAGTGGCTTCCATGCGACAAGTTCGATTAACCACCTGGTGAAGTCTTCTCTGACGTAGAGCGGAGCGGCAAGATATCCAGAGTCGTCGCTCCCAAGATTCAGCGCTGCCTCGCTATATGGAAACCGGCGTGCAACTTTGACCCCCTAACCGGGGAAATCGGCGTTCAAAATTGACCCACCCTTTCCCTGGTGATGACCACCATCATCCGATGTGAAATCGCATCGGAGCAAACCAGGGGATGATCATCGTGGAATCAATCGGGCGTGTGCGTCGGGACCATTTCGTCGGGAAGAAGGGCATCAGGCAGATCGCGCGTGAACGGGGATTGTCGCGCAACACGGTGCGCAAGATCCTGCGGTCGGAGGAGACCGCGTTCAGCTACGAGCGCGAGCATCAGCCGCTTCCCCAGCTTGGGCCGCATGTGGCGCTGCTGGAGACGCTGCTGAAGGACAACGGGCGCAAGTGTCGGCGTGAGCGCCTGACGATGACCCGGATGTTCCAGCAGTTGGAGGAAGCGGGCTATACCGGCGGCTACGATGCCGTCCGACGGCATGCGCAGCAGTGGAAGCGGAGCAATACCCAGGCGGCGGCAGGAGAGCCGGTGGCGGCCTTCATTCCGCTCTGGTTCGCGCCGGGCGAAGCGTATCAGTTCGACTGGAGCCACGAGATCGTGGTGCTCGGCGGAGTGACGACGACGGTGAAGGTGGCACATATCCGCCTGTGCTACAGCCGGATGTTCCTGGTGGTCGCGTATCCGCGCGAGACCCAGGAGATGGTGTTTGACGCTCATGATCGAGGATTTCGCTTCTTCGGCGGGTCCTGTCAGCGCGGCATCTACGACAACATGAAGACGGCGGTGGACGCGATCTTCACCGGCAAGCAACGACGGTTCAATCGCCGGTTCGAGCAGATGTGCTCGCATTATCTGGTCGAGCCGGTGGCCTGCACTCCGGCGTCGGGCTGGGAGAAGGGCCAGGTGGAAAATCAGGTCGGCAATGTCCGCGAATGGTTTTTCACGCCACGGGCGCGGTTTGCCACCCTGGCCGAGTTGAACGACTGGCTGATGGAGCAGTGCCTGAAGAAGGCCGCCGTCTTGGCGCATCCCGACATGAAGGACCGCAGCGTCGCCGATGTCTTCGCGGAGGAAAAGGGCGTCCTGATCGACTATAGCCGCCCCTTCGACGGATTTCATGAAGCCCAGGCCAGCGCATCAAAATGCTGCTTGGTGCGTTTCGACCGTAACCGCTACAGCGTCGAGGCGAAGGCCGCCAACCGGCCGGTCAGCGTGCAGGCCTATGCCGACCGGGTGGTGATCCGCGAGGGTGGAGAGGTGGTGGCCGAGCACGCCCGCGTCTTCGGCCGCGACCGCACCATCTATGAGCCGTGGCACTATGTCCCGGTGCTGGCCAGGAAGCCGGGCGCGTTGCGCAACGGCGCGCCCTTCCGGGACTGGGAGCCGTCGCCGCTGCTGGCCATGGTTCGCCAGAAACTGGGGACCGGCAACGATGCCGACCGGCACTTCGTCGAGATCCTGATGGCTGCGCGGGAAAGCGGCTTGGAAGCGGTAGAGGCCGCCTGCGCCGAGGCCCTGGCCGCCGGGCCCTGCACCAGCGCAGTCATCCTCAATCTCCTGGCCCGGCAGAAGCAGCCGGTGGCCATCGAACCGGTCTCCACCCCGGAAACCCTGGTGTTGCTCATTCCGCCGGAGGCCGACTGCGCCCGCTACGATGCTCTGTTGCAGGGGCCTTGCCATGGAACGGCATGAGCTTCTGGCGATGATGTCGGACCTGCATCTGGCCGGGATGCGGGCCGCCTATGACGAAGTGATGAGCGATGGCATCCGTCGCCAGCATTCGCCCCAACGCATTCTCGGCGACTTGCTGAAGGCCGAATTGGCGGAAAAGCAGACCCGCTCCATCCGCTACCGGCTGGCCTCGGCCAAGCTGCCGCTGGCCAAGGAACTCGCCGATTTCGACTTCGCGGTGTCGCCGGTCAACGCTCCCCTGGTGCGCGATCTTCATGCCGGAGGCCTGCTGTCGCCGCCCCGTAACGCCGTGCTGGTCGGCGGAACTGGCTCCGGCAAGACCCATATGGCCATCGCCATCGCCGCCAATTGCATCCGCAATGGCGCTCGGGGCCGCTTCTTCAATGTCGTCGATCTGGTCAATCAACTGGAGGCCGAGGCCCGCACCGGGACCACCGGCAAGCTGGCGGAGCAACTCTCCCGCGTCGATCTCGTCGTCCTCGACGAATTGGGCTATCTGCCGTTTCCCCAGAGCGGCGGCCAACTGCTCTTCCACCTGATCAGTCGCCTCTACGAGCGCACCGCCGTCGTCATTACCACCAATCTCGCCTTCGCCGAATGGGCCTCGGTCTTCGGCGACGCCAAGATGACCACTGCGCTGCTGGATCGGCTGACCCATCACTGCGACATCATTGAGACCGGGAACCAAAGCTGGCGCTTCAAGAACCGAAGCTAATCCCTCCCCCAGACCCCCACCCCGGCGGGATTGCCCAGGTGGGCCCACAGGAACCTCCCACACGCGCCCTCCGCCAGCTTCGTGACGAGCGCTGCGGGCGCGCGTGGGTCCCTCCTATGGACTACCTGGACAACCCGCCTACCGCCTTAGAGGTGGGTCATTATTGGGCGCCGATTCTATGCAGAATGTGGGTCAATTTTCGACGCCGATTGACACACTATCATTTTGACGGCCAATGCCGCCAAGGGGGTGGTGGATCAAGCCATCAATATGACCGGCTTCGCACGCGCCCAAGCGGTGCAACAGCAAGGCGAGATATTGTGCTTTCCGGAGGCGAAGGCGGAACCGTTCAGGTGACGGGAACTCTCGACGCATCCGGACAAGGAACCGGACAGACCGGCGGCAAGGTCACGGTGACCGGCGATGCCATTGCCCTTTCCGGCACAGCCAAGATGGACGCTTCGGGCGATTCAGGCGGCGGCAAGGTCACTGTGGGGAACTGGCAAGCGACCACCGCAAGCGTGGCAGACGGGGCCACCCTTGACGCTTCGGCCAAGACCACCGGCAACGGCGGGAGTATCTCCGTCATTTCCGGCAATACCGATGTTGCGGGCCTCTTGGCGGCTCGCGGCGGAGCCAACGGCGGTGACGGCGGACAGATTGAAACATCGGGGCACTTCCTGCGGGTGGCGTCCGCCAAAGTGGATGCGTCCGCGCGTCACGGGAAGTCGGGCCAGTGGTTGCTTGATCCGTGGGATATCACCATTGATGCGGCGG
>CAIOBP010000056.1 GCA_903856295.1 uncultured Rhodospirillales bacterium | reverse complement strand
GGGGCTCTGCCCCTGGACCCCGCCAAAGGCCGGCGGCCTTTGGAAACCGTGAAGGAGCAGAGACCATGCGGCTTTGGTGGGGGGGCGGGCTGATCGGGCTGGCGCTGATCATGTTCCCCGGCATCGATCTCGGGATCACACGGCTGTTTTTCCTGCCCGGCGTCGAAGACCCGACACTGCGCTTCGTCTTCAACACCGTGCCGCTGGCCGGCGCCATTCACGATCTCGCGATCTACGGGCCGATGGTGCTCGGTCTGGGATTGCTGCTGGGCTGCCTCTGGTGCGCGATTCGCCGGCGCCAACTCGCCGGGCTGGGCACGCTACACTGGCTGTTCCTGCTGCTGGCCCTGCTGGCCGGGCCGGTGCTGATGGCCAATGTCGTGCTCAAGGACAACTGGCACCGCGCCCGGCCGGTTCAGGTCGAGGAGTTCGGCGGCGCCTCCCGCTTCACGCCGCCGCTGGTGATGTCCGACGCCAAGCAATGCGACCGCAACTGCGCCTTCGTGTGCGGCGACGCCTCGGCCGGCTTTTTTCTGACCGCGTTCGCTTATGTCGCCCAACGGCGGCGGCGGGCGATCTTCTGGGCCGGCATCGGCGCCGGCGCCCTGACCGGGTTGGTCCGCATCGGCCAGGGCGCGCATTTCTTCAGCGATGTGGTCTTTGCCGGCGCCCTGATCCTGGCGGTCACCGCCGCCCTCCACGCCCTGTTCTGGGGCCGCGCCGCCACCATCGCATGGTGGCGGGAGGTGGTGCTGCGAGAGAGGTGAACCGCGGATGTGACCGTAAGGTCAGTGAATCAGTTTGACCAGAGCGACGATCAGACCCGTCTGCGCGATCATGGCGCCGATCATCAGCTTGAGGAACTCGGCCTTGGCCTCGGCGAGATCGGCCTTGGTTGCAAGGTTGGCGAGGTCGGTCTTGGTTGCAAGGTTGGCGAGGTCGGTCTTGGTCGACAGGTCGGCGCCACGGGTCGCTTCGGCAAAAGCGGAGGCCGCGGTCCGAGCCTGCTCGGCGGTGAAACCGCCCGCCTGGAGCTGATCTGCCAGCTTGAGAGTATCGAACGCGACGGCCGTCACGGCCCACCTCCTGATCCGGCCCAGCATAGCACCGAGCGGCAAAATCGGGAAGCACCCGTCCCCGGGGAATCGGGTGACGGTTTCTTCCGCGCTTGAAAGCCGTCACGACTTTCTCCTTCGCCCGATCGTCCTCGCGGCGAAAGTCACCGTCCTCCCGGTTTCCGGTTCTGGTCAGCCTTGGCCGCGCAGCATTTTCAGAACGTCGCCGATGTGGCCTTCCTCCCGGGCGATCATCTGGCGGGCGTACTCTTCGAGGATCACCGAGCATCCGGCGACCAGAGCCAGCAAATCCCGGTAGAGCTGGACGGCGGCGCGCTCATGCTCCAGGGACTCTTTGAGGATATCGCCGATGGAGTGTTTGTGGGTCTCGAGCAGCGGTCCGATTTCCAGCGACGGGTGGCCTTCGAAATGGGTCACCAGTTCCCCGGCGGTCTGGGCGTGATCCAGCGACTCGGTGGCCTGTTCGCGCAGCCATTTGACGATCGGAATGCGGCCATGGCCGAAAATCATCAACGAATAGTGAGTATAGCGAACCACTCCGGCGAGTTCCGTCTCGAGAATTTTGTTCAAGGTGGCCAGGGCGGCCTCTTGGTCAAGCTGTGTGTAGATCATCGTTCGGACTCCTCTGGATGTGGGGGCGAGCCCCGGAGCTGTCGGAAACCGGCTGCAAGGTGAGATAGCGCCCGAACCGCCGGCACCAACCCCGGCGGCGGGTGTGTCTGGGCGGCTCGCCTTCCCCCTTGCCTTTTGCCGCCGGGCGCGGCACCCATGGGGAGTTGCTCCCCCGTCCTAGCCGGAAAAGCCCGATGTCGCTGATCGCCCCCAAGACCCCGCCCGGAGTGATGGAGCTGCTGCCGCGTCAGCAGGTCGCCTTTCAGGCCATGCTCGAGACCATCCGGCGCGGCTATGAGCGCTTCGGGTTTTTGCCGGTGGAGACGCCGGTGTTCGAGACCCGCGAGGTGCTGCTGACCAAGTCGGGGGGGGAGACGGAAAAGCAGGTTTATTTCGTCCAGTCGACCGGCGCCCTGGAGCAGAACAAGCGGCCGGAGCTGGCCTTGCGCTTCGATTTGACGGTGCCGCTGGCCCGCTATGTCGCCGAGCATGAGCGCGATCTGGTGTTTCCGTTCCGGCGCTATCAGATTCAGCGGGTCTACCGGGGCGAACGCGCCCAGAAGGGCCGCTATCGCGAGTTTTATCAATGCGACATCGACGTCATCGGCAAGGACAGCCTGCCGGTGGCCTTCGATGCCGAGATGCCGGCGGTGATCAACCATGTCTTCACCGAGCTGAAGGTCGGCGGCTTCGTCATCAATCTGAACAATCGCAAGCTGCTCCTGGGCCTGCTCGCCTCGGTCGGGGTCACGGAGCCCGAGCGCCAGGGCGCGGTGCTGCGCGAACTCGACAAGCTCGACAAGATCGGTCGCGCGGCGGTGGCGGCCACTCTCTCCGCCGACGAGGCCAAACTGCTCGATCTGCTCGGCGAGAGCGGCACCACCGACGAGACGTTGGCCCGGTTGCGGGCGCTGAACAGCGATCGGCCCCAGGTGCGCCAGGGCCTTGAGGAACTGGAGGCCGTGGTTGCCGGCTTGCGCGCCTTCGGGGTGCCGGAGCGCAATTTCCGGCTCAACCTGACCATCGCGCGCGGGCTGGATTATTACACCGGCACGGTCTACGAGACCTTTCTCGATGCCTGTCCCGGTCTGGGCAGCGTGTGTTCGGGCGGGCGTTACGACAATCTGGCCAGCCAGTACACCAAGTCGAAGCTGCCCGGTGTCGGTATCTCGATCGGCGCCACCCGGCTGTTTTCCCAACTGCTCGACGCCGGCCTGATCGACGGCGCCGGCCGGGCCACCAGCCGGATTCTGGTCACCCAGATGGACCCGGCGCTGGCGGCGGATTATTTCGCCATCGCCACGGCGTTGCGCGCCGCCGGCATCAACACCGAGGTTTATCTGGAGGCCGGCAAGATCGGCAAGCAGGTGAAGTACGCCGACCGTGCCGGCATCCCGCTGGTGTTGCTGATGGGCGGCGACGAGAAGGCGCGGGGCACCGTCACCCTCAAGCACCTCTCCAGCGGCACCCAGCGCGAAGTGGCGCTGGCCGAGGTCGCGGCGGCGGCGCGGGAGATGCTGGGGGAGGGGTGAAGGGCGGCGGGGACGTTTTGGCGTGGCGTCGCCGTCACGCCCCCATCACGCCAAGAAGGCCTTGATTACCAACCCAGCCATCACTTCTTTCAACTCACTCCTCCAGCCACGATGGCAGGTGATCGAGTCCGAGCATCTCCTCGTAGCTCGGGCGGTGGCGGATGACGGCGAAGCGCTGGCCTTCGACCAGGACTTCGGGGATCAGTGGCCGGGTGTTGTAGCTTGAGGCCATCACGGCGCCATAGGCTCCGGCCGAGCGGATGGCCATGAGGTCGCCGGCGCGCGGCGGCACGAGCGGGCGCTGGGTGGCGAAAGTGTCGCCGGTCTCGCACACCGGTCCCACGACGTCGAAAGGTTCGGGCTGGCTGTCGGCCGGGGGTTCGGTCACCGGCACGATGCCATGCCATGCCTCGTAGAGCGCCGGGCGGATCAGATCGTTCATGGCGGCGTCGAGGATCACGAAGCGGCGGTGCAGGCCGCTCTTCACATAGAGCACCCGCGACACCAGCACTCCGGCGTTGCCGACCAGCGCCCGTCCCGGCTCAAGCACCAGATGGACGCCCAGACCCCGGGTCGCCTCGCGCACCATGTCGGCGTATTCGGCGATTTCGGGAGGGATTTCATCGCGATAGACGATGCCCAGGCCGCCGCCCAGATCCAGCCGCGACACCGTCCGGCCATCGGCACGCAGCGCCTCGACCAGTTGGCCGGTCTTGCGGAAGGCATCGCGGAAGGGTTCGAGCCCGGTGAGCTGGGAGCCGATATGCACCGCCAGCCCAACCGGTTTAAGGCCCGGCAAGGCGGCGGCGCGGGCATAGAACGCCCGGGCGTGGTCGAAATCGATGCCGAACTTGTTTTCCTTTTTGCCGGTGGAAATCTTGTGATGGGTGCCGGCATCGACGTCGGGATTGACCCTGAGCGCGATGTTGGCGACCACCCCGAGACCGCTGGCCACGTCGCTGAGCGCTTCCAGTTCGGGCAGCGACTCGACGTTGAGCTGGAAGATGCCGGCCTCCAGCGCCGTCTTCATTTCGCCCCGGCTTTTGCCGACCCCGGAAAAAACGATGCGCCCGGCCGGCACGCCCGCAGCCAGCGCCCGGCGCAGTTCGCCCTCGGAGACCACGTCGGCCCCGGCGCCGAGCCGGGCCAGGGTGCGCACCACCGCGAGGTTGGAGTTGGCCTTGAGGGCGTAGCAGATGGTGGCGTCCTGGCCGGCGAAGGCGGCGGCGAAGGCGCGCCACGCGGTTTCCAGCGTCGTGCGCGAATAGCAGTAGAACGGCGTGCCGACGCTGGCGGCGATCTCGGCCAGCGGCACCGCTTCGGCATGGAGGGCGCGGTTGCGATAGGCGAACAGGGTCATGGCTGATTTCTCGTGCTGGGCGTCGCCCACGCCGCTTCCGGAGATGGCATCGAGAGCGAGGTGGAGTTGCCGATCTCGTCGGGCCGGATGATCGTGGGATAGGCGTTGCCCGGTTCCAGCGGCCCGGGTTGGGCGGCCGGGGAGGCGGGTTGGCCCGGCGGCCGCGGGTCGTATTTCGAATTGGGATAATCGTGGGGAAAGGTCGCCGCCGCCGGGCCGGAGCCCTCGGGCGGGTCGAGCAGCTTGGGCTTGCGGCCGCAGCCCTCAAGAGCGGGCAGGGTCAGCGCCAGCGCGGCCAGCAGCAGCCAGCGGAAAACCGGCCGGGCGCTCACAGGAACCGCTCCCGCGCCGCCTTCAGCGCCTCGCGCACCCGTTCGGGGGCGGTGCCGCCGAAGCTCTTGCGGCTGGCGGCCGAGGCTTCGAGGCTCAGGACCTGGAACACCGCCGCGGTGATGCGCGGCTCGACGGTTTGCATGGTGGCAAGCTCCAGTTCGGCCAAGCCGATCGTCCGCTCCTCGGCCAGCTTGACCAACCGGCCGGTGACGTGATGAGCCTCGCGGAAGGGCATGCCCAGCGTCTGCACCAGCCAGTCGGCGAGATCGGTGGCGGTGAGGAAGCCGCGCTCGGCGGCGCGCAGCATCGCCACCGGATTGGCCTTCATGTCGCGGACCATGCCGGCGGTGGCGGCGAGACACAGCGCCAGGGTGTCGTCGGCCTCGAACACCGGCTCCTTGTCCTCCTGCATGTCCTTGGAATAGGCCAGCGGCAGGCCCTTGAGCGCGATCAGCAGGCCGGTCAGCGAGCCGATCACCCGCCCGGACTTGGCGCGCACCAGCTCGGCGGCGTCGGGATTGCGCTTTTGGGGCATGATCGAACTGCCGGTGGTGAAGGCATCGGACAGGGTGATGAAGCGGAACTGGGCGGTGCACCAGATCACGATTTCCTCGGCGAAGCGCGAGAGATGCACGGCGGCGATCGAGGCGGTGGCGAGGTAGTCGAGGGCGAAGTCGCGGTCCGAGACCGAGTCCAGCGAATTGGCGGTCGGGCGGTCGAAGCCCAGCGCCTGCGCGGTGAAGTCGCGGTCGATCGGGTAGGGGGTGCCGGCCAGCGCCGCCGAGCCGAGCGGGCATTCGTTGAGCCGCGCCCGGGCGTCGCGCGCCCGGCTGCGGTCGCGGCCGAACATCTCGACATAGGCCAGCAGGTGGTGGCCGAAGGTCACCGGCTGGGCTGGTTGCAGGTGGGTGAAGCCGGGCATCACGGTGTCGCTGTGCCGCTCGGCCTGCTCGATCAGCGCCGCTTGCAGGTCCTTCAGGCCGGCATCGAGCCGGTCGAGGGCATCGCGCACCCACAGCTTGAAGTCGGTGGCCACCTGATCGTTGCGCGAGCGGCCGGTGTGGAGGCGCTTGGCCGGCTCGCCGATCAGCTCGGCCAGCCGCGCCTCGATGTTCATGTGAATGTCTTCGAGGGCGACCTGGAAGGGAAAGACGCCGCGTTCGATTTCCTGTAGGATCGCGTCGAGCCCTGTGGCGATCGCGGCGGCATCGTCGGCGCCGATGATGCCCTGGCGGGCGAGCATGGCGGCATGGGCCTTGGAGCCGGCGATATCCTGGGCATAGAGCTTGCGGTCGAAGCCGATCGAGGCGTTGATGCGCTCCATGATCGCGGCCGGCCCGGCGGCGAAGCGCCCGCCCCAGAGCTGGTTGGCGTGCTGGGTGTCGGGGGTGGTGGCAGCGGATGGGGGGGGGGCGGGTTTGGTCATGATCGGGAAACAGCCGGGCAAAGTCACGAAGGATCGGGCCGCTACTATGCCGCTTTTGCGCGTCATCGCAACGACTCTGTTGCTGTTGGGGGCGGGCGCGGTCGTGGTTTTCGCTCCGGCCGCGGCGTCTCCGGGGCTGCGCGGCTATGTCCCCTATGCCGCGCCCCAGGTGCCGCCGCCGCTGGCCTTCAGCGACGGCGAGGGGCAGCGGCTCGATCTCGGCGCCTTTGCCGGCAAGGTGGTGCTGCTGAACCTGTGGGCGACCTGGTGCGGCCCGTGCGTCGCGGAAATCCCGGCCCTCGACGATCTCCAGGCCCGGTTCGGCGGCGAGGATTTCCAGGTGGTGGCGGTGTCGGTGGATCGCGGCGCCGGCGGGGTGGTCGAGCCCTTTCTGGAGCGGATCGGAGCCAGCCATCTGCCGGTTTATCTCGATCCCAGCTCCCGGATTCTGCGCCAGCTCGGCGTTTCCGGCGTGCCGACCTCGTTCCTGCTCGACCGCGAGGGCCGGATCATCGGCCGGGCCGAGGGCGATCCCGGCTGGGACTCGGCCGCCGCCCGGCGCCTGATCGAGGATGCCATCGGCGAGCGCGCGGCGCCGCAACTGCCCGCCGGTTTGATCCGGACCAGCGGCTGAGTCAGGGGCGGCCATCCTGCTTTGACGCGGCATGGGCGGCGAGTGCGCCGAGAATCCGCTCCGCCCGCTCTCGCCAGCCGTGGCGTTGCGCATAGCCGGCGAGGCCGCGCTCGCGCAAGGCGTCGAGTCGCTCCGGTCGGGCCAGCAGGTCGGAGAGCAGGTCGTCGGTCGCGGCCGGATCGGCGGGCAGGGCGACCATGCCCAGGCCGGTCTCCAGGTCTTGGCGCAGGAAGGCGCTGGGCTCGGTGACGACGACCGCGCCCCGGCTGAGGCCATAGAAAATGCGTTCATGCCCGCCCCGGGCGAAGGTCGAGCGGCTGTTGATCAGTAGTTTGGCGTCGGCCATCCTGCTGCGGGCGCGGGCGAACGAGGCGGTGCCGAGCAGGGTGTGGTGGTCGAGGGCGTTGGTGCCGGAGACCTCGCCGAGCACCGTCACCCGATGGCCGGTGATGGCGCGCAGCACCTGGAAGCGCCGGCTCATCATGGCGTAGGCGTCGAGGTCCGCGACATGTTTGGCGGCGGCCAGCGGCGTGGTTTCGGCACCGCGCCGCGCCGAGGCTTCGACGATCGCGAGATACGGGTCGCGCTGTTCGTCGCGGACGGCGTCCAGCGCCTCGGCCAGAATCGCCCTGAGTTCGGAGCGGCCGCCCGAGGCGCGGTCCAGCCATGCCGCTTCCGGGCCGGGATCGCCGACATTGCCCGAAAACAGCAGCTCGATGCCGCGCTCACGGGTTGTGCGGGGATTCGGGACCGGCTCGGGGCCGCCGTGGGGGCAAAAGAGCCGGCTGCGCGGCGCGAGGCCGGCCTGTTCGAGAAAGGCGAGGTGGCCCTCGTCGATCACGGTGATGATGGTGTTTTCCGGGGCGCGCAGCAGGTGGGCGAGGTGGGTGGCGGGGTGATCGACCATGAACGCCACCATCGGCATGTCGAAGGCCTCGTGGACGGTGACGTCCCGGCCGCGCTCCTGGCCCGCCACCACCCGGACCTTGGCGTTGCAGGTGACGAGAAAGGCGGGCAGGCCCTCGCGGCACAGCGAAACCGCCAGCGCCGGCAGCAGTCCGGGATTGGCGTAGAGGGGGGCGGCGTCGAGCACGGTGCGCATCGACACGCCGAGGGCCGCGAAGGCGCCGCTCAGGTCGGACATGATGGTGTCCACGGCGCTGTTCACGGTGATCGTCGCGGTGACGATGCCCTGGAGATCGGTGGCGCGCATCGGGTCCGTCCTGGAAAAAACCGGGCTGGAGTATAGTCGCCGGGGAAATGCCCCGGTGGATTATTTTCGGCGCCGCCTTCGTCCGAGGGCGCTGGCGGTGGCTGTGGACAGGGGGGGCGGCTTTCCCTAAAGTCGGAGGCCGTTCCTTTTGTTTTTTACAGCCGAGTTGCCGCCATGCGTCTCACCCGCTATTTCCTGCCCACCCTCAAGGAAACCCCCAACGAGGCGCAAATCGTCTCGCACCGGCTGATGCTGCGCGCCGGCATGGTCCGCCAGACCAGCGCCGGCATTTACGCCTGGCTGCCGCTGGGCTACCGGGTGCTGCGCAAGATCGAGCAGATCGTGCGGGAAGAGCAGGACGCGGCGGGGGCGATCGAGTTGCTGATGCCGACCATTCAGTCGGCGGATTTGTGGCGCCAGTCGGGACGCTACGAGGATTACGGCAAGGAAATGCTGCGGATCAAGGACCGTCACGAGCGCGAGATGCTGTTCGGGCCGACGGCGGAAGAGGTCATCACCGACATCTTCAAGAGCTACGTCAAGTCGTACCGCGAGCTGCCGCGCAATCTTTATAACATCCAGTGGAAGTTCCGCGATGAAATCCGCCCGCGCTTCGGCGTGATGCGCGGCCGCGAGTTCCTGATGAAGGACGCTTATTCCTTCGATCTCGACTACAAGGGCGCGCGCATCGCCTATCAGAAGATGTTCCTGGCCTATCTCAAGACCTTCGCCCGCATGGGGCTGCGCGCCATTCCCATGAAGGCCGAGTCCGGCCCGATCGGCGGCGACATGAGCCACGAATTCATCATTCTGGCCGAGACCGGCGAGAGCGCGGTGTTTTGCGACAAGGCGTGGCTCGAGCTGGACGTGCTGGGCAACGCTCCGTCCTATCAGGAGGACCTCGACCCGTTTTTCGCCAAGCACACCAGCATTTATGCCGCTACCGAAGAAAAGCACGACGCCGCCAGCTGTCCGGTGCCGGCGGACCAACTGGCCTCGGCGCGGGGCATCGAGGTTGGCCACATCTTCCATTTCGGCACCAAATACTCGAAGCCGCTGGGTGCGGTGGTCGCGGGGCCGAACGGCGAATCGATCACCCTGGAAATGGGCTCCTACGGCATCGGCGTTTCGCGCTTGGTGGCGGCGATCATCGAGGCCAGTCACGACGACAACGGCATCATCTGGCCGGAGAGTGTCGCGCCCTACAAGGTCGGCCTGATCAATCTCAAGCAGGGCGACGCGGCCTGCGACCGGGTGTGCGAGGACATCTACGACGATTTGCTGACCGCTGGCGTCGAGGTGCTCTACGACGACCGCAACGAGCGACCGGGGGTCAAGTTCGCCGACATGGACCTGATCGGCCTGCCCTGGCACCTGACCATCGGCCCGCGCGGCCTGAAGTCCGGCGTGGTCGAACTGAAAAACCGCGCCACCGGAGAAAAACTCGAACTCTCCCAGGATGCCGCTCTGGCCAAACTAACTGCCTGATAAAAACCGGTTTCCAAAGGCCCCCCGGCCTTTGGCGGGGTCCAGGGGCCGCGCCCCTGGCCTTGCCTTGCGTCCCCGCCGCTAAACCGCCCAGGCCCCATCCTCGATCACCAACTGGGCGTTGACGGCGCCGTTCCAGCTGTCGACGCGAACGGTTCCCGCCAGATGGATCGGCCGGGAGGCGCTGCCGAGCAGGGCGTGGCCGAGGTCGCTGTCGGCGGCGCGGAAGGCGATGGCCTTGAGCCGTCCGCCCTCGGCGCCGGTCAGGATGCAGCGGACATGGCCGGTGCCGACGACATCGGCGCGCACCACCCGGACATCGGTGACCGCGAAGCGCGGTTCGGCGTTGCCGCTGCCGAAGGGGGCGAGCTTGCTCAGGGTTTCGGCCAGGGCGGGGGTGGCGGCGCCGACCGAAAGGGCGCCATCCAGTTCCAGGGTGGCTATCGGCGAGGCGCCGCCCAACTGTTCGGTGACCCGGCCGGTGAGGAACCCGATCAGCTCGTCCAGGCGCTCGGCCTGCACGGTGAAGCCGGCCGCCATGCGGTGGCCGCCGCCATGGCTGAGCAGGCCCGATTGCCGGGCGGCGATCACCGCCGCGCCGAGATCGACGCCCTTGATCGAGCGTCCGGAGCCCTTGCCGACGCCATCGACCAGCGAGACCACGCAGGCCGGGCGCTTCAGCCGTTCGACCAGCCGCGAGGCGACGATGCCGATGACGCCGGGATGCCAGTCGGCCCCGGCGACGAAGACCAGCGGCGGCGGCTCCCCCGCACCGATCAGTTCGGCGATCTGATCGAGGGCGGCGTCCAGCACCGCGCTTTCGATCTGGCGGCGCTCGCCGTTGAGTTCGTCGAGCCGCAGCGCGATGCCCCGGGCCTCGGCCGGGTCCTCGGTGGCCAGCAGCCGGGTGCCGAGATCGGAGGCGCCGACCCGGCCGCCGGCATTGACCCGCGGTCCGAGCACGAAGCCGGCGTGATAGGCTTCGGGCGGGCCGCTGGCTCCGGCGACATCGGCCAGGGCGGCCAAGCCGACATTGGCGCGCCGGGCCATCACCTTCAGCCCTTGGGTCACCAGCGCCCGGTTGAGCCCGACCAGTGGCACGACATCGCACACCGTGCCGAGGGCGACCAGATCCAGCCACGACATCAGGTCGGGCTCGGGGCGGGTCTTGAACCAGCCGAGCCGGCGCAACTCCCGATTGAGCGCAACCACGGTGAGAAAGACCACCCCGGCGGCGCACAGTCCCCCCAGCCCCGAGCTGTCGTCGAGGCGGTTGGGATTGACGATGGCGGTGGCGGCGGGCAGGGCGGCTTCGGCGGCGTGATGGTCGATGACGATGACGTCGAGCCCGGCCTCGGCGGCGGCGCTCAGCGGCTGGTAGGCGCTGGTGCCGCAATCGACGGCGACCACGAGGCGCACACCCTCCCGGTGCAGCTTCAGCAAGGCCGGGGCGTTGGGGCCGTAGCCCTCGGTGATGCGGTCGGGAATGTAGGTGCGCGGCGGCTTGGCCACCGCCGCGAGATAGCGGTAGAGCAGTGCCGTCGAGGTGGCGCCGTCGACGTCGTAATCGCCCCAGACGCACACGGCTTCGCCGCCGGTCACCGCGCTGGCTAAGCGGGCGGCGGCGGCGTCCATGTCGGTGACGATGCTGGGGTCGGGCATCAGCGCCTTGAGGGTCGGCGCCAGGAAGCTGTCCACACCCTCGAGAGTGACGCCGCGCGCCGCCAGCGCCCGCCCGACCAACTCGGGCAGGCCGCGCGACTGGGACAGCGCCAGCGCCGTGCGTTCGCAGCCGCCGCGCGCCTGCCAGCGCCGGCCGGAGATCGAGCGGTCGACGTTGAGAAAGGCCGGGGGCTGGGCGGCGGGGGCGTCGGCGGTCAGGGCGGGACCCTCCGGTGAAGACAGCGGCGCCCAGGATACCCCATCGCCCCGCCCTTACGCGAGGATACAAATGCGGCGTGCCGTTGACAGCGGCCGGCAAGGCGTCGATGATAGCCGCCGCATTGGTTACTTGAAACACCGGAACCATGTTCGATATCAGCTGGACGGAACTCCTGTTGATCGCGGTGGTCGCGCTGATCGCCATCGGTCCCAAGGAGCTGCCACGGGTGCTGTACGAGGCCGGCAAATGGGCGCGCCGCGCCCGCATGATGGCCGGCGAGTTTCAGCGCCACTTCACCGACCTGATGCAGGAAGCCGAACTCGAGGAGTTGCGCAAGCAGGCCCAGGCGGCGCGCAACATCTCGGGCGCCAAGACCTTGGCCGACATCGTGGATCCGGACGGCTCGATCCGCCAGAGCTTCGATCCGTCGACGCTTGGGACCGAGGGGTTTGGCGGCAGCCCGCCGGAGCCGGCCGAGGAGGTGGCGGTGCTTGCCGCCCCCCCCGCGCCGGAGCCGGCCCCCGAGCCGGCCCCCGCGTCCGCGCCACCGACACCAGCCAGTCAGGGATAAACGCCCGTGGACGAGGACTTCGAACAGCATAAGATGCCGTTGCTCGACCATCTGATCGAGTTGCGCAACCGGCTGGTTTATTCGGTGGCGGTCCTGCTGGTGGGGTTCGCGGTCTGTTATTGTTTCTCCCAGCACATCTATGCCTTCCTGGTGCAGCCTCTGGCCGATATTCTGGCCGGGCAGGGGCGTAAGATGATCTATACCGGCCTGACTGAAGCATTCTTCACATATATGAAAGTGGCGTTCTGGTCTGGCGCGTTTCTGACCTTTCCCTTCATCGCGACACAGCTGTGGATGTTCATCGCGCCGGGCCTGTATCAGCACGAGAAGAAGGCCTTTCTGCCGTTTCTGGTCGCGACGCCGTTCCTGTTCTTTCTGGGCGGCGCGGTGGTCTATTATCTGGTCTTTCCGCTGGCTTGGCGCTTCTTCCTCGGCTTCGAGATGAACTCCCACGATCCCGGGACGCTGCCGATTCAGCTGGAAGCGCGGGTCAGCGAGTATCTCTCGCTGGTCATGACTCTGATCTTCGCCTTCGGGGTGGCGTTCCAGCTGCCGGTGCTGCTGACCCTGCTGGCCCGGGTCGGGCTGGTCACCTCCAAGCAACTGGCCGAAAAGCGGCGCTACGCCATCGTCATGGTGTTCGTGATCGCGGCGGTGCTGACTCCGCCCGACGTCTTCAGTCAGGTCAGTCTGGCGATTCCGCTGGTCGGGCTCTACGAGTTGTCGATCTGGGCCGCCCGCTGGATCGAACGCCAGCGCGAGGCCGACATCGCCCGCACCCTGGCCGAAGCCGAGGCGCGCAAGGCCGCTGGCGGCGAGGAGGAGGAGTGATCCGGGGCGCAACCGGCTTGGCAAAGTCGCGCGTTTTGGCTAAACGAACCCGGCTCCGGGAGCGGAGCCGGGAGTAAGGAAGCGGAATCCATGAATATGCTGGTCAAGGACGAGGCCGGAGCGCGGCGGCTGCTCTCCGGCGACGAGGCGATTGCCCGCGCGGTCTGGGAGGCGGGAACGCGGGTGGCCGCGGGCTATCCCGGCACGCCGGCGACCGAGATTCTGGAGTCCCTGGCTCAGTATCCCGACCTGCACACCCAATGGTCGGTCAATGAGAAGGTGGCCTTCGAGGTCGCGCTCGGCGCCAGCATGGCCGGCGCCCGCGCCTTTTGCGCCATGAAGCATGTCGGGCTGAATGTCGCCTCCGATCCGCTGATGACCGTGACCCTGACCGGGGCGCTCGGCGGGCTGGTGGTGGCGGTGGCCGACGATGTCGGGCAGTCTTCGTCCCAGAACGAGCAGGATTCCCGCTATTGGGGCCGCTTCGCCCATTTGCCGATCCTGGAGCCGGCGGATTCCCAGGAAGCCTACGAGATGACCAAGCGGGCGTTCGAGCTGTCCGAGCAGTTCGAAACCCTGGTGATCGTGCGCCTGACCACCCGGGTCTGCCACGTCAAGGCCCTGGTCACCCTGGGCGCGCGCGAAGAGCGCAAGGTCCCCGGCTTCGCCATCAATCCCGCCCGCTGGGTGATGGTGCCCGGCAACGCCAAGAAGCGGGTGCCGCTTCAGCTCGAGCGTGAGAAAAAGCTAGCGGCCTTTGCCGAGAGCTATGACCTCACCGTCGAGGAAGCGGGCGACGATCGCCGGGCCGGGTTCGTGGTTTCGGGGCCGGCCTATCTCCATTTGCGCGAGGCGTTTCCCAACGCGCCGCTGATCAAGCTCGGCCTCTCTTATCCGCTGCCGCTGGGGCGCATCCGGGCGCTGGCGGCCACGGTCGGCAAGCTGGTGGTGGTCGAGGAGACCGAACCGCTGATCGAGACCGAGTTGCGCGCGGCCGGTCTGGCGGTCCATGGCAAGGACATCCTGCCCCGGATCGGCGAGTTGACCGCCGACATCATCGCGCCGCCGATTCGCGCCCTGATCGGTGAGCCCGAGCCGCCGAAGGCCGAGACGCTGCCGCCGGCTCCGGCGGTGTTTCCGCGCCCGCCGACCCTGTGTGCCGCCTGTCCGCACATCGGCGTCTTCCATACCCTGTTCGCCATGCGCAAGAAGGTGGTGATCATGGGGGATATCGGCTGCTACACCCTGGGCGCCGGGCATCCCTGGCACGCGCTCGACAGCTGCATTTCCATGGGCGCCGCCGTCGGCATGGCGCTGGGCATCGACAAGGCCGGCGGCGCCAGCGACGCCCGCAAGGCGGTGCTGGCGGTGATGGGCGATTCGACCTTCCTGCACATGGGCATGCAGGGGCTGCTCAACATCGTCTACAACCGGGGCAATGTCACGACGCTGATCCTCGACAACCGCACCACCGGCATGACCGGCGGCCAGAACCACCCCGGCACCGGCCATGAAATCCATGGCGAGGAGGCGCCGCGGGTCGATTTCGCCCGGCTGTGCGAGGCGCTGGGGGTCAAGAAGGAGCGGATCAGGCTGGTGGATCCCTATGATCTGAACGGCTTGTTCCGCACCATCCGCGACGAGATCAAGGTGCCGGAACCCTCGGTGGTGATCACCAATCAGCCCTGCACCCTGATCCGCGAATTCGTGCGCCGCGAGCCCCATCAGGTGCTCGAGGACAAATGCACCGGCTGCGGCAGTTGCATGGATCTGGGCTGCCCGGCGATCACGGTGCGCGAGCGGGTCGAGAAAACCGATTACGCCGGCCGGCCCTACGAGGCCACCTACACCCGGATCGACGCCCGCGCCTGCACCGGTTGCACCATGTGCGTCGCCGCGTGCAATCATGGCGCCATCGTGCCGGTCGCCGGAGCCAAAGCCGCCGGGAGTTGCTGCTGATGAACGCCTTACCGAGCCTGAACATTCTGGTCTGCGGCATCGGCGGCCAGGGCGTGATGACCGCCGCCGAGATTCTGGCCCAGGCGGCGATCGATCACGGCTTCGACGTCAAGAAGACCGAGATCGCCGGCATGGCCCAGCGCGGCGGCGTCGTCACCTCCCACGTTCGGATTGGTCCGCGGGTGCTGTCGCCGGTGATCGCGCCCGGCACCGCCGATCTGCTGGCCGGCTTCGAGGTCGCCGAGGCGCTGCGCTGGTCCGATCAGGTGCGTCCCGGCGGCCGGATCGTGGTCAACACCCAGCAACTGGTGCCGCCGGTGGTCACGGGCGGGTTGTTCAGCTACCCTGAAGAGCCGTTGGCCCAGCTCAGGGCCCCGGGTGTCGCGGTCACCGCCGTCGACGCGGCGGATATCGCGGCGGCGCTCGGCGATCGCCGGCTGAGCAACTCGGTGATGCTCGGCGCCATGGCCGATGCGCTGCCGTTTCCCGCCGAGGCGCTGGAGGAAAAGATCGTCGCCCGCTTCCAGGCGAAAAAGCCGGAGCTTGCCGCGCTCAACCGTCAAGCCTTCGCCGCCGGTCGCAAGGCGTCATCCCAAGGGTAACGGTTTCCAAAGGCCCCCGGCCTTTGGCGGGTCCAGGGCAGAGCCCTGGCCTTGCCTTCGGCGACCAAGGGGCTTTGCCCCTGGGCCCCAGACCCCGTTAGTTTTCGAAAAACTCGCCGCCGCTGCCGCCGGGCTTGAGCGAGAGCAGCCAGCTGGTCGGAACGGTTTGGCCCCGGAACTCGGGCTGTACCGGTGGCGGGCTGCCGCAGACCACGCGCAGCGAATGCGGGTGCAGCACCGGTCCGGAATAGGGCTGGGGGAAGACCCGGGCGGTGTCGAAACCGGGGCCGCAGAGTTCGGCGATCTCGGCGCGGATCTGCTCCAGCGTGTTCGCGCGTTCGCTATAGCGCAGGGTGAAGGTGCGCGCCGTCCATGGCACACCGTAGGGCGGCGCCGGCCAGACATAGGGAGCGTCGTCGTCGGGGTTGAAGCCGCCGTTGCACCCGGCCAGCACCAGCACGGCCAGAACCGTCCACAGCCGAACCATCACCATCATACCGTCGTTCGTTTGGAAGCGACGGCCATTTAAGCCCAAGCGCCGGCGGGCGTCCAATGGTTTTGCCCCTATCTCCTCTGGCCAAGCGAGGCGGCGGCGGGGGAGCGGCTGGGGATGGTGATGGTGAAGCGGCTGCCCTGGCCGGGCTGGGATTCGACGGCGATGCGCCCGCCCAGCACCGAGGTGACGATGTTGAACACCATGTGCAGCCCCAGCCCCAAGCCGCCCCGGCCGCGCCGGGTGGTGAAGAAGGGCTCGAACAGGTGGGGCTGATCCTGGAGCGGGATGCCGGCGCCGTTATCGGCGACGGTGAGCACGACGGAGCCGGGAGGCGCGTCCGCACCGGTAAGGGGCGCCGAGGCGGAGCCGGTAATCGTAATGGTGCCGGGGCTGTCGGCAGTGAAGGCGTGGGTGAGGGTGTTGTCGATCAGCACGGTCAGCGCCTGGCGCAGCGCCTCGGGAAAGCCGTCGATGGTCAGCCCGGGTTGGCAGTCGACGATCACGCTGTGCGGGCTGGGCCGCATCTTGTCGGCGAGCAGCCCGAGCGCATTGTCGATTTGATCGCGCACCTGGAACATCAGCCGCTCATCCTCGCCGGGATCGATGGCCACCTGCTTGAACACCCGGATCAGGTCGCCGGCCCGCTCGAGATTGGTGCGGACCAGGGTCGAGATTTCGGTCGCCACCCCGAGATAGTCCTGAATGCTGGACTTGCGCAGCTGCCCGGCCTCGAAGCTGCGGGCGAGGTCCTCGGTTCTTTCGGTCATCAGGGAGGCGGCGGTCAGGCAGACTCCCACCGGCGTGTTGAGTTCATGCGCGACTCCGGCGACCAGCCGGCCCAGCGCGGCCATCTTCTGGGCCTGGACCAGGGTTTCCTGAAGCTCCTTGAGTTCGGCGAAGGCGCTCTCGGCGTGTTCCTTGGCGCTGCGGAGGTCGGCCTCGGCCTGCTTGCGCCGGCTGACGAAGTGATTGAGGGCGCCGGCCATTTCGCCGATTTCATCTTCGCCGACGTCGGGAATCACGATTTCGCGGCCGGCGGCCTCGCCTTCCATCGCCTGTTGCAGGGCAAGCAGGCGGCCGATGATCCGGCGTCCGACGTAGCGCCAGCCGATCAGCACCGTCATCACCATGGCGAACAGGGCGGCGACGGTTTCCATCAGCCGGGCGTAGGCGGCATCCTGTTCCACGGCGCTGGCCGAGCGTTCGGCCTCGGCGCGGGCGGCGGCGACCAGCTGGCCGACCGCCACGGTCAGGTCGGCCGACAGCGCGCGGTTCTCGGTGACCACGGCGTCCGAGGCGTTGATCAGCTCCAGTTCGCGCAGGCGGCGGTCGAAGAGGTTGTCGCTGCCCAGGCCGTATTGCAGCATCGGCGTGGTCAGGCCGAGCAGCACCTGATTGGCTGGGGTGGTCGCGAGGTTGAGGCGGATCGCGCCCATGGCGATGGTGATTTCGCCGAAGCGGTTGCGCAGCTGGTGAACCTGGCTGGCATCGGTCACCAGAATCACCTCGTTGAGCAGACCGGCCGCGAGGTTGCCGGCGGCCGCGAGTTGCAGCAGCGCCAGCATTTCACCGACATTGCGGTTGAACAGCAGGGCGATCCGGCGCTGCAAAACCTCCATGTCCTGGCGGGTCGGCTCCTGGCGGGCGGGTTCCAGGCGCACCGTGGCGTCGGGTGGCGCCGGCTGGGCCGGGGCGGCGCTTGTCGAGGGCGGCGGCGCGCCCAGGTCGGCGACCAGGGTCTTGATGCCGGTGAACAGCGAGCGGTAGGTTTCCTCGATGTGCGGATCGACGGCGGCGAGAAACTGCTTGTGGCTGAGCGCGAGCTGGGTGGCGTCGCCATGGACCTGACTGGCCAGGGAGATGCGCAGGCCGACGAGATTGCCCTGGCGGTTGAGATTGGTGGACAGCTTCGCGATACGCTCGCGCAGGGCGGCGAGCACGGGCTCGTCGACCTTGATCTCCGCCAGTTCGCTCAGCCGGTGGTTCAATCCCTCGATCTGACCGGCCAGCGAGAGCATCAGGGCTTCGCGCTGCTCCTCGGTGAGGGCGGCGGTCAGGGTGGCGGTGCTGCCGACGATGGCGGAGGCCTCGACCGCCAGCGCCTCGGCGATGCTCATCGCCGGCACGGCATGATGGACGACCTCGGCGAGTTTGGCCTCGATCCGGCGCAGCGACAGCCACGCCACCACGCCCGAGGTCACGACCATGGCGGCGACCACCAGGAAGGCGATCAGGATCTTGTACCGGATGCCGAAGCCCCGCCGGGGCCGGGCGCCGGGCGCGGCTTCGTCGGAGAGTGCGGCCGGGGAGAGTGCGACCGGTTCCCCGGACGGTTCGGCCATGACGTCCGCCGGCACGGTCATTCGGAGGCGGCGTTGTAGCCGAACCAAGTCAACGCCAGCCGCGACAGCGTGCCGTCGGTCTTGGTGGCGGCGATGGCGTCGTCGAAGCGCTGGCGCAGGCCCTCATTGCCGAGCCGCATCGCCACCCCGACGCCATGCCCGAACGGCCCGCCGATCAGGGCCGGCCCGAACAGGGTGAGGGCGGAGCCGCCGCCATCCTTGGACAGGATGAACTCGTGGAGCGCGGCGCCGCCATCGAGAATGGCGTCGAGCTTGCTGCTCACCATGTCGGCGTATTTCTCGGTCTCGGCGTGATAGATGCGGACGTCGGAGACGCCGGTCAGGTACTGCTTGGCGAAGGTCTCATAAACGGTGTCGACATGAACGCCGACCCGCTTGCCCTTGAGGGCGGCGATCAGGGTGGTGAGCGTCGCCTCCTCCTCGCTGTTCATGCGATCGAGATCGAGCCGGTTGAGGGTCAGCAGGGTGGTCAGATCGTTGCCGTTCTTGGTCGCGAAATATTCCGGGGTCAGGGCGTAGGGCTGGCTGAAGGTGACGCGCTTGCTCCGCTCGGGGGTGACGGTCATGCAGCCGATGTAGGCGTCGTATTTGCTGGCGTCCAGCTCGTCATAGACCTTTTCCCAGTCGACGGTGACGATCTCGCATTTGGCGCCCATGCGCCGGCACAATTCGTGGATCAGGTCGATCTCGAAGCCGGTGATGGTGCCGGCGGCATCGCTGATCGTCCAGGGCGGATAATGGCGGTAGGTGCCGACCCGGATCACGTCGTCGGCCCGCGCCGGGGCGGCCGCAAGCAGCACGGCCACAGCGAAGGCGGCCAAGCCCAGGCCAAAACGCCCAACGATCATCTTCGCCCCCCTTGCGACCATCCCCGGATAGCCAGCGCGCGGCAAGACTATCCGGCCGGAGGGTAGCACCGAGTGACGGCGGCGGCCAAGCTGAGATCGCTTTATGCTGGGAGAATCATCGGGGGTCGGCGACTGATGTCTCGAATTGGCGGAGTATAGTGACTGAGCATCGGGCGCGATGGTTTTCTCCATGGTTGAAAACACCCGGGGAAGTGTGCGAGGGGACGGGGAGCATACTGGCAAGCGGAGCCGGCCCATGACGTCCTATGCCATTCAGCCCGATCCCGACGATCCGCGCCTGACCGAACGGGTGACAGGGATCGATCAGGCGGGGCGGAGCGTCGAGATGCCGGTGGTGGTCGAGCGGCCGCTGACCCTGTTTCTCAATGGCCAGGAAATCGTCACCCTGATGACCATCGGGGATTATGTCGAAGAGCTGGCGCTGGGCTATCTGCTCAATCAGAACATGCTGGGGCCGGACGACGCCGTCACCGCCATCGAGCATGATCCCGAGGTCGAGGCGGTGGTGGTCCGCACGGAGCGGCGCACAGACTTCGAGACCAAACTCAAACGCAAGACCCTGACCTCCGGGTGCGCCCAGGGCACGGCGTTCGGCGATGTGCTGGAAAATTTCGCCCAGGCCCGCTTGTCAGACGACGCGCGCATCCGCGCCAGCTGGCTCTATTCCCTGGCGAGCCGGATCACCGCCACGCCCAGCCTCTATCTGGCGGCGGGCGCGATTCATGGTTGTGTGCTCTGTCACGAGGGCGCGCCGCTGTTTTTCATGGAGGATGTCGGCCGGCACAATGCCGTCGACAAGATCGCCGGGGTCATGGCCCGGCGGGGGATCGCGGCCGACGACAAGATTTTCTACACCACCGGCCGCCTGACCAGCGAAATGGTGATCAAGACGGTGCGGATGGGGTTGCCGATTCTGGTGTCGCGCTCGGGCTTCACTGCCTGGGGCGTGCAACTGGCGCGGCAGGCGAATCTGACCTTGATCGGCCGGGCGCGGGGCAAGCGCTTCACCGTGCTCTCGGGGGCGCAGCGGGTGATCTTCGACGCCGAGCCGTGAGGCATTGCTGGGTTCATCGATCGAGAGTCGCATTTTCCGGTTTGCCGTCGTAGGGTCCCCGGCACGTGCGCGTGGGGCGCAGCAGGGAGACCGCGATGGCCGTCACGTCGGACGCCAGGACCAGCAAACGGGAGCGCAACCGCTACGCCGCCCTGGCTTTCTGCTGGGGGGATTTGCTGTTCGAACTGAATCACGCGGGCACGGTGCTGTTTTGCGCCGGGCCGGTGCAGGAATTCGCCGGCGTCGCACCCGACGGGGTGATCGGGCAGCCGCTGTTCGATCTGATGGCTCCCTCCGACGTTCCCACGCTCGCCCGCTTTCTCAAGGCCTTGCGCAGTCGCGGCCGGGTCGATGGCGGGACCGCCCAGATCCGGCGCGGCGCCTCGGCGTTGCTGCCGGTCAGCATGGCCGGCTACTGCATGGACGAGCGCTTCTATGTCGCCTTCCGGTTGCGCACCGGCACGGTCGAGCCGGAGGTGGCCGGGACCGAAAGCGGCGGCTTTCTCGACCGCGACGCCTTCTCCCGCGAGGCCGGCAAGCGCATCAAGGAGTTGGAGCGGCAGGGGCGGAGCGCCGAAATCACCGTGCTCGACATTTCCGGACTGTCGGGACTCAGCGAGGGGCTGAGCGAACCGGAGTCGCGCTCGCTGATGTCGTCGATCGGGGGGTGTCTCGGCCAGAGCGCGCTGGATGGCGAGACCGTGACTCGGATCGCCGGCGATTCCTTCGGTCTGCTCCATGATCCCTCGCTCGATGTCGCGGCGCTGAGAAACCAGTTGTTGGAAGCGGTGCGTCCGCTGGCGTCGCCGGATCAGGCGCTGGAGATCACCCACTCCACCGTGGACATGGATACGGCGCGTGGCATCAGTGAGCAGGATTTGGCCAAGGGGCTGATGTATGCTCTCAGCTCTTTCCAGAAGAAAAGCGGGGCCGGTTTCAATCTGTCCTCGCTGACCGACAATATATCCGCGCTGATCTCCCAGGGAATTACGGATATCCGGGATTTCCGCCAAGTCCTGAAGGACAAAAGCTTTTTGATGGCGCTCCAGCCGATCATCGATGTCAAGTCGGGGGCGATTCATCATTTCGAGGCGCTGTGCCGTTTCGACGTCGCGGCCCCGGAGGAGTCGCCGTATCGCTACATTTCCTTCGCCGAGGAAATCGGCCTGATTCACGAATTCGATCTGGCCATGGCGGCCAAGGTGGTGCAATGGCTGCGGCGGATGCCGGTCAACAACAGCAAATTCTCGGTCGCGGTCAATATTTCCGGATTTTCCATCGGCATGCCCGAATATGTCCAGGGGCTCCACAAGTTGCTGCGCGACAATCCATGGACAGTCGACCGGTTGCTGTTCGAGATCACCGAATCGTCCCGGATGACGGATCTGGTCGCCGCCAATGAATTCATTCAAGGATTGCGCCGGCTTGGCTATCAGGTTTGTCTTGATGATTTCGGTGCCGGGGCGGCCAGCTTTCAATATCTCAGCGCTCTCGAGGTCGATGTCGTCAAGATCGACGGCAGCGCCGTGCATAACGCGCGCAAGGCACCCAAGGGCCGGGCCTTTTTGTCGGCGCTGACCGAATTGTGCGGACGGCTCGGGGTCGAGACCATCGCCGAGATGATCGACAGTCCGGAAAGCCTGCGCTTTGTTCGCGACTGCCGCTGCAATTATGTCCAGGGCTTCCTCTTCGGCAAGCCCTCGCGCAATTTCAACGATTTCACTCCGCTGCCGAATATCGATTTATTCCGCAGGCCCTAGTCTTGGTCTGGCGCTTGCCGCGCCTGGATTTGACCTCGGAACTTCCGAACTCCGCCTGCAATCTTCCTGTTGCTGGACATGTTATGCCAGCCAAAATTTTGTGTGCCGGGTCGCTCTTTTTTCTTCTTGATGTGCAGTGGCCAGTAACGATACGATGCAACCTAATGTATGGTGCGGGCAGGGAAAAGGCGGGCAGCGCGTGGCGACGGATGAGCTTTCGGAATGGCGGGAAGTCGCTGTCGCCAGCCTTGGGCTGCCGGATGAGAAGTTGCTCCGCGTTTTGTCGCTGGTCGAGAGCGCGCCCGGGACCGGCGAGGCCCAGGAGCTTCGGCGTCGCCTGCGTCCGCGGCTGTTCGAGTTGCGCCCACCCCGGAAAATGACGGCGCAGCGTCTGCTGTTTCTTCCCGCCGAAGACGTGCTGGTGTCCCAGGAGCCCCGTCATTTGGCGCCCGGCCGTTTGTCGCGCGCCTTTATCAAGCCGTGCTGGCAGATTTTGCTCGCGTGCGATCCCGATACGGTGCAGGCGGCAACCGATGATCTGCGTGATATCGGGGCATCGGACACGCAAGGCGTTTGCGAGATCGGGAAGATGTTCTGGAAGCGCGTGGGTGAGGTGCTCTCTGACTATATCGGTGGTGTGAGCGTATCCGGCCGGCGCCGTGTCGACGGCTGCGATCTTGAGATCACCAAGGATATCCTGGGGCAGATTGCCCAGTTCTCCGATATTCTTCTGGTCGCTCCGGAAATCGAGTTGGTCAAGCAGCGCCTGCCGGCGCGGCCGATCATGGCGCTGTCGGAGTTCTCCGAGACCCTGCTCAGGAAAGTCATCAATGATCTTGCCGAGGTTTCCCTGGTCGGCCTTGAGAGCTTTGTTTGCGTGATCATGGCGCGGATGAGTTATCCCGGGGACATGATCAAGCTGATTTCGAGTCCGGTTGTGCGGATCGACGAGTCCGCGCGCCTCACTCTGGTGCGGAAGCTGGGCGGTAGCGCCGTGGCCGCGGTTGCCGGCGAAGCTGCGCAGATGCGCGATGTCGAGGCGATCACCGACCCGAACCGCTCTTCCCAGGCGACCGAGCAACTGGTCTCCCGGCTGCTGTCCCTCGAGCAATCGGCCGATGGCGGGCGGGGCAACCTCCGCGAGCAGGTCGCTGCCGCCCGTACCGACATCGGCACCTTCGTCGTCGACAAGCTGACGGTCGCGCTCGACGACAGCATGGCCGCAGCGCTGCAAGCCCTGACGATCAACCTCGGGGATGGCGCGAGCGACGAGGAGGCGGAGTTCCGCCTCGAGAAATGCGTCGACGAGTGCGCGCAGTCCCTGAAACGCTGCGCCGGCTTCGCCGACACCATCGGGATCAAGCGGGAACTGGGGGACCGGCTGAAAGAGATTTGCGAGAAAGTCATGCGCTACGGCGAGGGGCTCGGCCCCGGCCCGGAACGGTGCCAGCGGCGGCTGGTGCTCCTGGTGCGGCTGGTCGAACTGCTCGCCGGTCCCGATCAGGCGCAACGGGTTCTGCTCACGCACTTCAAGACCATGGATCAGGCGATCGGGGCCTGATGCCACACTCGAGAGCTTATCCATGAGGTCGTTGAAGCATAGCGATTTCCATCCCAAGACCTGGGCGGAGCGGGGTATGGCCGTTCCGTTCACCACGCCGGAACTCGCCTTCGCGCGCTTGCGCCGGGGCCAGGGAGGGCGGGAGTTTCTGCTGCCTAATCCTTCGGGGGGGCAGGGGAATTACGTGCTATCATGGCCGGCGATCCGGGCGATGATGCCGATCAGCATGTTCGATCGTCTGCTGTACGATCTGGTGGAGAAGCAGGATGTCAGCACGCCTTTGATGATGCGCACGGCCGAGTTGCAGGTGACCGCCACCGGAATATCCGGCCCGGTGGCGGCGCGCAAGGCCAGGGAAGACATTGAAGAGGTTCAGCAATATCAGCTCTACACCACGTTTACCCTGACGCTGTCCCTGCTCAAGGCGGCGAACATGCCGGAGCCCGATCTCAGCGTGGCCAGCCTGCACAGCGAATCCGTTCAGCGCCAGATCAAGGCGGCGCTGCTGGATCTGGCGGCCTCGTTGCAGATTCAGCATGATGAATTGCACACCCGGATCGAGGTGCTGGCAGCCCTGGTCTCGCCGCTGGGGCTGGGCTCCGCCTGCGAGGCCGGCTACCTCCGGCAAATGGCCGAGGAGGTCGGGCGGTTGCGCGATGCCTTGCGCGAGTATTCGGAGATGGGGCTGGATGATGTGTCCACCCTCGCCGAGTTCGAGGCCGACACCGCGAATCTTATTCACGGGCTGGTGACCCAGAAGATCGGTCAGATCGACATCATGATGGCGTCGCTGATCAATTTCCTGACCTCCTGGGACACTTACAGCGAGCGTCTGATCTCCTCGATGCTTGATCTGTCCTGGCTGCTCGATGGCTGGGGAGGTCCGGTCCGCTTCCATCGCGCCGCGCAGCGGTCGAGTCGCGAGCAGCAGGCCGAGTTGGTGGTTGATTTGTTGCCGCGCCTGCCGATCATCCCGAGTGCGGTCCGGGATGGCGGGGGCGCGCAAAAGATGGAAGCCCTCTCGGTCGTTCAGCGCCGGCGTGTCCAGCCACATACGGACTGGCGCAGTGGTGTCGTGGATGTCGAGCAAGTGCGCCGGATTGAAATGAGCAAGGCGAGCTTGTCCGCAGCGGCTCCGAAAAATTGAGTCCTGCTCGCCAGCCGGGAAGTGCGCCGCCCCACAGGCCGTGATTGCCAATTATTGAGCGATCCAATAGAGTCCCGACAGCTTTGCCAGCGATGGCGCGGCTCATTGAGGTAGCCGAGATGACCGGGTCGTTTCATTCCGAGACCTTTGCCCTGCGGTTTCGCCGCAAGCGGCTGCGCCCGGCGGCCGGGGAGGCGCGGACACGCGCCCGCTTCGAAGAGGTGAGCGACGCCGATGCCGCCCTGACCTTTGCCGGCGTTGTCAGCTGCTCGCAACCGGTGGTGCTGGTGGTGGATCCCGGTGCCGACACGCGCCGGTTCATCATTTCGCGGCTGGGCACGGGGTATCGGGTGGTGACCGCGGGCGACGGGCGGGAAGGATACCTCGCCGCCCTCCGCGATCCGCCGGATCTGGTCCTGGCCGCGGTCTCGATGCCGGCCATGGACGGCCCCGCCTTGTGCGCGGCGATCAAGGACAATCCCGGCTCCCTCGGCGAGGTGCCGGTGATTCTCATGGCCAGCCGCGCCGAACTGGCCCGGTTGTCCGGGGAGGGGCGCGACGCCGACGAATATCTGGTCAAACCGTTCGATGCCGCCGAGCTGATCGCCCGGGTCGGCACGCTGATCCGCTTACGCGCCCTGGAGCGCCAACTGGCCGAAACCGCCGCCCGGATGGACCTGATCATGGACAATGTGCCGGCCGGCATTGTTCTGCTCAAGCCGATCCCCGGTGGCAAGCCGGATTTTCTCATCACGGCGGTCAACAAGAACGTCAACAAGGTCGCCGGTTTCACCCAGCAGTTCCTCTATCCCGGCGGCCGGCTTTCGGAATGCCTGCGTCCGGCCGCCGCCCATGGCATGTATGGCGAGTGCGATATCGAGCGCCGCATCGCCGAGCGGATGGCGTGGTACGCTTCCCGTCCCGAGGAGACGATCACCTCGGTGTTTCCTACCGTCGATGACCGTTTCGTCAACGCCTCCCGCTCGCCCCATAGCGATTTCGGGTTTCTGGTCGTCACCGTCGACGCCAGCGAGCAGGTCCGGACCGAGCGGGCGCTGAAGGCGGCGCGCGATCAGGCGGAAAACGCGCTCGAAGACCTGCTCGCCGCCCAGAACCGCTTGATCCAGGCCGAGAAGCTGGCCTCGCTCGGCCGTCTGGTCGCCGGGGTCGCCCATGAGATCAACACGCCGCTCGGCATCGCCGTCACCATGGCGTCCCTGCTGTTCGAGCGGGTGGGCGAATTGACCGTCGATCTCGAGGCCGGACGGCTGCGCCGGCGCGACCTGGAGCGCTATGTCACCGGCGCCCGCGAAGGCTGCGAGCTGATGCTGGCCAATCTCCGGCGCGCCGCCGATCTGGTGCACAGTTTCCGGCAGGTGGCCGCCGATCAGGTCAGCGACGAACGCCATACCTTCGAGCTGTGCGAGTGGTTGTCCGACACGGTGGTGAGTCTGGGGCCGGTTTGGCGCAAGGCGGGGCACCGGGTTGAGATCGATTGTCCCGAACCGATCGAACTGGATGGCTACTCCGGAGTCATCTCCCAGATTCTGACCAATCTGGTCATGAATTCGATCGTTCACGGCTTCGATCCCGGCCAAAGCGGCGTGCTGACCATTGCCGCCACCCGGATCGAAGACGACAGGGTCGAGTTGTCCTACACCGACGACGGCAAAGGCATCGCCTCCGCGACTCTGGACAAGGTCTTCGATCCGTTCTTCACGACCCGGCGCAACTCGGGCAGCACCGGACTCGGCCTGCACATCATCTACAATCTGGTGACCGGCAAGCTGGGCGGCAGCATCGATCTTGAGTCCCAGGAGGGGCGGGGGGTCCGCTTCGTCCTGCGCTTTCCCCGCGTGCTCGCCCCCGAAGCTCCCGAGGCTCCGCCTCCGGGCTGACCCGCGCCGTGCCCTTGCGGGGTCGCCCTTGCGGGGCGCGCTCAGGCTCCCCGCTTGACGTCTTCCGGGAAGTATTTCAGCACCGAGAGCAGCGGGTTGGTCGCGGCTTGGCCCAGGCCGCAGATCGAAGCGTCGCGCATGGCTTCGCTGAGTTGGGTCAGCAGCACCTCGTCCCACACCGGTTTTTCCATCAGCTCCACGGCTTTTTGCGTTCCGACCCGGCAGGGCGAGCACTGGCCGCAGCTTTCTTCGGCGAAGAAGCGCATCAGGTTGCGGGCGATTTCGCGGACATCGTCCTGGTCCGAGAGCACGACCACCGCCGCCGAGCCGATGAACGAGCCGTAAGCCTCCAGGGTGCCGAAATCCAGCGGCAGGCTGTCGAGTCGGGCCGGCAGGATGCCGCCCGAGGCGCCGCCGGGCAGGTAGCCCCGGAAGGTGTGCCCCGGCGCCATGCCGCCGCAGAACTCGTCGATCAGTTCGCGCACCGTGATGCCGGCCGGGGCCAGCTTGACCCCGGGATTGCGCACCCGGCCCGAGACCGAGAAGCTGCGCAGGCCGCGCCGGCCGTTGCGGCCCTGGCTGGAAAACCACGAGGGGCCGCGTTCCAGAATGTCGCGCACCCAATACAAGGTTTCGATGTTGTGAATCAGGGTCGGACGGCCGAACAGTCCGACTTCCGAGGGGTAGGGCGGCTTGTGCCGGGGCAGGCCGCGCTTGCCCTCGATCGACTCGAGCATCGCCGATTCTTCGCCGCAAATGTAGGCGCCGGCGCCCCGGCGCAACTGGATGTCGCGGCCCTGGGCCAGCCCCGAGGCGGTGACGGTGGCGATGGCCCGCGCCAGAATCTCCCGCGCGCCGGGATATTCATCGCGCAGGTAGATCACGATGGTCTCGATTTCGACCGCCCAGGCCGCGACCAGAATACCCTCGATGATCCGGTGCGGGTCGCTTTCCAGATAGGAGCGGTCCTTGAAGGTGCCGGGTTCGCCCTCGTCACCATTGACCGCGAGCAGGCGCGGGGCGGGCTGGGCCGAAATCAGCCGCCACTTCTGGCCGACCGGGAAGCCGGCGCCGCCCAGGCCGCGCAGCCCCGATTCGGCCATGGCGTTCATCACCTGCTCGGGTGTGCGCCGGCCGGCGAGGCATTCGCGCAGCAGGCTGTAGCCGCCGGCGGCGTTGTAGTCGGCGAAATCCAGATGGGGCGGAATCGCGGGCTGGAACTGGCCGCGTTCGATGGCGCTGTGCACCGCTGCCGGGGTGGCGTCGCCGATGTGATTATGGCCGACCTGGGCGACCGGCGCCTGCTCGCAGCGTCCCATGCACGGCGCCTTGACCACCCGGACACCGGCCCCGAGCGATCCCTCGAGTTCGGCGAGCAGCCGGTCCGCGCCCTTCATGGCGCAGGCGACGCTCTCGCAGATGCGCACGGTGACCGGCGGCGGCATCGGCGCGCCATCGGGCACCAGATCGAAATGGGCGTAGAAGCTGGCCACCTCCCACACCGCCGCGTAGGGCAGACGCATTTCCTTGGCCAGCGCGGCGAGGTGGCGGGCGCTCAGGCCGTGATAGAAATCCTGAATCAGGTGGAGATGCTCGATCAGCAGATCGCGCCGGCGCGGACGGCCGCCCAGCAGCGCCCGGACTTCGGCCAGCGCCGCCGGTTCGACCTGACGGCCCCTGGGCTCGGTCCTGGGCTCGCGGCCGGCCGAGCGGTCGGCGCAAGGTGCGCAGGCGCCATGATCCATCGCGGTGTCCTCCCCTGTTTTCGACGTCTTCGACTCGCACGGGTCGTTTTGGCGCGGAGTGTAACGCCGGAACGCCGGTTGCTTACAGAGTTTCTTTGCTCACCACAGCAGGTCGCCGGTGATGAAGGCTCGGGCCTCCGGGGTGGCCGGGCCGGCGAAAAAGGCCTCGGCCGGACCCTGCTCGATCAGACGGCCCCGGTGGAGAAACAGGACCTCGCCGGCCAGCCGCCGGGCCTGCCCCAGATCGTGGGTGGTCATGACGATCTTGGCGCCGCTGGCGTCGATGTCGCCGATCAAGCGCTCGATGATGCCGGTCGCGGCCGGGTCGAGATTGGCGGTAGGCTCGTCGAGCAGCAGCACCGAGGGCCGGCAGGCCCAGGCCCGGACGATGGCCACGCGCTGCTGCTCGCCGCCCGAGAGCACGCGCGCCGGCAGCCCGGCCAGAGCCTCAAGGCCGCCCAGCCGCAGCGCCTCCTCGACCCGGCGCCGCCGCTCGGGGGCGGGCAGGCGATGGGGGCCGAGGGCGTAGTCGATGTTGGCCGCGACGGAACGCCGCAGCATCACCGGCCGCTGAAAGACCAGGGCGTGACGGGCCGGTTCCCCCGCGCCGCCACGGCTCCAGACGATGCTGCCGGCGCTGGGAGGGAGCAGGCCGTGGCAGAGTCGCAGCAACAAGCTCTTGCCCGCGCCATTGGGTCCCAGAATCACCGTGCGAGACCCGCGTCCGAGAGCGAAGGACACCCGGTCGAGCAGCAAGACGTCGTTGACGGCGTAACTGAGGCCGGAGACACGTAGTGCTAAGGTCTTGGGCGCCAAGGTCCCGGGCGCCAAGGTCCCGGGCGCCAAGGTCTCGGAGGGCGGGGGGGCGCTCACAGGAGGTGGCGCTCCGACCGGAACCGTTCTCTCCGGCCGGGCGATATGCTAGGATCGCCGCCAGTGATCGGACTTCCGGGCCCGCGGCCCTGTATCTTGGCGATCGGAGAGTGTCGCATGCGCTTCGAACTGGACGAGTCCCTGCTGGTCGGGCACGATCTGATCGATCGGGATCACCGGGAGCTGATGTCCCTTGTCTGTGAGTTTTTCGAATCTGTCAAGGCGGGCGCCGACAAGCACAGTATCTATGATGATATTGATGAAATATCGGTTCGCTTCAGCGCGCATTTCGAACGCGAAAACCAGTTGATGGTCGAGGCGCGCTATACCGATACCACGGCTCACATCGATGAGCATCGGATGCTGTTGGGCGGGTTGGGCAAGTTCTTGCAAATGATCGAAGAAGCCGCCGATGACGACCTCATGAGCGTTGCCGGGTTCATCGACAACTGGGTGGTGAAGCACGTCACCACCTCCGACAAGAGGCTGGCAAAATTCCTGCGCGAGCGCGCGGCCAAGTCCTGAGACCGGAAACAAACCCTGAGGCCGGAAACGATAAAACCGGCATCCGGAGGCGCGGCCCCCGGATGCCGGAGCGATGGGCGGACGATCAGCCGGCGGGGCGCAGCGGGAAAGCGCCGTATTCGAGCGATGCCGACCAGAACCGCTCAAGCTTGTGCATGATCTCGTTGCAGCGGTCCAACTCCTCGCTGTTGAAGCCGGCGGCGTCGAGGGCGTTGATCTGGCGCTCGAACATCACGCGGATGTTCTCACGCAACGCCAGCCCCTTGTCCGACAGCCGGACCCGGACCGAGCGGCGGTCATGGGGCGAGCGTTCCTGCCCGAGATAGCCGTTCTCGAACATTTTCTTGACGTTGTAGGACACATTCGAGCCGAGATAATAGCCCCGGGCGGTCAGTTCCCCGACCGTCATCTCGTCCTCGCCGATATTGTACAGAATCAGGCTCTGGACGTTGTTGATATCCTGGATGTTCAGCCGGTCCAGCTCGGTCTTGAGGACTTCAAGAAAGTGCCGGTGCAGCCGTTCAATCAGAAGGATGCTCTCATAATAGGGCTGATGCACCGCCGTCTCCTCTGGCTTGAATCAGTCTTTTTGCGCCGTCTGGCGAATGTCTAATCCCAGGCCGGCATATTAATCAATGTCGGCAAACATTCCAGCCACTAATTTCATCCGATGCGCAATAATCCGGAATGGGCGTTGCATGGATACCCGCCCCGCGCCCCGGCCGGTTGCCCGGCGCGGAGCGAGTCGTGAAACGGTGGTGAGCGACTCGGGGATCAGATCAGAATCCGACCGGCGATGTCGGCGTGGGCCTGGGCATCCACCGCCGCCACCGCTGTCATGTTGACGATGCTGCGCACGCTGGACGACTGGCTGAGGATGTGCGCCGGCCGGGCGCTGCCCAGCAGGATCGGCCCCACCGACTGGCAGTCGGCCACCGAGCGCGCGAGATTGAGCGCGATGTGGGCGGCGTCGAGCGACGGCATCACCAGCAGGTTGGCCTCGCCCTTGAGGCGGGAATTCGGGAACAGCCGTTGGCGGATATCCTCCGAAAGCGCGGCATGGGCGTGCATCTCGCCCTCGACCTCAAGCTCGGGCTCGCGCTGGAGGACCATCTCCAGCGCCTGACGCATCTTGATCGCCGCCGGGGTGTTCTGGCTGCCGAAGTTGGAGTGGGAGAGCAGGGCGATTTTCGGCTGGATCAGGAAGCGCTTCACCGCGGCGGCGGCGAGCAGGGTCATTTCGGCGATCTGCTCGGCGGTGGGGTCGGGATTGACGTGGGTGTCGCAGAGGAAGATCGTGCCGCGCCGCAGAATCAGGGCGTTGAGGGCCGAGGCGTTGCTGACCCCCGGTTGCAGGCCGAGAATGTCGATGGTGTTCTTGAGGTGGCCGGTGGCGTTGCCGACGGCGCCGGCCAGCATGGCGTCGGCCTCGTTGCGCAGCAGCATCAGCGCCGCGATCACCGTGGTGTTGGTGCGCACCACCGTCCGGGCCGAGGAGGGGGTGACGCCCCGGCGTTCCATCAACCGGTGATAGTGGGTCCAGTAGTCTTTGAACCGGACGTCCTGCTCGGGGTCGACCAGATCGAAATCGGTGTCGAGGGCCAGCCGCAGGCCATGATGGGCGATGCGCTTCAGAACCACGTCGCGCCGGCCGATCAGGATCGGGCGCGCCAGCCCCTCGTCGACCACCACCTGGACCGCCTGGAGAATGCGCGGGTCCTCACCCTCGGCGTAGGCGACGCGCTTGATGTCCTGCTTGGCGCGGGCGAACAGCGGCCGCATGGTTTGGCCCGAGCGGTAGACGAACTGGCTGAGCCGCTCGCGGTACTGGTCGAAATCCTCGATCGGCCGGGTGGCGACACCGCTGTCCATGGCCGCCCGGGCCACGGCGGGGGCGATGGCCACGATCAGCCGGGGGTCGAAGGGCTTGGGAATGATGTAGTCCGGGCCGAACTTCAGCGGCGCGTCGCCATAGGCGGCGGCGACCACGTCGCTGGCCTCGGCGTGGGCCAGTTCGGCGATCGCCTGCACCGCGGCCTTCTTCATCTCCTCGTTGATGGTGGTGGCGCCGACGTCGAGCGCGCCCCGGAAGATGAAGGGAAAGCACAGCACATTGTTGACCTGATTGGGAAAGTCCGAACGGCCGGTGGCCACCACCGCGTCGGCGCGCACCCGCCGCACCTCGTCGGGCAGAATCTCCGGCGTCGGATTGGCCAGGGCGAGGATCAGCGGTTTCGGCGCCATCCGCGCCACCATCTCCGGCTTGAGCACGCCAGCGGCGGACAGGCCGAGGAAGATGTCGGCGCCTTCGATCGCCTCGGCCAGGGTGCGGTCGGCGGTCGGTTTGGCGTAGCGGGCCTTGCGCGCGTCCATCAACTCGACCCGGCCCTGGTAGACCACGCCGGCAAGGTCGGTGACCGTGATGTTCTCAAGGGGAATCCCGACCAGATCCACCAGCAGATCGAGGCAGGCCAGCGCCGCGGCGCCGGCTCCCGAGGACACCAGCTTCACCGATTTCAGGTCCTTGTCCTGGACCTTGAGGCCGTTGATCACCGCCGCCGCGACGATGATCGCGGTGCCGTGCTGGTCGTCGTGGAACACCGGAATTTTCATCCGTTCGCGCAGCCGCGCCTCGACCTCGAAACACTCGGGCGCCTTGATGTCTTCCAGATTGATGCCGCCGAAGGTCGGCTCGAGGGAGGCGACGATATCGACCAGCTTGTCGACATTGGTTTCGTTGACCTCGATGTCGAAGACGTCGATGCCGGCGAACTTCTTGAAGAGCACACCCTTGCCCTCCATCACCGGCTTGGCCGCCAGCGGACCGATGGCGCCAAGGCCGAGCACGGCGGTGCCGTTGGTCAGAACCGCGACCAGATTGGCGCGCGCGGTCAGGGTGCTGGCTTCGCGGGGGTCGGCGACGATCGCCTCGCAGGCGGCGGCGACGCCGGGCGAGTAGGCCAAAGCCAAGTCGCGCTGGTTGGCCAGCGGCTTGGTCGGCACGACCTCGATTTTTCCGAAGGGGGCTTGGCGATGGTAGTCGAGCGCGCTTTGCGCCAGGCTCTTGGTCATGATGGCTTCCGGTTGGTAACTTTATTTCCGGTGCCATCCTCGCCGGGACAAACGCTCAATTCAACAGGAAAAAACAAGAAAAAGTGGTGCGGTCGAGAAGACTCGAACTTCCACGGGATCTCTCCCACAGCGACCTCAACGCTGCGCGTCTACCAGTTCCGCCACGACCGCATGTTTCCTGGCGTCCACTCTCGGGTGGCCGGAGATAGCAAATCCCCAAGACGGGCGCAAGCGCCATTCCGCTAAAAAAAAACTTCGGTGGGGCCGGCCCCCGTCCTATAACCGGGTCCGGGTTCTGACTTTACGCCGGGGATCGCCGATGGCTCGTCGTGTCGCTTATCTCAATGCCCGGTTGCTGGACCCGGCGACCGGGCTGGATCAGCCGGGCGCGTTGCTCACCGAGGATGCGAGAATCGCCGATTTCGGGCCGGGACTGTTCGCCGATGGCGCTCCCGAGGATGCCGAGCGAGTCGATCTCGCCGGGCTGTGTCTGGCGCCGGGGCTGGTCGACATGCGGGTGTCGGTGGGCGAGCCCGGGGCCGAGCACAAGGAAACCATCCTCACCGCCAGTCAGGCGGCGGCGGCGGGCGGGGTCACGGCGCTGGCCTGTCTGCCCAATTCCGATCCGCCTCTCGATTCCGTGTCGTCGATCGAGTTCATCGCCCGGCGCGCCCGCGAGGTCAGGCTGGTGAAAGTGTTCGCCCAGGCGGCGCTGACCCGCCGGCTCGAAGGCCGGGAACTCACCGAAATGGGGCTGCTGCACGAGGCCGGCGCGGTCGCCTTCACCGACGGCATCAAGGCGGTGGCCGACGCCAAGGTGATGCAGCGGGCGCTCAGCTACTCCACCACCTTCGACCTGCTGATCGTCCAGCATCCCGAGGAGCCGTCGCTGGCGGCCGGGGGCATGATGAACCGGGGCGAGATCGCCACCCGGCTCGGCCTGTCGGGCATTTCGCCGCTGGCCGAAGTGATCATGATCGAGCGCGATTTGCGGCTGGTCGAGGCCAGCGGCGCCCGCTACCACGTCGCCCACGTCTCGACTCGCGAGGCGGTGGAGGTGATTCGCCGGGCCAAGGCCCGGGGCGTGCGCGTCACCTGCGACACCGCGCCCCACTATTTCGCCCTGACCGAGACCGATGTCGGCGATTACCGCACCTTCGCCAAGGTCTCGCCGCCCCTGCGCGGCGAGATGGACCGGCGGGCGATCGTCGAGGGGCTGGCCGACGGCACCATCGACGCCATCGCCAGCGATCATTCGCCCCACGACGCCGACAGCAAGCGCGTGCCCTTCGCGGCGGCGGCGTTCGGGGTGATCGGGCTGGAGACCCTGCTGCCGCTGACCCTCGGGCTGGTGCGCAAGCGGCAGTTGCCGCTGATGACCGCGCTCCGGGCGCTGACCTGCCGTCCCGCCGACCTGCTGCGGCTGCCCAATCATCTCGGGCGCCTGAAGCGGGGGGGGGCGGCGGATCTGGTGGTGTTCGATCTCGACCGGCCCTGGGTGGTCGATGCCGAGAAGTTTCTGTCCAAGTCCAAGAACTCGCCCTTCGACGAGATGCCGGTGGCCGGACGGGCGGTGCGCACGATTGTCGACGGTCGGACCGTCTACATGCGGGAGGAGTGAGTCAATGACTGTCGACATGCTGGGGGCGCTGCTGCTGGTCGCGGCCGGAGGCTATCTGTTGGGCTCGATTCCTTTCGGGCTGGTGCTGACCCGGCTGGCTGGACTCGGTGACATACGAGGGATCGGCTCGGGCAATATCGGCGCCACCAATGTGCTGCGCACCGGCAACAAGAAGCTGGCGGCGGCGACGCTGCTGCTCGATGGCGGCAAGGGGGCGGCGGCGGTGCTGCTGGCGGCGGCGGTCGGCGGTCAGCCGGTGGCGCTGGCGGCGGCGGCCGGGGCCATGCTTGGCCATTCCTTTCCGGTCTGGCTGCGTTTCAAGGGCGGCAAGGGGGTTGCGACCGCCATCGGCATACTGCTGGCTGTCGCGTGGCCGGTGGGTGTTGCCGCCTGCCTGACCTGGCTGGCGACCGCGTATGTCTTCCGTATTTCGTCGCTGGCGGCGCTGGTCGCGCTCGGCCTCAGCCCGCTGATCGCCTGGGCGCTGGCCGGCGGCGCGCTGGCGCTGGCGGCGCTGTTCATCGCCCTGCTGGTGTTCATCCGGCACGCGGCCAACATTCGCCGCCTGCTCAAGGGCGAGGAGCCGCGCATCGGCGCCGGCAAGACATCAGCAGAGGATTCAGCGGCCTAGGATCATCTGGGTGCAACGGAACAGGGCGAGGCGCTTGCCGGTGGCGGCGGCGCTGACCTCGGCGTCCCAGAGCTGGGTGGCGCGGCCGAGATGCTGGGCCGTGGCCACGCACACCAGTTCGCCCTCGCGCGCGGTGCCGAGGAAGTTGCTCTTCAGCTCGACGGTGGTGAACGAGGCGCCCGAGTCGCCCAGGGACACGATGGTGCCGATGCCGCAGCTGGTGTCGGCCAGGGTCACCAGCGCCCCGGCGTGGAGAAAGCCGTTGGGCGCCAGGAACTCCGGCCGTACGACGAGGCAGGCGGTCACCGTGCCCGGCGCCAGGGCGGTGACGGTGATGCCGAACAGGCCGGGCAGGTAGCCCCGGCCGAGCCGGGTCATGTCCTCGGGGGTGAAACTGCGGGCGGGTCTGTCCATGGCGGCCTCGCGACGGGATTGGAAAACGGCGGGACTTGGGCTATTCTTACGGAGGAAGCTGGCGGATGCTCTCTAACGCCCGCCAGCGGGCTCCTAGGCTCCGGTTTTGGTCATACGGATATGCGCCTCGGCATTGCCTAAAGGCTTGGGCCGCCATGATCGCCACTGGAGCACCAGGAGAAAGGGCATTTTTCGCATGCCTCTTTCCTCCTTCTTGAACGGCGACCGGGGGATTCCGGTCGCCGTTCGCGTTTTCGCACGAACTGTTCGGTGGGGTCACCCGTAAATCAGCCACTGGCGCAACAGCGCCGAGAGGGCGTGGGGGCGTTCGAGCGGCGGCAGGTGGCCGCACTCCTCGATAATGACATGGCGGGCGCCGGGGATGTGATCTGCAATCTCGGCGAGCAGGGGCGGCGGGGTCAGGGCGTCTTCGCGGCCGCCGACGACCAGGGTCGGGCAGGCGATGGCGCCAAGGCCGGGGCGGCTGTCGGGACGGCTCATGATCGCGGTCTGCTGGCGGATGAACGCCTCTTGTCCGACCCGTTCGGCCATCGCCATGACGGTGCTGGTCAGGGGCTGGTCGGCCTGACGGTCGGGGTGGATCAGCAGCGGCAGCAGGCGGGGGGTGACGCCGCGGAACTTGCCCGAGCGGGCCAGATTGATCAGCCCCCGGCGGCGTGAGAGTTGCTCGGGGCTGTCGGGGCGGGCGGTGGTGTCGATCAGCGCGAGTCTGAGCACCCGTTCGGGCGCCCGGCGCAGGATTTCCAGGGCGACGTAGCCGCCCATCGACAGGGCGGCGAGGGCGAAGCGGGGCGGCGCCATCGCCAGGACCGCAGCGGCCAGGGCGCCGACAGTGTCGTCCCGGCTCAGGTCCATGACCTGCGACTCGGCGACGTCGGCGAGGTGGCGCACCTGATTTTCCCACAAGGCGCGGTCACACAGCAGGCCGGGCAGGAACAGCAGGGGCAAACGGTCGGCTGCGGCGGTTTCGCTCATCTCAGCGGACCGGGGCGTATGGCCGAAAGCGGCATTGGAAACCGTCCATGGTGTGTCGGGCGACGTTTGCCCATGGTAAGCGGCGAGGGGAGGCTTGTCACATGGTTTAGCGGTAGGGTTCTGCGGCTGGGTTTAGTGGCAGGAATGCCCGGTCGTCGCGCCGAAGTGCTTCCCGGTGCGGAAGAGCCTTGACAGGCGCCCAGGGCTTCTTATGCTCCGAACCTGCTCAGTAGGCGATGCGGGCGCGCGGGTTTCCGGTAGGCGGAGGTCCGGTACGCGGTCGCGCCCATTTCTCTCGGTAGAAAAAGACAGGATGAGTTTTTCAGACCTTGGGCTCGGACCGGATGTCCTGAAAGCGGTCGAAGATGCCGGCTACACCCAGCCGACGCCCATTCAGGAGCAGGCTATTCCCCTGGTTTTGCAAGGGCGTGATATTCTGGGGTGCGCCCAGACCGGCACCGGCAAAACCGCGTCCTTCACCTTGCCGATGATCGATATTCTGGCCTCAGGCCGGGCGCGGGCCCGCATGCCGCGCTCGCTGATTCTGGAGCCGACCCGCGAGCTTGCCGCTCAGGTCGCCGAGAATTTCGAGACCTATGGCAAGTACAACAAGCTCAACATGGCGCTGCTGATCGGCGGCGAGGCCTTCGGCGATCAGGTGCGCAAGCTTGACCGCGGCGTCGACGTGCTGATCGCGACTCCGGGCCGCATGATGGACCTGTTCGATCGCGGCAACATCATGCTCAACGACATCAAGGTCTTCGTCATCGACGAGGCCGACCGGATGCTCGACATGGGGTTCATCCCCGACATTGAGCGGATCGTCTCGCTGTTGCCGCGCCTGCGTCAGACCTTGTTCTTTTCGGCGACCATGCCGCCGGAAATCCGCCGCCTCGCCGACGCCTTCCTGATCAATCCCAAGGAAGTCACGGTGGCGCCGCCGGCCTCGCCGGCCGAGACGGTCGAGCAGAATCTGGTGATGGTCCAGCGCGACGACAAGCGCAAGGTGCTGCGCCATCTGCTGCGCACCGAGGACGTCAAGAACGCGCTGATCTTCTGCAACCGCAAGCGCGACGTCACGATTCTGTATCGCTCCCTGGAGAAGCACGGCTTCAACGTCGGTTCGTTGCATGGCGACATGCCCCAGAACAAGCGCACCGAGACCCTGGAGCACTTCAAGGCCGGCAAGATCGCGCTGCTGGTGTGCAGCGACGTCGCCGCACGCGGTCTGGACATTGCCGGGCTCAGCCACGTCTTCAACTTCGACGTGCCGATCAATTCCGAGGATTATGTCCACCGCATCGGCCGCACCGGCCGGGCCGGGCGGTCCGGGCGGGCCTTCATGCTGGCGACGTCCGAGGACAGCAAAATGCTGGCCAGCATCGCCCGTCTGATCAAGAAGGAAGTGCCCCGCATCACCCTGGAAGGCTTCGACGCGTCCGAGGGGGCAGGGCTCGACGAGGAAGAGCAGCGGCCGGCGCGCGACCAGGGCGGCCGGGATCGCGGCCGTGGCCGCGGTCGGGACCGGGGCGAGCGTGGCGGAGACCGCGGCGGCAGCAGTGGCGCGGGCAGCAGCCGGGGGGAGGCGCCGCGCGAGCGTCCGCCGGCGCGGGAGCGTGCGCCCGAGCGTGCGCCGGTGCAGGAAAGCGACTTGCTGCGGGTCCGTCCGATCGAACCGCCAGTGCGCGAGTCGCTGACCGGTGGCCGTTTGGCCGGCGGTGGCGGGCGCAGGCCCGAGCCTCCGGCGCGTCCGGAGCCCGATCAGCGCCGTCGGCGTCGTTTCGAGGAGGATGACGATCGTTCGGTGGTCGGTTTCGGCGATCACGTGCCGGCGTTCTTGCTGCGGGCGGTGCGCCGGAGCCCCGATCCGGAGTCGGTTGTCGCGGAGGACTAGGCTGATGCAGACGATATTCGTGCTGGTCAAGTGTGAGCTTGGCAAGGCTTATCAGGTCGCGGATGAGGCGGTCCAGCAGGTCGAGCCGGTTTCCGAAGTGCACTCCATCTCCGGCCAGCACGATCTTCTGATGAAGTGTTGTCTTGACGATGATGCCGACATCGGTCGCTTCGTGATCGATCATATTCAGACCCTGGATGGCGTGCGCGATACCTTCACCATGATCGCGTTCAAGGCGTTCTCCTAGAGCGGGTCGCGAAGGGGTGGGCTCACCGCGTAGCGTGAGCCCGCTCTAAAAGCAAAAAGTGAGAGCATGATGCGCTTCCGCTTGATCGCATCATGCTCTGGTCGGGTCCGGCAGGTGTGACTGCCCTTCTGGTCATGCCCGGACGTGGTCCGGGTGTCCTCGCGGTTCCTCTGGCATGGTTGCGGGTGCAAAGGCGCGAATGGCCGGGCGACGTCCGGCCATGGGGGGCGTTTTTCCGATTTGTTTTGGCTCCGCTGTTCGGCTGTCGAAGACAGAGGCGTTGACAGCGGGGCGGCATTGACCAAAGGTGCGGCCATGTCAGTGTCCCATGTCACCGCCGCCGGGCGCGGCTTCAGTACGCGGAAGCCGGCGGGCCGTTGCTTGGCGGTCGCGGGCGCTTTGGCGTGCCTGCTTGTTCCGGGAGCGACCGTGGCGGCTGCCGGGCCGAACGCCGCCGGGACCGCGCCGGCTCCTGCCGTGCCAGCCGCCAGCGCGTCCACCGTGAGCGCGCCGGTGCCCGCGGCGCCGGTCCCCGGCGACAAACGCAAGGAACCGGCGTTTCTGGCCGCCGACGATCTGACTTCCGATGAGCAACTCGGGCTGGTGATCGCCCGCGGTCATGTCGAACTGGCCCAGGGCGGGCGCACCGTTCATGCCGATACCGTGGCCTATAATCAGAAGAGCCGGGTGGTCGTCGCCTCGGGCAATGTCAGGATGTTCGAGGCCGGCGGCGATGTGATCTTCACCAACTACGCCGAGTTGACCGACGATCTACACGACGCCTTCATCTATCAGGCCCGGGTCATTCTCGCCGACAACACCCGCGCCGCCGGCAACGAGGCCGAGCGGGTCGGCGGGCGCTACACCCGGCTGTATCACGCGACCTATTCGCCGTGCGCCCTGTGCGCCGGCCGGCCGGACGTCCCGCCGGTCTGGCAGATGCGTTCGCGCAAAATGTCCCAGGACGCCGTCGACAAGGACGTCCGCTATACCGACGCCGTGCTGGAGATATTGGGCCAGCCGGTCTTCTACATGCCGTATTTTTCCCACCCCGATCCGAGCGTCAAGCGCCGCAGCGGCCTGCTCGCGCCGATGGCCGGCGGCAATCGTCATTTGGGCGCGTTCTACCGTCAGGGCTACTATTTCGACATTCAGCCCGACCTGGACGCGACCCTCGAGACCACGATCTACACCAAGACGGCGCCGATGATGGGCGGCGAGGTGCGCAAGCGCTTCGACAGCGGCCGGTTCAGTCTCGCCGGCAGCGCGGTCTACGCCGACCGCGACTCGCAAGGGACGGGGCGGTCCGGGCAGACCACGCGCGGTTACGCCCGCGCCTCCGGCCTTTTTGAAGTCGACGACGCCTGGCGCTGGGGCACCGACCTCAACTATGCCAGCGACCGGACGTTCATGAGCCAGTTCTATGGCTTCCACGGCAACCTGCTGACCAGCCGGGCCTTCGCCGAGGGCTTTTACGGCCGGGACTACGCGACGGTTCGCGGTTACCGCTTTCAGGATCTGCGCGCCGGCAACCCCCAGATTGCTCCGGCGGTGCCGTTGGCCGAGTATTCCGTTTTCGGTGAACCGGGGGAGACGCTGGGCGGGCGCTGGTCGCTCGACAGCGGCGCGGTCGGGGTGACGCGGCCCGGCGGCCCCGAGTCCACGCGGCTGTCGCTGGAGCCGGGCTGGTCGCGGGAGTTGGTGTCCGGCACCGGTCTGGTCACCACCCTGACCACCCGGGCGCGGGCCGATGTCTGGAAATATGCCGATTACCGGACTGTCGGCCTTCAGAGCGGCTCGGCGGTGACCGACCGGCAAAACGGCTCGGTGTACCGGGTTTTTCCCCAGGCCCAGGTCAAGTTCTCCTATCCGATGGCCCGCAACGGCGAGTCGTCGCAGCAGGTGATCGAGCCGATCGGCGCCCTGACCGCGGCGCCGCGCCTCAGCAACAAGCGAAATTTTCCCAACGAGGACAGCCGGGACGTCGAACTCGACGACACCAGCCTGTTCCGGTTCAACCGCTTTGTCGGCAATGATCGCCAGGAGGGCGGGCAGCGCGCCACCTATGGCCTGCGTGCCGGGATTTATGGCTTCAACGAGGGGGCGGGTAGTATTTTCCTCGGTCAGGACCGCCGTCTCAGCACCGACCAGCCCTATGGGGCGGGAACCGGTCTGGACCAGCGCGGCTCCGATCTGGTCGGGCACATCAATGTGTCGCCGGCCAAGTGGCTCTATGCCGATTATCGCGTCAATACCCTGGGCGAACGCCCGATGCCGCGCCGGGAGAGCGTCACCACCTCGGCGGGTGTGCCGGCTCTCACGGTTAGCGCCGGCTATCATTACGACCACGACGCCCCCGATCCGAACAATCTCGAGCAATTGCATCGCCAGGAATACATGACGGCCGGCGCCAATTCGCAATTGAGCCGTTACTGGTCGACCTCGGTCGGCCACACCCAGGCGTTCCGGCCCGATCCCGGGCCACGGACCTCGGCGGCGATGCTGACCTATGCCGATGAGTGCCTGGTGTTTCAGAGCGTCGTCAGCGTCGATTTCACGACCCAGAACGGCCTCGGCCCGTCCCAGACCATCTATTTCCGGTTGGTGTTCAAAAACCTCGGCGAGGTCTCGTCGCCGAGCATCAATCCCGGTCTGATGCTCGGCGGCGGCAACCGCAAGAGCGACGGCTAGTCGGGGGGCATCCCGCGGTCGGCCCGCAGCCGTTCGGTCAGGTCTTCGAGGCGGCGGATGGTCAGGGTGGCGGCGCCGGGGGCGCCGTCGCCGATCAGAACCCGGGTGGCGATGCCCGCCGCCGCCGCCGCCGCCATGTCGGTGGGCTGGTCGCCGAGGAAGATCGAGCGCGGCAGATCGAGGCCGAGGCGCCGCGCCGCTTCCAGAATCATTCCCGGCGCCGGTTTGCGCCAGAAGCTGTCGCGGCGATAGGCCGGCACGGCGGCCTGTTCGAAGTAGGGGCAATGGAAGATGCCGGCGAGGTCGACTCCGTGGCCGGCGAATTCGCCGGCCATCCAGCGGCTCAGCGCCAGGAACTGCGCTTCCGGGTAATAGCCCCGCGCGATTCCCGCCTGATTGGTGATCACCGCGACGGTGTAGCCGCAATCGACCGCCCGGCGGGCCAGCGCGAAGATGCCGTCCGCGAACTCGAAGCGCTCGCAGGTGGCCACATAGCCATGGTCGATGTTGACGACGCCATCGCGGTCGAGCAGCAACGCCGGCCGCCCCGATTTTCCCGGCTCCAGTTTCGCCTCCCTGGGTGCTTCGGTGTCGAGGGAGGATAGCATCTCATCTTGCGTTGCGGTATATTTGTGGCTAGCCATAAAGCAGGTGGCAACCGGTCTGGATGCGAAGCCGTCGGGCGGAGCATATCGGGCGGGTGGTCGCCGCCGTCTTGGTTGATTGGGCGGAACCCGAATCGGATCGTCGACATGACTCTAGGCCTTTATGATTCCGAGCGTCGCTACCGGCGGCGGGTCTGGACCGGATTTGTCCAGTTTGTGCTGTTCGTGCTGTTCGTGCTGGTGGTCAGCGTTTTCGCCTATCAAATGGGCGTTGAGCAGGTCAAGGACCGGGACGCCAGCCTGCGCGATGAGGTTGGCCAGCTTTCCCGCAAGAAGGGTGAGCTCGAGCTGTTCGTCACCCAGTTGCAGGAGGCCACCCACACCGCCGAGGCCCGGTCGACCTTGTTGGAGCAGCGGCTTCAGAACGAGGTGCCCCAGGGCGATCTCGCGCGGCTCGCCCAGTTGGCGTCCGAGCGTCTGACCGCCGGGGTGTCGGCCGACCGGCTGGCCTTCGTGATCGGCGCCGCTCAGAACAAGCGCAATTGCCAGCCGCCGGAAACCAAGCGCCTGCAACCGTCGACTCAGTTCTACAAGTCGCCCAACCGGTCGGTCAGTTTCGTCTCCGGCACCATCACCGTGGTCGGGGAGGGGGTGGCGCTGCGCGATTCCTCCGGCGGTCCCGAGGGCTGGTATGATCCGACTCAGACGGTCACCCTGCGCATCACGCCCCAGGGCGGCAAGGAGCAGTTGGTGACCGGGTTGTTGCCGCTGCACCAGTCGGTGGTGGTCGACAACACCGAGTACCGCTTCACCGCGGTGGCCGGGTTGCGGACGTTCGTCGAGGTGACGGCGGATCGTTGCGGCTACCCCTGAGCGACTTTTTCCGAGCTTCGCCCAGGAGGGCCAGCGGCCATGGCCTTGGTTTCGGTGGAAGAGGATGGGGCGATCGCCACCATCACTCTCGATCATCCCGAAAAGCGCAACGCCCTCAGCGAGGCCCTGATCGGGGAACTCACGCGGGCGTTCGACCGCCTGCGCGAGCGCGCGGCGCGGGCGGTGGTGCTGCGGGCGCGGCCCGGGGCCAGGGTGTGGTCGGCCGGGCACGATGTCGACGAGTTGCCGACCTCGCCCCGGGATCCGCTCGGCTGGAGCTACCCGCTGCGCACCCTGGTGCGGCGGTTGCAGGAGTTTCCGGCGCCGGTGATCGCGCTGGTCGAGGGCGGCGTCTGGGGTGGGGCCTGCGAGGTGGTGTTCGCCTGCGACCTGATCAACGCCACGCCCGATGCCACCTTCGCGATCACGCCGGCGCGGCTGGGCGTGCCCTACAACGTCACCGGCCTGAAGTCGCTGGTGGCGGCGTTGCCGGTGGCGGTGGTCAAGGAGATGATCTATACCGCCCGGCCGCTGGGGGTGGAGCGGCTCTATCAGCTCGGCGCGGTCAATCACATCGTGCCCGGCGATCATATCACCGCCTTCACCACCGATCAGGCCCGGACCATCGCGGCCAACGCGTCGCTGACCATCGCGGCGATGAAGGAAGCCTTGCGCATTCTGGCCGACGCCCAGTCCCTGGCGCCGACTCAGTTCGAACGCTTGCAGGATTTGCGGCGTCAGGTCGGCGAAAGCCGCGATTATCGCGAGGGCTTGCAGGCGTTCGCCGAGAAGAGGCCGCCGGTGTTCCGGGGTGATTAGGCCGGGGTGACTAGGAACGAGGAAAAGACTATGGCTCCGGTGATCAGCGCGCCGAATCCGCCTTCCGAGGCCAAAGCGGCGGAGAAGCGGCCGTTGCCGATTTTGTGCCTGCTCGCGCTCGGCATCGTCTATGGCGACATCGGCACCAGCCCGCTTTATGCCTTCAAGGTCGCGGTGCTGGCGGCGGCGGGCAGTGGCGTCCCCGCTCCGGCCGAGGTGCTGGGCATCTTGTCGCTGATCGTGTGGTCGCTGCTGCTGATCGTCTCGGTCAAATACGTCGTGTTCGTGATGCGCGCCGACAACCATGGCGAGGGCGGCATCCTCGCGCTGCTGGCCCTGGTGCATCCCTGGAGCCATGCCGGCCGGAACCGGCGCAGCGCGTTGCTGCTGCTGGGCATTTTTGGCGCCGCCCTGCTGTATGGCGATGGCGTGATCACCCCGGCGATTTCGGTGATGAGCGCGGTCGAAGGGCTGGGGGTGGCGGCGCCCTCGCTGCTGCCCTACGTCAAGCCGCTGACCATCGCGATTCTGGTGGCGCTGTTTCTGGTGCAGTCCAGGGGCACGGCGCGAATCGGCCGGTTGTTCGGACCGGTGATGGTGGTGTGGTTTCTGACGATCGCGCTGCTCGGGCTGGTGTCCATCGTCCGGACGCCGCAGGTGCTGGCGGCGCTCAACCCGCACTACGCGCTTGGGGTGTTTCTCGGCGGCGGCTGGACGCCGTTCTTCGTGTTCGGCGCGGTGTTTCTGGCGCTGACCGGCGGTGAGGCGCTGTATGCCGACATGGGCCATGTCGGGCGCTTTCCGATCCGGGTGGCCTGGACGGTGTTCGTGCTGCCGGCGCTGGTGCTGAATTATGCCGGTCAGGCGGCGCTGGTGCTGCGGGATCCGGGCGAGATCGAGAACCCGTTCTACCATCTCGCCCCCGAGATCATGATGCTGCCGCTGGTCGGGCTGGCCACCATGGCCACGGTGATCGCCTCCCAGTCGCTGATTTCCGGGGTGTTCTCGATGACCCGGCAGGCCAGCCAGCTCGGCCTGTGGCCCCGGCTCAAGATCGTCCAGACCTCCGGCGAGGGCTACGGCCAGATCTATGTGCCGGTGATCAATTGGGGCGTGATGCTGCTGACGCTGGCGGTGGCGCTGCTGTTCAAGACCTCCGACGATCTGGCCGCGGCCTATGGAGTCGCGGTGTCGGGGACGATGCTGATCACCACCGTGTTGCTGCACGAGGCGATGCGCTCCAACTGGTGCTGGCCGGCCTATGTGCGGCTGCCGATGGTGGCGGTGTTCGTCGCGGTGGACCTGGCTTTTTTCAGTGCCAACCTGCTGAAGCTGCCCGAGGGGGGCTGGCTGCCGCTGGTGGCTGGGATCGTGGTGTTCTGGCTGATGTGGGTCTGGACCAAGGGCACCGACATCGTCGATCAGCGCTTGCGCCAGTTCACCGAGGGGCTGCCCGATTTTCTGGCCCGGCTCAAGGCCGGCGGGCTCACGCGCATTCCCGGAACCGGGGTGTTCGTGACCAAGGGCTCGAGCGATCTGCCGCCGGCCTTGCTGCATCACGCCGAGCACAATCACGTGTTGCATGAGCGCCTGATCATCGTGGTGGTCAGCACCGCCGAGGAACCCCAGGTGCGGGCGCGCGACCGGCTCGACATTCAATCGCTCGGCAATGGCTTCTGGCGGGTGCAGGCGCGCTACGGCTTCATGCAGACGCCCAACCTGCCGGTGGCGCTGCGCGGCTGCGTGCTGGTGGAGAAGGACCTCGACATTGATCCCGACCGGGTCAGCTACTACATCGGCCATGAGCGTATCGTGCCCAACGACGACAATCCGGCGATGGAGGGGCTCGAGGAGTTCGTGTTCGCGTTCATGGCGCGCAACGCCGCCCATCCCGCCGACTATTTCAAAATTCCCGATGCACAGGTGATGGAAGTCGGTATCCGCATCGATATATAACCGTGATCCCGACACCCTTCTTCCCGAACTCTAGTCGAAAGGGAGCGGCCTGATGGCTCCGCGTGACAACTGCGAGACTGTGGGCGACTTTTCCATCACCACCGTGGTCGTGGCGCCGCCTTGGTACGAAAATTGTTATGTGGTCAAGCATGTGCCGACCGGCCGCCAGTTGGTGATCGATCCCGGCGGCGATGCCGAGATGGTGCTGGAGGCGGTCCAGGCCAATGGCGGCGTCGTGACCGACATACTCTTGACTCACGGCCATCCGGATCATCTCGGCGGCGTTCATGACGTTCAGGCCGCGACCGGCGTCGGCTGCCGCGCCCACCGGGAGGAGCGTCCGATCATCGACGGTGTGGCCAACTGGGCCGGAGCCTTGATGCAGCGGCGCATTCAGGGGCCGAAAGCGGTCGAGTATTTCGAGGGCGAACCGGTGCTGCCCTTCGAAGGCTTCGAGGTGAAGGTGCTGTTCACTCCCGGTCATACGCCGGGCGGGGTGTGCTATATTTTCGATGGCTTCGTGTTTACCGGCGACACGCTGTTCAACCAGGGGGTCGGGCGCACCGATCTGCCGGGGGGGAACGGGCGCACGCTCAGCGCCTCGATCAGCCGTCTGCTCAAGGAGTTGGACCCGGCGGCCAAGCTCTACAGCGGCCACGGCCCGGCCTGGACGGTCGCCGAGGCGCTCCCCTGGTGGGAGCGCGCCGCCGCCTACGGTTACTTCTAAAAAATCCCGGTTTCCAAAGGCCGCCGGCCTTTGGCGGGGTCCAGGGGCGGAGCCCCTGGGTCTCCGATGGTCAGGGGCTCCGCCCCTGAGCCCCACTGGGGCCGACGGCCCCAGACCCCGTTTCGTCGAGTCCCAAGCCGGCGCGGAAGGCGGTTCCGGCCTCAAGGGCGGCGAACAGTTCGGCGTTCTTCGACTCGGGCGGGCGGTTGCGGCGTTCGTGATTGAGGTGCAGCACCAGCGAGGCGTTGTTGCCGAGTTTGCGGCGGGCGCCGCTGCGGATCAGTCGCAGCACGAAATCGGAATCCTCGAGCCCGTGGCCGACATAGCGTTCGTCGAAGCCGTTGATGCGCAGGCAGTCCGAGCGCCAGACCGCGAGATTGCAGGTCTGGGCCTTTTTCCATTCGGTGGGCTGTTTCTTGCGGAAGGCGCCTTCGCCGAGGGTGATGAATTCGGCGGGGCGGGTGCACTGGTTGAGCAGGGAACGAGCGAACCACACCGCCCGGTTGCTCATGCCCAGGCAGGGCTGTCCGCCGAGAATGCGCTCCGAGATGCCCGGCCGCAGGTAGGAGCGTTTGCCCGAGACGAACCAACCCGGTTCGGCCAAGCGCCGGTGGGTGGCCACGAAGTCGGGGAGCACGAAGCAGTCGCCGTCCATGATCACGATGTAGTCGCCGCTGGCGGCCTCGATGGCGCGGTTGCGGCCGGCGGCGAGGCGGTAGCCCCGATCCTCCTGCCAGGCATGCTTGAGCGGTACCGGAAAGCGGGCCTGATAGCGGCGGATCAGCGCCACGGTTTCCTCTTTTGAGCCGTCGTCGGCGATCACCACCTCGAAGCCGCGGTCGGTCTGGCGTTCCAGCGACTGCAGCACCACCTCCAGCGCCTGGGGCCAGTTGTAGGTGGAGACCACGATCGAAAGCAAAGACGGCATGGGCGGGCGCTCCTGGGCTTCTTCGGGCGGCGGAGCATACACGGGCCAACGCAAAAATGTTAGGTGGCATGGTTCGCGACTTCGGTTACAAACCATGGGGAGGCGGGCCGCGGTCCGCGCCGGTCACGAAGCCAAGGAGACAAGACATGCCCCATCGCAAGATGTTGTGCGACCTCATTAATGTCGGCAAGCTGGTGTCTCTGCCCGGCGATGCCACGGCGTCCCTGGCCGCGCGCAAGATGCTGGAATGTCAGGTCGGCGCCATTCTGGTTCAGGCCGGGGATGAGTTGTTGGGCATCGTCACCGAGCGCGACATCAACTTCCGGGTGGTGGCGATCGGCCGGAATCCGGTGAATACCAGCTTGGTTGACATCATGACCAAGAACCCGAAGGTGATGCCTCCCGAAGCGCCGCTGGTCGAGGCGATGAACCTGATGCAGAAAAACGGCTATCGTCATGTGCCGGTGGTCGAGGACGGCAAGGTGATCGGCATTGTTTCCCTGCGCGACATCTTCATGGAGGTGCGGCGTTCCCTGGAGCAGGATATCCAGGACAGTGACGAGTTCATTGTCAGCTCCGGGGCCGTTGACGACACAAAACAATAAATACTATATTTTATCGGGATATTGTTTGCGAGTGAGCGGGGCGCCGGTCGGCCTGACCGGCGCCCCGCCTTTTGTCGTGCCCGGGCGCGACGGCTCACGCGCCGAAACAATCCCGCCTCAAGACGGCGGCGGGCTTTTTTGACGGGGGAGTGATCACCGTCACTGCTTGGCCGATGCCCATACGTTTAGTGTGGGATATCGGGAGCCTTGTCACGTCGGCCAGAAGCCGCGAAGGCGCCAGCCCCAGATTCCAGACGCAGAAGGCGTCTCGTGAATGGGAGACGGACCATGGCACAGATTTCTTTCAACGAAGGCAGTGTCGTTTCGACCGGCCACCAGACCTACAGCCTGTCCTCCCTGTTCACAATCGATGCCAGCGGCGGTTTGCCCAAAAGCCTGGTGGTCAGGGCCTATGACCGCGATAACTATGGCGGGGCGGAGACCTATGATTATGGGTACTTCTCATGCGATTATGGGAAGATCAGTGCCGGGAATCAGTATAATTACGGCTATACGTGTTTGACATTCGACTACAAGAATGGGCAGTATGTTTCCCGGGATAACGGCGCTGCCCTGAGTTCATTCGAGTTCACGAGCTCGGATCAGCAATATCGCAGCACCTATCTCAGCGTTTATACCAGCAACGCCGCCAACGCCACCTATTGGAACGGCTGGCTCGACACCAGCTGGACCCACGCCGGAGACGTGGATTTCGTCACCCGCACCGACTATGTCGATCCGACGCCGAACAAGGCGACGGCGGCGGAAGTGGCGGCGATCGCCAAGACCTTCATCGGCAAGGTTTGGGACAATTGCGGCTGCTGGGTGCTGACCAGCAATATCGCCGCCGCCGCCGGCGCCTCTCTGCCCGAAGAAAGCGCGTGGCTCGACACCACCGAGATCACCGGCAACGGCCAGTGGCAGATCGTTTTCAATGGCGGCAAGCAGACCGGCGACTGGCGGGCGCTGCTGCAAGCCGGCGACATCGTCGAAATGGGCTGGCAGGGCGGTGGCGGGCACATCGCCACCGTGACCTCGGGCTCCGGTCACAACGCGCTCTGGGTCGACAACAGCGGTCCGGCGCCGGACAATGGCGATCCCGCCGATATCGTGATCCAGGGCGAGCACTCGGTGGACGCGGCCACCGGCTGGGCCGACGACAGCACGATTGTCATTTACCGGCTGTCGGATAGCTCGGGTGCCGCGCATGACGGGCCGGTCGCCTATCAGCCGCCTGATGTCACGGGTCACACTCAAGCGGTGCATATCGGTCAGTCGATCGCTCTTTCAAGCCTGTTCTCCGTTGCAGATCTCGCTGGTTTGACGATCACTCAGTATCAGGTGCGTGATCCAACGGGAAGTGGTGGCATCAATCTCAATGGCGCAGCGAACCTCGCCTCCGCCGCCGAGCAGGCCAACGGCATCTATCGTTTCGCGGCGGCCGACCTTGGCAAGATCACCTATCAGGCCTCGGCCAGCGCGAGCCGGGAAACCCTGGTGATTTCCGCCTTCGATGGCCAGCACTGGGGCGTTGACACCGCCGATGTCGCCAACTGGAAGGACCCGGCGGCGGTGGTGACCGCGCGGTCGCGGCCAATTCACGCAGGGTACTATGTCGACGCCTCGAGCCTTTTCTCAGTCAATGACAGCAGCGGCAATCCGATCACCGAGTATCGCTTCGAAGATACCAGCCATAATGGCTACTTCACCTGGTACAATCTTGATGTGCTGTCGAATTCCAGCGAGCAGGCCCAGGGGATATACCGGATCAAAGCCAGCGATCTCTCGAAGCTTCAGTATTATGTCTATACTGGTGACCACACCGTTGCGGTCTCGGCCAGCGATGGCATTCAGTGGAGCAACGTCGCCTCCGTTACCATCAATGGTCAGAACAAGGCCCCGGTGGTCACGGCGCTCGCCGCCCAGGTCTATTCAAAGACGGAGATTTCGCTTGCCAGTGTGATCTCGATTACAGACCCGGATAATGATCCAATCAATTATGTCAAGATACTGGATTATAGCCACAGTATCCATATGAACGGCGTCACTAACTATATGGCAAGCTCTGAATCTTCTGGGTGGTATTGTTTCGATACTGCCAATTTGTCGAAGCTGACCTATTCCGTCGACACAGCCGGCGACCATTGGCTCCAGGTCGCGGCATGTGACAATGCCAATTGGTGCGCCTACACCTCGATCCATTTCAATGCCGATGCCCGGGGACCGCTGCTCACCAGCCGGTCAACGAGTTTGCAACCGGGGCAGGCGGTGGCGCTGTCCTCGCTGTTCACGGTCTCCGACACGCTGAATTTGCCGATTAGCCAATACAAGATCACCGACCCTGCGGGAGCGGGCTCGATCGATTTGAATGGCGCGACCAATCTGGCCAGCGCCAGCGAGCAGCAGCAGGGCATCGCGATCATCAACGCCGCCGACATCGGCAAGATTAATTATGTCGGTGGCGGCAGTCATGTCACAGAAACCCTGACGGTTTCCGCGTCCGATGGCCAATATTGGGGCGATTGCAAAATCAGCCTGACCACAAATCGTCCGTCGGTTGTTACCGGCAGCACCAATACCATGCGGGCTGGGACGTCCGTGGCGCTATCCAGCCTTTTCAAAGTCAGTGATCCTGATGGTGATACTGTTGATTGTTTCATCGTCAATGATCCCAACCACTGTCTCCAGCTTAATGGCGCCAACAATTTCTATGACTGGTGTCATAATGACAGCTATGGCTTCAATACTGCGGATCTGGCGAAAGTGACTGTCGCCGCCGGAGCGGCGGGCGCCAAGTCGCTCTGGGTTTACGTCAATGATGGTATCGACTGGTCGAACTCCGCGACCATCAACATCAACGTTACCGCCAATCAGGCCCCGGTGGTTCTGACCACTGCGCCCGGCACCCTGGCCAAGGGACAGTCGGTGGCGCTGTCGTCGCTGTTCAGCGTCAGCGATGGCGATCAGGACGCCATCACCCAGTACCAGTTCGGTGATCCCGTCGGTTTGGGCACGATTGCGCTCAACGGCGCCACCAATCTCGCCTCGTCGTCCGAGCAGGCTCAGGGCATCGTCCGGGTTGCCGCCTCGGATCTGGGCAAGCTGCGCTACACGGCCAGCAGCGCCGCCGGCGGCACCGAGTCGCTCAGTATTTCAGCGTATGACGGGATCGATTGGGGCACTGCCGCGACCGTGTCGATGGTCAACAGCGGCAACCATGTCCCGGTGGTCGTGACCAGCGCTCCCGGCACCCTGGCCAAGGGACAGTCGGTGGCGCTGTCGACGCTGTTCAGCGTCAGCGATGGCGATCAGGACGTCATCACCCAGTACCAGTTCGGCGATCCCGCCGGTTTGGGTGCGATCGCGCTCAACGGCGCCACCAACCTCGCCTCGTCGTCCGAGCAGGCCCAGGGCATCGTCCGGGTCGCCGCCTCGGATCTGGGCAAGCTGCGCTACACGGCCAGCAGCGCCGCCGGCGGCACCGAGTCCCTGACCGTCGCCGCCTCCGATGGCACCAGCTGGAGCAACACCGCCAGCGTATCGATGGTCAGCAGCGGCAATCACGCGCCGGTGGTTACAAGCTCCGCTCCCGGCACCCTGGCCAAGGGACAGTCGGTGGCGCTGTCGACGCTGTTCAGCGTCAGCGATGGCGATCAGGACGTCATCACCCAGTATCAGTTCGGTGATCCCGCCGGGTTGGGCGCGATCGCGCTCAACGGCGCCACCAACCTTGCTTCGGCGTCCGAGCAGGCTCAGGGCGTGGTGCGGGTGGCGGCGTCTGATTTGGGTAAGTTGCAGTATGTGGCCAGCAGTGGTGCTGGCGGCAGCGAGGCTCTGAGTGTTGCCGCGTTCGATGGCATCAGCT
>CAIOBP010000055.1 GCA_903856295.1 uncultured Rhodospirillales bacterium | reverse complement strand
TCCTCTACACCCAGCTCGCCCCAAATCGGTTCGACGGCTTCTGGAAAGACTGACCGGCTACGGCACGCGACCATCAAATTTACAGCAACCGATTGATTATAAACGAGTCTGGAAATTTCGAGGGTTTGAGCCTAGAACCCCTACTTGCAAGTCTAGCCACCGGCCTGACCGCTACAGCCGCAACATTCGCCGTAGGCTTCGGCGTGCTGCCGCCGATGTCCGACTCGGCTGTCGTTCCTTGGGAGACGATGATCAAAGTGCTGACAGATACCATGACGCCTGGAGCCCCGAGCTGGGCAGACTGGACAGGGGCCTTTGACCAGAGCGGTCTGCGCCAGGCGGTCTCGCTCCGTCTGCAGCTAATGGCCGGCGCCGGTATCGTGGTCTTTTTAGCCACCTATCTGGCGCTGCTTCCTCGCTGCGGCTGGCGGCTACGGCTAGGAGAACGACAGATCGACGGGCGACGGTTGGTCCTCCCGCCTGAGGGCCGGACTGTGGCGGCACAAATGCTCTCACGAGAGATCGGAACCGACGGCAGCAAGCTCAATCTGGCGCCCGGTGTACCGCTGCCCTCGGAATATGAGGTTCAAGGCATTCTGCTGGTCGGCGCCCCCGGATCTGGCAAGAGCCAAATTCTCGAATGGCTGATGGCACAATGGCTGGCCCGACCGGTAACACGGCTGGTGGTGCTTGATGCCGGTAAGGGGGACTTTATCAGCAGGTGGCCGGACGAGGACTACTATCTCCTAGCTCCCCATGACGATCGCGGGCTGCCCGGGCCCCATGGCACCCCCCAGGCGATGGCCTGGGATATTGCGGGTGATGTGTCGGGATTCCAAGACGCCGCCGAACTCGCCGACCGCGTCATAGCCGATTCCCGTGAGCCCCAGTGGGCAGACGGGGCGCGGCTGATTCTACAAGGCGTGATCGTCGGCTTGCAGAAAACTCTCGGCCGAAGCTGGGGGTGGCGCGAGCTACACGATGCGGTGACGATGTCTGACCGCAATTTGCACGACTGGATAGAGACGCATTTTCCCGAAGCCAAGTCATATATCGCACTCGATGAGGAAGGAAATGCCAACCGAACTTCTGGCAGCTATATAAATAGTTTTCGCGCTACGGTGGTCAAACTTACTAAACCCTTGTCTTTGGCCTGGGGCGATGTTCCGGCATCGAGACGGCTATCTTTGCGGCGCTGGCTGTTGTCCGGTGACCAATACGGCATGGCCCGGAGCATTATTCTCGGCCGGTCAGGACAGTTCGCGGCCATGTCTGCGGCTTGGATCGGGTCAGTTCTGCGGCTAATGACTAGCATCGTGCAATCGCCTGTACTTAATGAATCACGGACCCGCCGAGTAATCTTTGTACTCGATGAGCTACGGACCATTGCTGTAAAGGGAGATTCGATAAAAGCTCTGGTAGAGTTCGGGAGATCGAAGGGTGTCGGCCTCGTCGTTGGGGTGCAGACCTTGGGACAACTTAGAGAGGCGTGGGAGGCCGACGCGGCAAACAACTTTGAAGAAATCATGAGGACAAAGATTTTCGGGCGGGTTGGCACTACCAGTGACGCCCGCGCCGGCGGTCGCGCTATCGCCGAAAACATCTGTGGACATGGAAATTTCTCGAGATGGAGAGTAAAGACTAACTCCAGCAACGGAACCGCTGCAACCACCAGATATCAAGAAGAGGTGAGACGATTGGTCGTAGAACCGGATTTCTTTGAGTCCGGGGTCGGCCCCCACGCCCGCGGATTGCGGGCGGCACTCTTGCTGCCGGAGGCCCTTTGTCTGTTGGACTGGCCGTATTCTGACTGGGAACCGGTGCGGCCGGCAATTATCCCGGCGCGTTGGATCGACTCTCTGAGCACACCGGAGAGGTATGAGCTCAGAATCCGTTGACCACTGGCATGATAAATTGACATCCACAGTTGCCGATAGGCTCCGCGCGCAGAGGCAGGCATCACGATAGCCCTCCGGCAAACAGCGCTCATCGTACTTTTGCGAGGCGCCCCTCACAACAGTACGATGGCCATGAATTGAGGACATCGGAAGCTTCCCTGTTCAAACGCGACTCGATTCCCGCATCCAGGCGCCTCGCAAAAGTACGATGGTCGATTCGACCCGATAAGTATTACCGGCTTACCCACAGGCCTGGAGTTACTCACCGTACTCTTGCGAGGATATTTCGTACTCTTGTGAGGCCGACTCGGATCGAATCGGGTTTTCCACCGTACTCTTGCGAGATATACTACTAGTTAGAATCTAATAGCTGTCTACTAGCTCCCTCGCAAAAGTACGATTTGACAGTGCCCCAGATTTAGCTTTAGATCAGTCCGCAAGCACCACCGGCAGAGAAAGCCGCAATGGCCTCCATCCATGATCTAATCATCAAACACGGTCGGGACGGTGCTCGCCAATTACTTCCCGTTGACGAGCGGCACTTAATTGATGGTGCTGCCGCGATGCTCGAAGAGCATGATCCAGCTCTCGGGATCACCTACACTGGATTCTGCCTCACCGCTCTCCCTCACCGGAAGTTGGATGACGGTGCTATCTGGGAACATCGCGGCCACAACGTGAGTCTCGTGGTCGCACCAGGCCAGATACCTGACAAAAACGGTGCGGTCATCACCTTAGGCGTACCCTACGGTAGCCGAGCACGACTGATCCTGCTTTATCTGCAAACTCAGGCTGTCCGTAGCAGTAGCCCAGAGGTTGAGTTGGGCAGCAATATGGCTGCATGGCTTCGGCGTATGGGCGTCGCTACCGGCGGCAAGCAGTACCGCGACGTCCGAGATCAAGCCGACAGAATCTCAGCCTGCAACCTCACTTTTATCTGGAAGAATAACGGAGCCATCCAACACTGCAAGGATTCCATCGTAAAGGGCGGCATCCGGTTCAGTGAGGATGACGGTCAGCCGAGGCTCTGGGAAGATACTGTCCGTCTGTCCGATACCTTCTATCAAGCTCTCAAGGACCATCCCGTGCCGATTGCCGAGCCAGCCTTGCGGCACATCGCCAACACATCAATGGCGATCGACATTTATGTCTGGCTAGCTTATCGACTACACGCCATCTCGCCAAGGCAGCCAGCGCAGTTGTCGTGGGCTGCGCTGCATCATCAGTTTGGCGCCGGATATGCCCAGATTTGGCATTTCAAGCCCCGTTTCCTCATCCCGCTGAAAGAAGCGCTGGCAGTCTATCCAGACGCTAGGGTCGATATATCTGACACAGGCCTGACCCTACACCACTCCCGGCCACCGATTCTCGAAAAGCAACTCCGTCTAGTCTGATCGAGCAGACTGGTTCCGACATCACAGCAAGGTGTCGCGGGACCATGACAGCATGACATGATGGCGCTCTGCTATCCAACCACTGTGACAGCATGATATAACGCGACCATTGGCTCACAACAGCATGAGGGCATAACCATGAGCAAGGTTGTTGCGGTGACATCACAAAAAGGCGGGGCGGGCAAAACGACTGTCGCCCTGGCACTGGCCGGCCATGCCCTAGCCACCGGAAAATCCGTCGTTATCATCGACCTGGATCCACAGGCGTCGGCGACGACTTTCCGTGATCTTCGCGCGGCCGACGATCTGATCGTCGAAGCCGTACCATCCTCGCGATTAGCCAAAGCTATCACCGACGCGCGACAGATCGCCGATCTCGTGATTATCGACACCGCGCCCCATGCTGAGGCCCCTGCACTGGCCGCCGCGCGCGCCGCCGACATACTGGTTATCCCGTGCCGTCCGGGTGTGCTCGACGTCGCCGCTATTGCCACCACCATCGACATGGCGAAGCTCGCGGGCAAACGCCCAGTGGTAGTTGTCAACGCCGCCCGGCCGAACAGCCGGCAGGCGCTGGAAGTGATCCAGGCCCTGGCCGACGCAGCTACCGACATCAGCCCAGCCGTGCTCTCTCTGCGTGCGGACTTCGGCGATGCCATCGCCGCCGGTCAAACGGTGCAGGAATTTGCGCCAAACAGCAAGGCGGCGGCCGAAGCCAATGCACTCGGCGAGGTCATTCTTGCGCGCATGGGCGTGTGACAGCATTACGGCATAACCTCACAACAGCATGAGACTTTGACAGGAGGCTACCATGGCGCCCAAAAAACCCACCATCGCTGATGCCCTGGCCCGACGTTCCGCTGCGCAAGCCGAACCGGCGGCGCTCCCGACACTCCAGGCCGCCGCTCCTGTGGCAGCTGTGGCTCCGGACGGTGCCTTGACCGGCAAGCGGGCACCGAGCCGGGTCGGGATGCGGCAGATCAACGTCTACGTCGATCCGGCCGTTCTCAAAATGGTCAAGCAAATGGCGCTGGATATGGACCGCAGCCAGCAGAGCCTCATGAGCGAGGCCCTGAACGACTTTTTTCAGAAGCACGGCAAGCCCCGTCTCGCCGATCAGTCCGAGTAACATGAATGTGTTCGGTCATGGGCATATGGTCTCATGGTCTCATGGCGTCATATCAGCACGCCTTGACATGACCACCCATGTAAACCTACCGACCGTTCAGCGCTCCTACCTTGCTCAAGGGCACCACCAGCTATAAAGCGGCCATAGAAGCGGCCATGGCCTTGACCTATAGGGGCCTTCTACTTTTCCTAAGGCCATGATATCACGCGCACATGAAAACCTCTGAACCTGACACGAAAACGGCCATACCGACGGCCACGGACCGCGGCGAAACTCTCGGTCTGATGCTGCCTCTGTTCCTCTCGGAGGACTCACGGCATCGGCCGGCGCTGACCGATCTGGCGGTTGAGCTAGCGGCCAAGTCGGCCGGATTCCGTCGGTCGCTGCCGACCGGCGTTCTGGTGGCGCTGGCCAACCTGGTCCGGGCGATGAACTGCTACTACAGCAACCTGATCGAAGGCCATGACACCCATCCGGTGGACATCGAACGTGCCCTGAAGAATGACTACAGCGCCGATCCGAAAAAGCGGAACCTGCAACTTGAAGCCAAGGCCCATATCGCGGTCCAGAAGTGGATTGATGAGGGCGGTATACGCGACCGAGCCACAAGCGAGGCGGGCATCCGGGAGATTCACCAGCGCTTCGTCGAACTGCTGCCCGACGAACTGCGCCGGATTGATGATCCGGAAACGGGAGCCGTGGCTACCGTAATCGGCGGCCAACTTCGCACCTCCGATGTCATGGTCGGGCGCCATATCCCGGTCAGCCCGGGGGCAGTTCCCCGGTTCCTGTGCGAATTCGAGCGGGTCTATGGCCGGCTGGGCCGGGCGGAGACGATCCTCGCCGCCGCCGCCGCCCATCATCGGCTGCTCTGGATTCACCCGTTCTTCGACGGAAACGGGCGGGTAGCCCGGTTGATGTCCTACGCCATGCTGCGCGATCCCCTGGAAACGGGAGGCGTGTGGTCGATCGCGCGCGGCTTGGCCCGCAGCGAAGCCGACTACAAGGGGCACCTCGCGAGCTGCGACCTGTGGCGGCGAAATGATCTCGACGGGCGCGGGACTTTGAGCGAGGAAGCCCTGGCCGCATTCACGCGCTTCTTCCTGGAACGTTGCCTCGATCAGATATCCTTTATGGAACAGCTCGTCGAACCGACGCGCCTGCGCGCGCGTATCCTACTGTGGTGCGAGGAAGAAACCCGACGCGGAGACTTGGCCCCAAAGGCCGGGCAGATTCTGGAGGCCGTGCTGTATCGCGGCGAACTGCCCCGGAGTGAGATTCCGTCTCTTCTCGGTGCCAGCGACCGGCATGCCCGGCGAACCGTTGCTCTGCTTCAGGAGCGAGGCGTTCTCGTTGCGGACAGCTCACGCGCCCCGTTGCGCCTTGCCTTCCCGGCGACATTGGCTGCTTCTTGGATGCCGGGGCTGTTTCCGGATCAGGCGACGGCAACGAGCTGTTGAATCATCCAGTTTCCGAAAAAAGGGCAGTAACGTCGAAATCTGCATTTCGTGCTTTATGGCTTCGGACAGGGGATAACGGGTGTTAGGGGAAAAGAGTTGGCTGATTGACAGGGCGCACACTGGCCGTCGATGTTCACGGAATAGCCCATAATCGCGTTAATGCATGGCAACGCACGCCTCACATGACGCGCAAAATGTCGCGCGACAATCTAGATGAGATTAGAGCGACAATCTGAGTGATAACTCACGGTCGCGATGTGGTTATGATTGTCGCTCAGCGACACGAAGTCAAGCAAAATTGATTCTTACGCTGATTGACGCTGAGCGACAATCAGGATGAGTTTTTGGTTGTCGCGCGGGATGGCGGTCGGCCTGGGCCTTGCCTTCGTTCGATAGCGGCTCGCCTTCGGTAGCTTTCGACATTCATTTCAAGAATGGTGGCATGATGGACGAGCCGATCAACGGCTGCCAGTGTCATGGCTTGATCGGGGAAGATTTTTCCCCATTCGCCGAAGGGCTGGTTGGCGGTGATCAGGATGGAACGCCGTTCGTAGCGGGCGCCGATCAGCTCGAAGAGAACGCTGGTTTCGGCTTGGTCTTTTGTGACGTAGGCAAAGTCGTCGAGGATCAGGAGGTGATATTTGTCCAGCTTTGCCAAGGCGCTTTCCAGTTGGAGCTCACTTCTGGCGATCTGAAGTTTTTGAACGAGGTCAGTTGTACGGGTAAACAGGACACGCCAGCCATTTTCGATCAGGGCAAGACCGAGAGCGGCCGATAAATGACTTTTACCGCCGCCGGGTGGGCCGAACAAAATCAGATTGGCTCCCTTTTCGAGCCAACTGTCGCCGGCGGCGAGCGCCATGACCTGGGCTTTGCTGACCATGGGCACGGCGGTGAAGTCGAAGGTAGCGAGGGTTTTGCCGGGAGGCAGGCGGGCCTCGTCAAGATGGCGCTCGAACCTTCTGCGGGTCCGTTCGGCGATTTCGTGCTCGGCCAGGGCGGCAAGGAAGCGCGCGGCAGGCCAACCTTCCTTGTCGGCGCGGGCGGCAATCTCCTGCCAAACGGCCTTGATCGCCGGCAGTTTGAGTTCGCCCAGCATGAGCGTGACGCGGCCGATATCGATAGGGTCAGATGGCTTGGCGGAGGTGCTGTCGCTAATGGTCATAGTGCGGCTCCCATGGCGTCGGTGCTGGATTGCGGGGCACGGACGGTGCCGAGCTCTTCATAGGAGGCGAGCGGTGTGACCACGACGACGGTGGCATTGGGCACGGCACCGTCGCTGGGGCCGAACAGGGTGCTCAGCACGGCGAGGTCCGGGACCTGGCCCTGGTCGAGATCAATGGCAAGCAGATCGGCGAGTTCCGCCTCGCATGCCTTGTCATGGGCCAAGTCCAGCAGACCCAACATGATTTTGCAGGCAGGCCGCGGGTCCAGCCGGCTCAGCAGGAACTCGAAGGTCCGGGCGTAGACTTGCAGGGGAAAGAGCTGGTCGCGGTAGACCAGATCGAGCAGGGCCATCGGCTTGCGCTTCAGCGAATGAATGACGAGATGGTAATCGACGACATGGCCGTGCCCGCCATCGGGTTTGGGGCGACCACGGGGCAGCGTCATCAACGGAG
>CAIOBP010000054.1 GCA_903856295.1 uncultured Rhodospirillales bacterium | reverse complement strand
GTCCCGCCGGGTGCCTGAGTGCCGATCAGCCGCGTAGCGGGTGGAGCACGTTCCGAGACTACCACCTTCTTTCCTGCAATCAAATCTAAACCTTCCTGTTGTGGTTGTGCCTGTGGGTATGTGGTAACTGTTCACGGGGTTGGAAAAAGGCTTGCCAAGGCGGGCTGGGTACGATTCAAGGATTCGATGAATCGCCCGCCGCGCTATCGCCTGACCGACGCCGAGAAGGACCGCCTGCTTGATGAGCAGAATGCATTGATTGAGCGTCTGGCGGCCCGGATCGCGGAGCTGGAAGCGGCTCTCGGGAAACCGCGCAAGACGTCGTCGAACTCGCACACGCCGCCTTCGCAGGGCGGCCCGGGCCGTCGGAATCGCAAGCGCGACACCACCCGCCGGCGCAAACCTCGCCCGTCGCGGCCTGGGGTTTCCCGACCGCTTGCCGAGGACCCGGACAAGACCGAGCGCCGGTTGGCCGCAACCTGTCCCCATTGCGGGCTGGATGTTTCGGGGGCCCGGCAATCCTGCCGTCACCGCTACGACCATATCGACTTGCCGACGATCCGCCCGGCCGTGACGCGGATCGAGTTGTTCGGCGGCCGGTGCGGCGGGTGTGGCCGGCGTTACCGGGCCGAGGCTCCGGCCGGCATGCCACCGGGCACGCCGTTCGGGCCGGGCATCCGCTCGGTGTTGCTCTATCTCCACCACAGCCACCATGTCGGCTTCGAGCGTCTGGCTCGGGTGGCGCGGGAGTTGTTCGGGCTGACGATCGGCCTGGTCCCCTGGAGTGGTGTAGGAGCTGTGGATAACCGGCCTGCCGCCGCGACCGCCACGAGTCTGGCGGCGGCAGGCCGGTTATCCATAGCGGTGGTCATCGTAGGTCTCGGGTAGGGTTTGGTCGTCGAACCACGCAACCATAACCGAGGACCTGACGATGACCGACGACATGATGGCGCTTCGTGCGACTCTGGAAAAGACCCCTGATGCCGACCTGCTGCGCGAGATGATCAGCTTTGCCGCCCAGCGGCTGATGGACCTGGAAGTGGAAAGCCTTGCTGGCGCCTCACTTGGCGAGCGCAGCCCTGATCGGCGGGTTCAGCGCAACGGTTACCGCGATCGGGACTGGGAAACCCGCTGCGGTACGGTCGAGCTGCGCATTCCGAAACTACGCAAGGGCAGTTACTTTCCTGGCTTTCTGGAACCCCGTCGTATGGCCGAGAAAGCGCTGACCGCCGTCGTCCAGGAGGCCTATGTCCAGGGCGTATCGACTCGCTCGGTCGATGATCTGGTCAAGGCCATGGGTATGACCGGCATTTCCAAGAGCCAAGTGTCGCGGCTGTGTGCCGAGATCGACGGCAAGGTATCCAGTTTTTTCAACCGACCGCTGGAGGGCGATTGGCCCTACGTCTGGCTCGACGCCACCTACGTCAAGGTACGCCGGGATGGCCGGGTGGTCTCGGTGGCGGTGATCATCGCCATCGGCGTCAACGGTGACGGCCGGCGCGAGGTGCTGGGCATGAGCGTCGGGGCCTCGGAAGCCGAGACCTTTTGGGTCGATTTCCTGCGCTCGCTGGCCCGGCGTGGCCTGCGCGGGGTCAAATTGGTGATCTCGGACGACCATTCCGGCATCAAGGGCGCGGTTTCCCGGGTGTTCAACGCCTCCTGGCAGCGGTGCCGGGTCCATTTCATGCGCAACGTCCTCGCCCATGCCGACAAACAGGGCCGGCGCGTCGTCTCGGCCTTCATCGGCACCGCCTTCGCCCAGGACAGCGCTGAAGCGGCCAAAGCCCAGTGGCGCCAAGTCGCCGATCAAATCCGCCCCAAGGTGCCGAAGCTCGCCGCCCTGATGGACGAGGCTGAAGCCGACGTTCTCGCCTACATGACCTTTCCCAAGGATCACTGGGTGAAACTCCACTCCACAAATTCGCTTGAACGCCTCAACGGCGAGGTCAAACGCCGCACCGATCTCGTCGGAATTTTCCCAAACGAGGAGGCCATCACGCGCCTGGTCGGCGCCATCCTCCTGGAGCAGAACGACGAATGGGCCGTCCAGCGGACCCGCTACATGACCCTGGAAACCATCGCGACTGTCAGGCATGATCCCGGAGTCAGCTTGCCGAACACGGCAATTCACTGATCAACCCGGTCGACCAGCCGGAGAGCGCGCCGACACCGCCGCTCCTACACCACGTCCAGGGACGCGACCCTGACGATCTCGCAAGGCGCGATCGTCAACGCCTTCCGCCGGATGGAAGCCGGGTTCGACGAGGCCCGGGCCGCGATCAAGAAAAAGCTCCAGGCCGCCCGCATCATCGCTTCCGACGAAACCACCACCCGGATCGACGGCGAGCTCCGGTGGCACTGGGTTGTTAGCGCCGGTCACGACCCGGATCTAAACGCCGGAGAACTGTGCTGGTCAAAAAAAATGGCCGTCAGAGACGGCCATGGGTGCACACGGGGGCGATCTGGTCAGAACGGAATGTCGCCTGGGTCAAGCCTGAACCGCCT
>CAIOBP010000053.1 GCA_903856295.1 uncultured Rhodospirillales bacterium | reverse complement strand
GCGCACCACTCCCGGGTCTCCGGCCAAAAAGCCGGAGTTTGCCACAGGTCACAGGTGGAAACTTTTCAACGCTGTTTCCCCCGCCTGCCTGGAAACTTTTGCACGCTGTTTCACAGTCCAGGGCGCCCAATTGCAGCGCTTTCTTCACGCTCTCCGGATCGTCCAGGTTGGAAAGCATGATGACGGGAACATCCTTGGTTTGAGCGTCGGCCTTGAGACGAGTGAGGATTTCGAATCCGTCCATGCCGGGCATCTGGATATCGAGCATGATCAGGTCGGGCCTTTGAGCGTCGGCGGAACGCAAGCCATCGGCTCCGTACTCGGCGTGCAGAATGATGCACTGCTCTTGTAATACCCTTGTCGCCACCAAATCACGCAGCGACGTGTCATCTTCGATCCAGAGAATAATTTTGCCTTCGAGGGAGTTTGTTTGCATATGATGGTAGTATACCGCGAGTGTCGCGCAACGCCACACCAGTACTCCCCACTTTGTATTACCGATGCTCCCGACCCTCACTGAGGTGTGTGAGCATATATTCCCGCAGAACCGCATTCATTCGGGTCTGATATCCTTTTCCGTCTTCGCCTTTGTGTCGGAACCAATCAAGTACGTCGGCGTCAAAGCGAACCGTGACCTGCTTCTTTATCGGCCGATAGAACAAACCCCGCTTGGCTCCGGACCAGTCAAGTCGTTCCGGAGCGTCCGAGAAGTCAATCTCGCTGTCCGGCATCCGCTCCAGCGCGTCCAATTGAGCCTGTAGGTCAGGAGGCAAGGGTCGGTTATCCGTTTTCATATCGCACCTTTTCCTTTGACGACGCCCTTCTCGCACTAATGATGCGGCCGCTCTCCTGATCATGATTCGGCCATGTGTGCACGATGTACAGCATGGTCGTGCCGATCACTGCGAGCGTATCCCAGCGGTCGGCGTCAGGGTGCGAATCAAGAGCGGACAGCATGCCGGGATCACTATCAAGCGCGAGTGCGGCCAACTCAAATGAGACGCCGTGCTTACGCAGGTTGATGGCTGCCTTCGTCTCATCCCATGTCCAATGCACGTCGCCCCCGCTGTAGTTACACTAACGTAGTGGCGGGAGAAGGCCGCGTCAACAGCATTTGCCGAGGTGGTGCGCTGCCGGCGGCACACTACTTCCGCAGCTTCACCACATTCTCTGCCGCCACCGGGCGCAGCAACCGCTCGACATGCGCGCCCATGCCTCAAGCGCCTGCCGCTTCTCCTCCAGATACCCATGCCGATTGTAGACCGCCGCCACGCCGCTGATGGTGCCGGTGGAATGGTTCAGCACCTTCTCGACGACGTGCGGCTGGAACCCGAGGCGCGCCATGCCGCTGGCAGCGGTGCGCCGCAGATCGTGGAGCGTCCAGTTTGCCAAAGGTTGGACCTGTTCGGGATCGCCTCCGCGCTTTTTCTCTGCCTCGCGCTCGGCGGTCAGGATCAGCTTGTCCATCTGCCGCTTCGCGTTAGAGAAGCCCGACGCCGCGCCCGTGCCGCCGCGTTGCGCGGGGAAGACGAGCGTTCCCTTGGCAGGGGCGTGGCTTCCCTTTTTGCCGGCAGGTGCCGGGGCTTCCTCCTGACCGACAAAGATTGGAATGCTCTGCATGATCTCCATGACCATCGGCGACAGCGGTATCTCGTGCGCCTTGTCGTTCTTGGCCGCTTCGCGCGGCAGGGTCCAAACCCGCCGCTCCAGGTCAACATCCTGCCAGCGCATTTCCGCCACCTCGTTGCGCCGCTGACCGGTGAGGATAAGCAGCTTACTGATGATGCCGAAGGGCAGCCCCATGGTGCTCCAGGCTGCCCACGCTTTTACGATCTCCTCGTCACTCAATATGGGCCCAACAGAAGGCGAGCGTGACCGGCCCGGCGGGACGACCGGGGTCAGCCAGGGCGTTGAAGCCGGCATAGGCGTCGACCTGAAGGGTTCCGGCGAACGACTCCAGATGCTCGCGCGGCCGCTTGCCCTTGCGAT
>CAIOBP010000052.1 GCA_903856295.1 uncultured Rhodospirillales bacterium | reverse complement strand
CGCTTGGTTTCAGCATTGCTCGCAGAGGTCGATGAGGACTGGATGACTGGTAAGATATACATAAATCTGGCGGCGTAACTACCCGCCTCGAATCAAGTCGTCTTCTGCGCGAATTTACAGAAAAAAACTTGCACGGCCAGCCAGCCCAGCCCCCGCTCGTTCCAGTCGCGCAGTTTCCGGCAGGCCGAGCGGATCACCCAGTCGCCGATCGGACCGATCGCGCCGGTCTCCTCCGCCACCGGAATGAACACCGCCGGCGACACCAGACCGCGCTCGCCGCTATGCCAGCGCAGCAGCGCCTCGACGCCGAGCACCGCCCGGGTGTCGAGATCGATCTTCGGCTGATAGAAGAGTTCGAGTTCGTCCCGCTCCAGCGCCCGGCGCAGGGCGGCATCCAGCCGCAGCCGTTCCAGCGCCGCCTCGTTCATGGTCGGATCGAAGAAGCGGAAGGTGCCGCGTCCGGCGGCCTTGGCCCGGTACATCGCGGTATCGGCGTTCTTCATCAGGGTGGAAACCGTGTCGCCATCCTGGGGAAACAGGGCGACGCCGATGCTGGCGCCGACCGTGACCTCGTGCCCGGCCAGCATCATCGGCGCCGACAGAACGCTGCCGATCTTTCCGGCCACCTCGGCGACCTCGGACGGCATGGTGACGCCACCGAGAATGGCGACGAATTCGTCGCCGCCCAGCCGGGACAGGGTATCGGAGCGGCGCAGGCAGCCGGTCAGCCGGATGGCGGCTTCGATCAGCAGCGCGTCGCCGACATCGTGGCCAAGGCTGTCATTGACCATTTTGAAGAGATCCAGGTCGATGAACAGCAGCGCCGCCAGGGTCTCGTTGCGCCGCGCCAGCTCGACCGCCTGGGCCAGACGGTCCTGGAGCAGGGTCCGGTTGGGCAGGCCGGTCAACGCGTCATGGTGGGCCTGATAGCGCAGCTCCTCGGTTTTCACATGCAATTCGGTGACGTCGTTCAGCAGCACGATCAGGCGGTCGGCATGCCCGGCCCGGTCATAGATCGCGGTGATCGTCACCCAGGCGACGAACGCCTCGCCGTTCTTCCGGCGGTCCCAGATCTGCCCCTGCCATTTGCCGCGCTCCAGCACGCAGGTCCAAAGCGAGCGGTAGAACTCCTCGTCGTGCCGGTCCGATCGCAGCAGGCCCGGTTTCCGTCCGGTCACCTCCTCCGGGGCATAGCCGGTCAATTGGCTGAACGCCCGGTTGACCATGATGATCGCGGCATCGGCGTCGGTGATGATGATGCCCTCGGCGGTATTCTCGAAGACACTGGCCGCGAGCAGGGTTTCCGCCTCGATCTGCCGCCGCTCCTCCCACAGCGCCGCCGCCACCTCGGCGGTTTCCTTGACCCTGAGTTGCGGCAAGACCCAGAGATCGGTCTGGCCGGGACCCGTGGCGGCTTTCGGCATCAGCGCCTGGATCGCCCGCGCGATGTGGCCGCCGGCGATCCAGGCCAGCCCCAGCCCGGCGATCAGCAGGGCGAAAGAGACCAGGGCCACGAACAGGATGTGCCCGCGCAGCTCTCCCAGCAGCACCGACCTGGGCACGCCCACCGCCACCGACCAGCGGGACAGGGCCGAGCGGCTGAAGGCGCCGTAGACGGGAATGCCTTCGAGGGTGTTGTTCACCGACAGCCCCTCGTCGTTGGCCTGCATGCGCTCGACCAGGATCGGCGTGCCCTTGCGGCCGATGAAGGTGTCCGAATCGTGGGTGCGAGCGAGGATGACGCCGGAGCGGTCGAAGACGGCGGCGATCCAGCCCTCGGGCAGCTGATGTTCGGCCAGGATGCGGTTGAAGCGCTCCGGCCTGACCCCGAGACTCATGGCGTACAGAACCTTGCCGTCCCGCGACACCGGCACTTCGAGGGCGACCAGCGGGCGCCCCAGCACCCCCCCGGTGAAGAGATTGGAAACAGCCGGCTGGCCGGTTTCGAAGATATGCCGCACCTGCTCGGGATTGACGTGACGGGGCAGCGGCTCACCAAGGGGCCGCAGCAGGTTGAGAACCTGCTGCCCGCTCTGGTCGGTAAGGACCAGGGTGTCGCCATGGTGCGGCGCCACCTCCCGCGCCTGACGGTAAAACGCGGCCAAATCGAGCGACGTCAGAAACGGCGAGGTGGCCAGAACCTCCAAGGCGGCCTGGGAGGCGGCGAGATCGTAGTCGACGGCACGGGCCAGGGCGCGCGCGGTTTGGATCATGTCGCGGTCGAGCTTGGCGCGCTCGCGCTCATAAGACCCCGAGATCAGAAACGCCGCCACCACCAGGCCCGGCACCATGCAGAAAACCGCGAACCACAGGAACCGCGAGCGAAGAGACGGCGGAGCCGGCACATGCTTCCCTTGCTTATTATGTGTGGGCGCAAGCGGCTGGCCTGGAAGCATGGCGACGTCACGGAACGCTGTTTCAACGACGGGATTATCTTTGCACGATAACGCTCATTACGGAGTGAGGAAAGCAGTAACGGCGCTTGAGACGGCATCCCGGCCTCACGACGCCCGAGACCGCGCGCGGACGGCCCGGACCCGGAAAGGTTCAGCACCGGACAGGTGGCAAACCGGGGAGACTTTCGCTAGAGTCGCCGGTGGCGCGTCGGCCAGTGTTCCGCCGGAAAAGCCGGCCTGCCTCCTGTTCGAGCGGGGGAAGGCGCAAGAGTGCGGACGAAACGAAACCACCCTCGGAGACCACACCATGCTGCCACCGCTCCCCCCCGCAGCCGGCACCACCGCCGCCCCTTCGGCCGCCGCGACGCTCCGGAGCGAAATCGGTGAGCCGGCCATTCCCGACCTCGGCCACGGCCCGCGTGCGCCGTTTCTGTTGCCCCCGCTGCCCTTCGCGTTGAACGCGCTGGCCCCGGCCATCTCGGCGCGCACGCTGGAGTTCCACTATCACCAGCATCACACCGGCTATCTCGCCGCCCTCAACCGCCTGCTCTCCGGCCACGCTCTGGCCGGAGAGGCCTTGATTCCGATCATCCGCGACAGCCATGGCGGCGCCCTCCCCGGCGCGCTGTTCAACAATGCCGCCCAGGTCTGGAATCACAGCTTTTATTGGCGCTGCCTCACCCCCGGCGGCGGGCAGGCTCCGGGCGGACGGCTCGGCGCCGCCATCGCCCGCGACTTTGGCGGCCTGCCCGCCCTCCGCGACGGGCTGATCGCCAACGCCAGCGGCCAGTTCGGCAGCGGCTGGGTCTGGCTGTGCGCCGAGAGCGGCCGGCTGACCCTGCGCCGCACCGGCAATGCCGACACCCCGGTCAGGCATCCCGGGGTGACGCCGCTGCTGACCATCGACGTCTGGGAGCACGCCTATTATCTCGATTATCAGAACCGCCGCGTCGAGCACGTGACGGTCCTGATCGACACCCTGCTCAACTGGCCCTTCGCGTCGGCCATCTACGAAGCCCATTTGGAACAGTCGGGAGGCGCCGAGCGGCGGACGGCGCTGCCCATCGCGCCGCCGCTTCTCGGCGTTCCGGCCGCCAACACCCGCTCGGCGATTTTCTCGCGGCTGGCCAGGCGGCACTGACCGCGCCGGCGCCGGTCAGCGCAGGATTTCGGCGTAATCGAGCACGGCCAGCGGCGGATACAGGCCGAGTTCGCCGGCCACCCGCATGTTGACGATGTAGGAGAAACGGCTGAGGGTCTCGATCGGGATGCTGCCGACCGGACGTCCCTCCCGCAGCACCTCCAGCACCTTGAGCGCCGCCAGCCGGCCGACGGCATCATAGGGCGCCACCAGCCCGCACAGGGCGGAGGCCTCCCGAACCAGGACTTCGGTCGCGGCGAAGGTGGGCAGGCGCAGTTGCCGCGCGGTATCGGTGATCACCGCGCGATTGGCGGCGATGAAGCTGTCGGTGCCGAGATAGAGGAAGTGCGGCTTACGCTCGGCGATCCCGGCCAGCAGACGCGGAATCGCGCTAGCATCGGGACGGCCCTCCTCATCCAGCGGAAACGCCTCGGCCACCAGTTCGATCCCCTGTTGCCGGCACAGGTCCCGCAATTCCCGCACCGTGACCGCGGAAACGTTGGTGATCGAGTTGTAGATGCAGGCGACACGCGCGACCGGCCGATAGGCCATCAGGGCCTTCACCTGGGTGGCCATCGGCGCCACGTGGCTGACGCCGGTGACGTTGCGCCCCGAAGCCCCGATATGCGGCACGATGCCCGAGCCGACCGGATGGGTCACGACGCTGAACACCACCGGAATGTCGGTGATGTGCAGGCGCGGATCGACGGCGCCGGCCGGACCGACGACGGCGCGGGTGATCTCGGTGCCCCAGGTATAGATCAGGTCGGGACGGGTCGCCCGGGCCTCGGCGATGAAGCCGGCGACCCGCTCGATCTCCAGATTGGCGTCGCGCACGGTCAGGCTGATATCCGCGCCCGAAGCCTCGAGATAGGCGCGAAAGCCCTTCTCGGCGGCGGTTTCGCCCCGCCACAGCAGCATCATGACGCGCTTGGGGCCGGCGGGGCCGGCGGCGGCCAAGCTCCGGGCCGGCACCAGCGCCGCCGCCGCGCCGGTGGCCAGTCGCAGCATGTGCCGCCGTGACAATCCGGTCAGTCTCATGATACGGCCGCCTTGGGTTGGGGCGCGGCGCCCATCACCAGGAACGCCAGAGAGAAGATAGCCGCCGAAATCGCCCCGAACAGCCCGAACGCGGTGATCGCCTCGGCACCGCCGAGATAAATGTCGAGGGCGCTGGCGATGAACGGCCCGATCGCCGACCCCGTCCGCTCCAGCAGCCGGTATCGCCCCAGCACCGGCGCCGAGCCGATCAGCTCGATTTCCCGGGCGCAAATCTTGGTGACCAGCGCCAGTTGCGGCGCGATGCTCAGCGCCTGCCCGACGCCCAGCGCCGCGACGGCCAGCAGCACGTGAGTGGCATCGGGCCAGAGAAAGAGCGGGATCAAGCCGATCCCGGCCAGCATGCCGCCGCCGCCGACCAGCAGGCTGTAGCAACCGTAACGGTCGGCCAGCCTGGCGGTCACCGGCATCAGAACCACCGACGCGACGCCCCAGACCATGGCGATCCGGCCGATCTGCGACTGGGTGGAGCCCAGTTCGGTCAGGAACAGCGGCACCAGATAGTACAGAAATCCGGTCAGCAGAATCTTGGCCGGCATGCCGGCGAAGAGCATCAGAATGACGAAGCGGGGATTGCGGACCAGCAGCGGAAATGCCCGCCTCGCCTTGCCCGTGCCCTGCACCACTTTACGGCGCGCCGGGTTGTCGTAGATGATCCGCCACGCCAGCACCGCCGACACCACCGACACCGTGGCCCCGAGCGCGAACACCAGACGAAAGCCGATGCGGTCGGCCAGAATGCCGCCGATGCCGGGGGCGCAAATCTCGGCGACCATCAGCGCCCCGACAAACACCGCCGTGCTTCTCGCCCGGTCGGACTCATCCGAATTGGCGATCAGGTAGGTCTGGCAGGCCATGAACATCAAGGCGTAGCCGACCGCCGACACAATCCGCCACACCAGCAGATCGGCCATCGACATGGCGGCGCCGGTTCCCGCCAGCCCGACCGCGCTGAGCACGGCCCCCAGGGCATAGGCGTTGCGCTGGCCCATCCGGGTGATCCAAGCCCCGGCCACCGGCATGCCGAACGCCCCCACCAGCATGAACACCGTGATCGGCAACCCCAGCAGGATCTGGGTGGGAATGCCGTCGATCGGCTGGACCACCTGTCCGACATAGATCGGCATGAACGGTCGCGACAGCATCTCGGCGAAGGTGAACAGGAAGGTCAGAATCCGCACGTGAATCAGGCGCGGCTGACGATAACTGAGCGGTTGGTCGCCATCGGGAAGCTGGTGGCGCAGGCGCAGGGCCGACAGTACCTCCTCGGCCTGCCGGCGGGCGCCGGCGTGCAGGCTCCCGACCGTTCGCTTGAGCGTGAGATAGGCCTCGTTCACCCGGTCCACGGTGCCGTTGACGACGCCGGCGACCGCGGCCAGTTCATCGCGGAAGCCGCCGCGCGCGGCATGGCGGAAATCGCCCCGGGCGACATCGCCGATCAGGGAAAAGATCACCCGCACCGGTCCCGACAGGCTGACGGTGGTGACGAACAGCAGCAATTCGAAGGCGATCAGCAGCGAGGTCAGCATGACCGTCGCAAGATCGAAGCGGATCTCGCCGAGCTTGGCGTCGAGATAGCCCTGGTCGACGCCGACATGCACCCCTCCGACCAGCCGGCCCTCGAACCGCACCGCCGCGCGGGAGACGGTGTAGCCGCCCTCCGAGGTGACCGCGACCTGATCCTGGCCATCGAGACTGGCGAGATCGGTGCGCAGCAGCCGCAGCATCTGCTCACCGAGCGTGCCGTATCTGTGAACCACGCTGCCGTCCGGGCCGGTCAGAACCAGGAACGCCAGATCGGGATTGTCCTGGAGGATCTTGGCGAAAAAGCCCTCGACGCCTTCGATGCGCTCGAACGGCACCCCGTTCGTCAAAGCATAGGCGATCCGGTCCCGCACCGTGTCGGCGACGGCGCTGGCCTTACGGTCGAGTTCGGGCGACATGTCGGCTTTGAATATGCCCCAGGCGTAAAAGGCCAGCAGCAGCTGGGCGGCCAGCAGCAGCACCAGCGGGACGCCGAACAGCCAGCGAACCGGCGTCAGCGCCGCCTTGGCGCGATCAACAGGGCGGACGGACGGCATCCGTTGTTTCCTTCCCGGTCAGGCCCAGAATCTCGGTATTGGCGGCCTCGATGTCTTCGAGCGCGGACAGGGCGGCCTGCCTGAACCGCAGGGTGACCGAGCCTTCCGCGCCATCCTCGCCGGCCGACAACTCCTCCTTAAGCTCTTGCAGCGCCGTCTGGGTGCGCGCGATCAGCAGGCTGGACAGCAGGAACGACAGCAGCACCACGCCAGCGGAAATCACCGTCGCGGCGACGGTGAGCTTGTGGGCCATCCCCACCAGCACGGCCTGATGCGGCGCGCGCGAATAGCCCAGCGCCACGCCGCCGACCGTCTTGCCGAAATTGTTGGACAGGCGCATGCCCGTGACCAGATCGCCATCGGCCGCCGCCGTCCACGAGCGGTTGCCGCCGCTCTCGTTGCGGGCGACCCAGGCTCCGGGCACGCTGCCGAACTGCCAGACTCCCGCCCGCGCCAGCACAGCGCCCCGGGCATCGAACAGAACCAGGGCCACGATGCCCTGACCAGTGGAGAGATGCCGCTCCAGCAGCGCCTGGGCGTTGCCGATCTGGTCGAGACCCAGCCCCATGTCCAGATCGCGGACGAAGACAACCTGGATGTCCTCCAGAAGGAAGGCGTAGCGGGACAGTTCAAACTCCGATAGGCTGCGATCGAATTTACCGAAAATCAGAAAAGCCGTCAGCAGCGTGGCCATCACCGAGGTCAGCACCACGGGCAGAACGACGCGCCTGTTGAGAGGAGCGGTCAAGGCCGACATCAGGCGCCAAGGCAACACAGATACATCTCCCGTCCGATGACGAATACTGCCCACCGGCTATCGTTGACGGCCCAAGCCGGTCAGTATTTCTCGAAATGACCAAACGGCAACCCACAGGAAGGTCACGCACGGCGCTTGAGAAGTCAATATGGTTTTAGCCAGCGCCGGTTAACGCTCTGAAATTTCTAGCCACATCACCCATGTCCGGCTAATTTCAGGACAATCCCGATGTGGCGGCCCCCGTTCGCCGGGTTCCAACGCGGTCACTCCCCCCGGTCCATGCCAATGAAACTCTGTGTGTTGTCCTCAATCGACGGTGGTTCAGCAGCCCCAGCCAATGAGGCGGAAGCTCAGCTTGATATTTTGCGCCATCTCTCCGGCCACGACGTCGATATTGTCGGACTTTACAAGGAGAGCGCGGTCAGACAGGTGGAAGAACTGGCGGACTCCGGCCGCGATGTCTTCATCAATTTGTGCGATGGCGCCTGGGGCACCGACTATGCCGGCATCGAAGTCGTCGAGACTCTGGAACGCTTGCGCCTGCCCTTCACCGGCGCCGCTTCGGAGTTTTACGAGCCGAGCCGGGAGACGATGAAACGGGTCTGCCGCAGCCTTGGACTGGCCACCCCGGCCTATCACTTCGCCAAGGATGCCGGCGGCATCTCCGAGGCAGCGGCAGGCCTGCGCTTCCCCGTAATCGTCAAGCATCCCGCCAGCTATTCCAGCATCGGCATGACCAAAGCCAGCCGCGTCACGACGGAAAAAGACCTGCATCGTGAAGCCGCCCGGTTCATCGGGCAATTTGGCGAGGTCTTGATCGAAGAGTTCATCGAAGGGCGTGAATACACGGTTCTGGTCGTGGAAAACGCCGACGATCCCCTCAAGCCGGTGGTTTACGATGCGCTCGAGCATCGCTTCCCGCCCGGAGAAACATTCAAGCATTATGAGCTGAAATGGGCGGATCACCAAGATATGGATACATCACACTGCACCGATGCCAAACTCAACGAAACCCTCAAGGCGATCTCCGTTGACTTTTTCCTGGGACTGAATGGCTCGGGATATGGCCGCTGTGACATCCGGGTCGACGCTCAGGGAACGCCCTATCTTCTTGAAATCAACCCCAATTGCGGCATCTTCTTTTTGCCGGAGCAACTCGGCGGCGCCGACCTGATCTTGCAGAATCATCCCGGGGGCCACCAGGAGTTCATCGGGCTTATTCTGAAGGCCGCATTGAAACGGGTGAATTGATCTGGACTTGGTATCAGATATCCTCGTCACGAACCGCGTCACGCCATAGTTTTGTATACAAACCGTGGGCGCCGGCCAACTGATCGTGGCAGCCATCCTCCACCAGTTTTCCGGCCTTCAGCACCATTATTCTGTCTGCGGCGCGCGCCACAGCCAACCGGTGGGTGATGGCGAGAATGGTGCAACGACCTTTGAGAGCACGGATCGTAGCGATGATGCCGGCTTCGGCCGCCGTGTCGAGAGATGACGTCGCCTCATCGAGAATCAAAATTCGAGGATTGCGCACCAGGGCACGGGCCAAGGCGATCCGCTGCCGCTCGCCTCCGGAGACTTGCCGCCCGGCCTGACCATAGATCGTATCATACCCTTGGGGCAGGCCGAGAATAAAGTCATGAATACCAGCGGCCTCGGCCGCCACCTCAATCTCCGCATCGCTGGCACCCAAGAGCCCGGCGCGAATATTTTCACGAATGCTGGTCCGAAACAAAATAATTTCTTGCGGGACCAAACCAATCTGGCTGCGCAGCGACGAAATCGTTACCTGGCGAATATCCATGCCGTCGATTTTGATTGCTCCAGCCGTGGGCTCAATGAAGTGCAGCAGAAGGTTGGCGATGGTGGTCTTGCCCGCCCCGGTCGGCCCGACCAGCGCCGTAAAGTCGCCCCGGTCCAACGAGACCGTCAAGTCCTCGACGCCATCACTGTTGCCGTCATAGCGAAAACTGACATTCTCGAAAACAATCGACCGGGTTAATGGTGCCAGTTGCACAGTTCCCGGCCGCTCCTGGGTGACCTGAGGACTATCCATGATCTCGATGATGCGCTGTAAGCTGGCGGACGCATCGATCAGCGAGGGAATGAGCCAGGAGACATTGTTCATCGACTGGCTGAGCCCGAAAAACAGAGCCTGAAACGCGACCAAATCCCCGAGCGACATCCGGCCGCCCATCACCATGGTCGCGCCGATCCCAAACAGGGCGAGGTGAACCAGCCCCAACAGCAAATGCGGCACCCGCTGGGACAGAAACGACAAGAAGTAGGAGCGCAGCCCGGCCGCCAACAACAGATCCAGTTCATAGCGAAAGTCGACCGCCGCCTTTTTCTCCAGACCATAAGCTTTGATCACCGCCTGGGCGGTAATGTTCTCCTGAATATAAGCACTGAGTTGACCTTCCTGGGTATGGAAGCCATATCCGGCGGCGAGCGCCCGGGCATTGACCACCCGTGGCAGCGCAACGCTCAGAATCAGCCCGACCGCGCCGATCAGAAACAGGCTGAGGTTGATTTGCGCAATCAAGCCAAGAGACATCAAGACCTGAAGCAATCCCGACGCCCCCATCGGCACGCCGTAAAGCACGCCGTCTTCGATGCGCGAGGCGTCGGCCGTAAAGCGGGCCGCCAAGTCCCCCGTCCGTTTGCCATGAAAAAAACTGGTGGTGCGCCCCTGAAGACTGACAAACAGATCATGGCGCAAATCGTTGAGCACCTTCAGCCCGTACTTGGCCCACAATAAATCACAACCGATCGACATAATCGCATAAATCAAGGTCGCCGCCGCCAGGGCGGACAGGAAATACCCCAAAAGATAGTAATCCATTGGCGCAATGGCCTGGTCGACAATCAATTTGAAACTATAGCGGAAAAAGACCTCGTACAAACTCTCCAGCACCTGCCCGATCAGCAGCAGCAGCACCGCTTGCCAATACGGCCGGACATATCGGCCCAGACGGACCAACGAGCGCAACTTTGGTGACGCATCAGTCATACGCCATCCCGCTTAAGAGAGTATTCGCGCACAAACCTCGCGGTTTGAAGGGGATGATACAAGGCGCTGAAGGCCAGCGGAATGGGATCGAGACGGCGATAATTGCCATAGCCGCTGCGCAAAATGGCATCGGGGTTACGGGGAACCGGGTATTCCACGCCCTTGATCAGCCCAACCCCCAAGGGAAACACCATAATATCCGGCAGATCTGGATAGCACTCATCGCCCAGATCAGGATTGCGATAATAGTCTGGGAGTTGCGGGCACCACACTCCACGATCGGCCTCGAAGCTGTATCCGATTAGATCGACCCAGGAATCGCGCAATGTGAACCGGGCATACCCCTCTGTTTCGTACCAGCGATAGCAGAACCCGTCGGGGAGGGTGGCCGAGGGCATCAGCGCGCGCAACCTCGCGAGGCTGTCGGCCGTCAACCCGACGTCAAGGTCGTAATCCCAGGGAATCAGCGCCTGATGCCGGACGCAGCCCAGCAGAGTCCCCCACTCGAGCCACCATGAAAAACCATGCTCATTCAGAAATATCCTGCTGAAGTCCAACAAGGCTTCAAGGTCCGAACGAAACCTGAGCGGATCCCCCCAACGCAGCCAGCCGAGAAACTTGTCGAAAGACGACGTCATGCGCCGTTCTTCCGCCAAATCGTAATGGTGTCATCGATCATTTTTATATGGCGCTCCGTGTCGAATCCATGGGCAGCGGCATCCTGGAGCAAGCCAGGATAGTCGAAATCACGCGAAAACCCCAACCGCCTCTCCCAGAGCCAGGAGCCGACCGCCTGCTCGAGACGGGCGGCATGGAGGCTTGAACCGCCGTAACCAAAAGCATCTTCCAGAGTCCACACCCGGTGCAACCAGCCTTCGGGAAACCACAGCATCTCGCCGGGACCGATTTCGCCGTCCCAGCGGGGCAGCGAGTCGAGAAGAGCGCGGCAGCGCGCATCCGGATGGGCATCGCCAACGGCGTCGTCAAAGTACCATTCATCGGTCAAATTGTAGAAGAGCGGAGCAAAGCTATGCTCCCAAAGGTTCCAGACCTTCCTACCCCGAAACAAATACATCCACCCCGCCATGCCGTAAGAATCGACATGCATACGCGAATATCCGCCCGACTGGGTGATGACCAGACTCTTGCGAAATCCGCATGATTCCTTGTGAAGGTTGAAAAGATTTCCATCATCGACCAGAGGGGGCACGGTCAGGGCATCGTCTGGATCGGCCTCGGGCGTGACATAACTGCTGGCGATGCCAAGCCGCAGCCGCCCGGCCGTGAAGGCGGCCAGAACCTCCGCCGCCTCCATGTCGGCATAGTCATAAACCCGGCCATCGCGATAGCCGGACAGCCTGGGAAATCCGACCGCCGCCAGCAGCTCCCGCAACATTTCGCACTTGAGAGCTGGGCGATGATTGCGCAGAATCACCGGATGATCAGGCAACGCGACAAGCTCGGCGATATCGAACGTCGGGACGAGGGGCATCTGGTGAGAACTCACTTATTGCCGGGAAATCATAGCCGCAATCGCATTTTGGCGTCCAGCACCGGAGAAAAACGATCTTAATCTCTCTGATCCTGGCAGCCGGTTTCGGAGCGCGGATGCGCCCCCTGACGGACAACCGGCACAAGACCTTGCTGGAGGTCGCCGGGCAACCGCTGATCGACCGCATTATCGACGACCTTGCCGCTCTGGGCGTGCATACCCACCTCGTCGTCACCGGCTACCGGGCCGACGAACTGCGCAACCACCTGCAAGACCGGTATCCGGAAGAAAACTGGATATTCGTCCACAATGCCCGCTACCGCGACACCAACAATATTATGTCGCTGGCCATGGCATTCGAACAGTTGCCGGATGGTCATGACATCATTTTGATCGAATCTGACTTGGTTTGTTCTCCGGGACTGCTGCGGCAGGTGGTCGAATCCCCCTGGCCGAATGTCGCTTTGATTGATCGTTACCGCACCGGCATGGATGGTACCGTGGTCAGCGTTACGGATGGCGTCGTGACCAGCGTGATCCCTCCCCATTTGCAGGGGGCCAATTTCGACTTCAGCGACAAGTTCAAAACACTCAACATTTACAAATTTTCCGCCGAGTTCTGCCGCGATACCTTTCGCGGATTATTACAGTGGTATGCCAATACCATGGACAACAATATTTACTACGAGTTGATTCTCGGCATCCTGATTTATCTGCGGCAGGCGCGTATCTACGTTGAATTCGTCAATGACGCGCCCTGGTCCGAAGTCGATGATCCCTGCGACTTGCGTGTCGCCGAGTTCACCTTCGAACCGGACCGGCGCCGGGCATTGCTTGAAGAAACCATGGGCGGCTACTGGTCGCTGGAGCTGCTGGATTTCCACTTCCTGCGCAACATGCACTGGCCGACCCCGGCAATGTATGGAGAATTGCGCCGGAATCTGCCGGCCTTGATGCAGAATTATTGTTCGTCCCAAGTCATCCTCGATATGAAGTTGGCGTGGTGGCTGCTGTGCCGGGAGGGCCGGGCGACTGTGCTTCCCGGTTTGTCCTTTGTCTTTCCCTTGCTCCAGCGCCGCTTCCTCGGTCGACGTGTCATGGTTCCGCAGCCGACCTTCGGCGAGTACCAGCGGACATTCCCGGACGCGGTGCCCTACCATGACGACTTCGCCGTCGATCTCGATGCCCTGGAAGCCCAGACCATTCGCCTGGACGCCAAGGCCATCGTCATCGTGACCCCGAACAACCCCACAGGCACGACCATGGCCGGCGAGGATATCGTCGCTCTGGCCGCGCGCCACCCCGAGCGTATCTTCATTGTCGATGAATCTTTTCAGGGATTTTCGACGGAGACTTCGGTGATCGACTTGCTGGAGCGGTCACCACTCGACAATGTGCTTGTGCTGGTCAGCCTGAGCAAGACCATGGGCGTGCCAGGAGTGCGCCTTGGCTACGCCTACACCTGCAACGCCGCCTGGACCGCCGAGTTGCGCTCGGAATTGCCGATCTGGAACCTTGGCTCGATCGCCGAGCATCTGCTGGAAATCGCCCTTAAGAACCGCGTTACCTGGTTGCAGTCGCTGCAACAAACACGCCGTGACCGCTCCGACTTCGCAACGCAACTCAGAGCCCTGAAACAAACCACCAGGGTGATCGAGGGGGGCGGCAACTTCGTCGTGGTCAGGCTGGACGAGGCCTTTCAGCCGCCACGCGGAATCGTCGCCCACCTCCTGGCCGACCATCTGATTTATCTCAAGGAGATCTCGTCAAAAATCGGCGATGGCGGCCTCTGGCTGCGCTTGGCCGTGCGCGCCCCCGACGAAAACCGGCGGTTGGTCCGTATTCTCGCCCAGCTTGATGACAGCATAAACCAGGGACATAAAGGCGAACCCGATGACTCTCCTTGAACCGGATGCAGATTCGGCCGGCCGGCAGTTCCTCCGCCTGACTCGCGACCTGAGCGGCTTTGCCGGCTCCCGGTTGAGTCTGGTGATCGCCGCGGCAACGGTGGCGGCGCTGGCCGAAGGGGCCGGACTGCTGCTGCTGGTGCCGATCTTGGGGCTGCTCGGCGTCACCGGCTCGGCGCACCCCCCCGGCGGGGCGCTGACCGGCTGGCTCGGCCCCATCGAGCTTGAGGCCGCCCTGGCGCTCTATGTCGTGCTGGTCGGAGCCGCCGCGATGATCGTACGCGGCCGCACCCTGGCAACCCAGCGGCTGCGCCTCGACTATGCCGATGATCTGCGCGGACGGTTGCACCGGGCGCTGCTCGCCATGGAGTGGCAGGCTTTCGCCCGCTTGCGCGGCGCCGACCTCACCCAGTTGCTGACCTCCGAGGTGATGCGGGCGGCCCTGGGGGTCGAATTCCTGCTGAAACTGAGCGGCTGGGCGATCCAGGTTACCGTACTGCTGGTGGTTGCGGCCCGGCTGTCGCCGGCCATGACCGGATGCGTGCTGGTCCTGGCCGCCTGTGCGGCGCTGCTGGCCCGGCCGCTCGACCGCTACACCCACGCGCTGGGCCGGGCCTTTGGCGGGGCCGGGCAGGCCCTGCAGGCGGATCTGGCCGACGATCTCGCCGGGATGCGGATCATTCGCGCCTTCGGGCTGGAAGAACCGCGACAGAGCGGCTTCGCCCAGCGCATGGCATCGCTGCGCGCGGCGCAGATCGCCTATCAGCGCACCTCCGGCACCGCCCGCGCGCTCACCCAAACCGGGGCGGCCCTGGCGGTGGCTCTGGCCCTGGTCACGGCGACGCGCGGGCTCGGCCTGCCGCTGGCCGATACCCTGGTGCTGATCATGGCCCTGGTCCGCCTGCTCACCACCCTGCTGGGCGTTCAGGAGGGCTGGCGCATGGTGCTGCAAGCCCTGCCCGCCCATGCCAAGGCCAGCACCCAGCTGGAGCGGTTCCGAAATGCCGCTGAACCAGCCGGGGATGGCCCCGGACCGGCGCCGGCCCTGACCCGCGCCATCCGCCTTGAGGCCGTCGGCTATCGCCATGGCGACGACCGCCCCCCGGCCCTGAGCGACATCAGCGCCGAAATCCCCGCCCGCCGGATCACCGCGCTGATCGGACCATCGGGCGCCGGAAAATCGACCCTGGCCGATCTGCTGCTCGGCCTGACCGCGCCCACCGAAGGCAGCATCCACATCGACGACGCGCCCCTTCAGGGACCATTGCGACGCGACTGGCGGCGGCGGGTCGGCTACGTCCCCCAGGATGGCTTTCTGTTCCACGACACCATTCGCACCAATCTGCTGGCGGTGGCGCCGGCGGCCGGCGAAGAGGCCCTATGGCGGGCACTGGAACAGGCGGCGGCGGCCGGCTTCGTCCGCAAACTGCCCCTGGGACTGGACACGGTGGTCGGAGATCGCGGCGCCAGCCTGTCCGGCGGCGAACGCCAGCGTCTGGCCCTGGCCCGCGCCCTGCTGACCGACCCGGCGCTGCTGATCCTGGACGAGGCGACCAGCGCCCTCGACAGCGCCAGCGAACGGCAAATCCTCGCAGCCCTCGACCGCCTGCGCGGACAGCTGACCATGGTGGTGATCGCCCACCGGCCCTCGACGGTGCGCGGCGCCGACCATGTGCTGGTCCTCGAGCACGGCCGGCTGGTGTCCGATACCGGCGCGGCTTTTGAGAGTCAGATGCCGCCCCCCTCGTCGACCTCCTGAAGACTGTAGCGGTCCCCCAGGAAGCGGCAGAAGATCGTATCGTGACTCTTGATGTGGTGGTCATGGACGCGCAGCAGCAGCTTATCCAGGTTTGCCGGCGTCACGGTGCCGCTTTTCAAACCGTCGAGCACCGCCGTCACCTGATCGTGAAAGCCCTTGTGCTCCTGGGCGTGGCTGAACGCCAGGGGATAGCCGCGCTCCAGCATCAGCCGCTCTTCGAACTCCATGTGGGCATCGAGATGGGAGAGCAGGGCCGCCTTCCGACCGCCGATTTCATCGGCCGGGCGACTGGCGCTCAAAGTCTCCTGAAGGCGCTCGATCAGCCGCTTGAAGAGGGCATGATCCTCCTCGATCAGCCGAAGCTCGTCGGGAACGCTCCGTGGTTCGGTCATCACGATGTCGCCTTTCGCCCTCGCCCACTGGTCTCGGGGCCCACTGGTCTAGGGTCTGACCAACCGTCTGGGAACCCTGCGGTTTGGCCATCGCACGAGACGCGGTATCGCAGAACCGCCCCAGGGCGTCAACTTAAATCTACCAGATAAATGGCCTGATAGACGGCTGGTTTTACACGACGGGCGCGTGGTTAGCTAAATATTGTGCGGCGGCGTGGAAAAGTCGGCCACCTGAGGGGGTGATCGGCGTCCAAAATTAGGCCACCCCTGTTGTGGCAATCTTCCACCTTCGGTTGGGCGACGAGGGTGGTGACAGGGGATGTTGGTAGTGGAGACAATCGCG